>JBEEHU010000116.1:0-16542 GCA_041167565.1 Verrucomicrobiota bacterium | reverse complement strand
CGATTTCGCCGAACGGTGACATGATTGCATTCACATCAACCCGCGCGGGTGGTCTCTTCCAGATTTTCCTGCAACCGCTGAAAGACGGGAAGCCGGACGGTTCGCCGCGCCCGTTCGCGCATGGCACCGCGCTGAACATGCACACGCGCTTTTCCGGCGACGGCAAATGGATCGCGTTCACGTCGGCGCGCGGATGGCTGAATGACGAGCCCGCGCTTTCCGCTTCCAACCCGCAGCCCTATGGCGAGATCTTCGTCGCGCCCGTCGATGGCAGCTCCGAGCCCGTCCGAGTAACACACAACAAATGGGAAGACAGTTTGCCGTGCTGGGGAGTTGTGCCGCACTAGGGTGAACGGATAATCGTCCAGTTTGCAGCGACGCAAGGAAACACGCCTGGTCCGGGTGACACTCGCGCGCGATTTTGTAAACGGACCGAATGGGCGACGTTGCTCGCCCGTGAGCGCAATCCCGATTACCGAGAAGCTCCTCCTACTCAAAGTAGAAAGTAGGAAGTAGAAGAGCGAGCCGCCTGCGGGAAGAGATGCCCAAGAGTGGCCGCGTCTCAGGGCTAAGATACGGCGGCTGTCCACAAGGGCCGCGGACTATCATCCAACGCCAGGTCCGAGTTTCGGCTCGCGACGGGCCGAATGCCAGAAACGAAGGATCTGGACGGCCCTCGCCCTGTCGTTTACTCGATAGAAGATCTTGAATGGTCACAGCGTCAGCTTGCGAACATCGGCAAGCATTTGATAGCGGCTGCCTTTAAACGGCGTCTTGGCAAGATTCAGGGCCGCATCAAGCAGATTTTCACAAAGCGCCTTCGCTGCTGCGGGGTTCTCTTGCGCGATATAAGAAACGATCTCGGCGAGGTCCGCTATGGCCGGGCCTGTGATTTCGACTCGGAAATCCATTGGGGGATGAGCGCGCGAATTTCGTCGATGGATTTGGCTTCTGCTGCGTGAGTGTCGGCATAACCGATGGCTTCCTTCAAAGAGGCCAGCAAGGCTGGGTCATTGTCGTCGTCAGCGAGTCGAGAATCGACGCCAAGCTTCAGGATCCGCAATTCCTCACGAGTCAGTTTGTCCATCGCGTCGAGGATCTCGCGGACCGTACTCATGATCTTGACAGTACAAGAAAAACGATGGCCGTCGAATTCATCGCAGAAGATTATTCCAGAGGCATTCGCGACGTTTGCCGTCGCTTTTTTCTCGCGTGATCTGCGCGTAATTTTGCAAAGGCGCCTAATGGGCGACGTTGCTCGCCCGTGAGCGCGATTCCGATTACCGAGAAGCTCCTCCTCAACGCAGGGGGATGGCAGGCGATGAAGCCAGCGCGCGAGCTGCTCAAGAGCGGCCGCGTCTCCGAGGCTAAATACGAGCCGCCGTTGCTGAGCGGCTACGTGCGCGAAGGCGCGAAGAACTACCGCTCCGGCCTGCGAATCAAGAGCGCGGTCGACGTCGAGAATCTGTGCAGCTGCTGGGAGTCGCGCTCGGCGGGGAAAATTTGTGCGCACTCGGTTGCGGTGGGGCTCGGCTATCTGAATCCTCCAGCGGCCGTGGCGGTGCCAGCAGTCGAGCCGGCGATTCCCGAGGGTCCGGCAGGTCCGCGGTTCGTCGCCAGCGAGACTGCTGATGCTGTCGCCGCGACGCTGCACGTGATCCTGCCGCCTAACTTCACGGGCGCATGGCAGAAAGGGCAGATCATGATTGTCGTTGAAGCGGAAGCTTCTCGAAATCGCACCCTCGTCTCCGCACTCCCGAAGAACGGCATGTTTGCAGCCGACGAGGCCGATCTCGGGCTGATCGAAGGCTTGCGCGCGGTCCCGGCGATTTTCGAGAGCGGCATGGCGACCTTGTCACGCGACGGATTGCTGCGGCTGCTCCCCGCGTTGCAGAATCATCCCCGCGTGACATTCGGCAAAGCGACCCGCGCAACGATCTCATCGGTTGTGATGCGTCCCGAGCTTCTGGTCGAGTCGCGCCGTGACGGGGGCATCGAGGTGAAAGCGAACCTCAGCGGGAAGATCGATCACGAGCACGAGCACGATGAGAAGCCGCTGATCCTTTGGAACGCGACCGAGGCGTGGCTGCTGCAAAACAACGAGTTCGTCCGCTGCGGGGAAGCGTTGCCGGCGGGCTCGACGCACCTGATCGAGCGGCCTCTGCTGCTCGAGGGCGATCGCGCGTTGCACTTCCTCGCGTTCGATCTGCCGCGGCTCCGCGAGGCATTCGACGTGCGCGCTGGCGAAGGCGTTCGCCTGCCGGAAATCGCAACGGCATTGCCAGCCTTTGAGCTGCGACTGGCCGGCACGCTCAACAGCGTCACCGGTGAGTTGATGTGCACCTACGGCGATCGCACACCGAGCAAAGCATTGGCCAACGCACACGATCAGTTCGTCTTTCGCGATTCACAAAATGCCGATCGCGTGCTGATGCGGAATCTGGACGCGGAGAACGCGGCGGTCGCGCGGCTCGAGCAGATTGGCTTCGCCCGAACGGACGCCGGAGGCTTCGTGCTGCACGGCCAGCCCAATGTTGTCCGGTTTTTCGCGACCGATTATCCGCGACTGCAGCGCGACTGGAAGGTGACCCTCACCGCGCAGGTCGAGAAATGGACCGGCGAGATCGAGCGGGTCACGCCGAAGCTCGAGATTGTCGGCTCGGGGCAGGATTGGTTCGAGGTGCGTTACTCGCTCACCACGCCCGGCGGCGAGGTGTTCTCGAACGCCGACATCCAGCGACTGCTTCGCTCCGGCCAGTCGCAGACGCGATTAAAGAATGGCCACCTCGCTGTAATCGACACGGCGGGCCTGGAAGATTTCGAGCAGGTTATTCGCGACTGCGATCCGGCGCAGACCCAGCCCGGGCTTTACCGCATCAACCGCGCCCACGCCGGGTATGTCGAACAGACCGCGCGCGAGCTTGGCTCCGCCGTCGCCGATCGTCGCGCGGCGCTGAAGAAGTTCATCATTGGCCGCGACGCGCCGCCGGAGGCGAAGACAAAACTTGGCACGCTTGCGGAGATATTGCGCGAGTATCAACTCGCTGGTTTTGATTGGCTCACGCGCCTCGCGACGAACAATCTAGGCGGCATCCTGGCCGACGAGATGGGTCTTGGTAAAACGGTGCAGACGCTCGCGTTTCTTCGCGCCCACCAGGGCGATGGCCCGGCCCTCGTCGTCTGCCCGACATCGTTGGTGACAAACTGGGAGAATGAAGCGCGGAAGTTTACTCCCGAACTCAAGACGCTTGCGCTCGAAGGCGCCGATCGCGCCGCCCGTTTCCATGAGATCGCAGACGCCGACGTGGTCATCACGAGCTACGCGCTGCTGCGACGCGACATCGACACCCTGCGCGAAATCAACTTCTCCACCGCCGTGCTCGACGAAGCGCAGCACATCAAAAATCCGGAGACGCAAAACGCGCAAGCCGCCTACGCCCTCCGCGCGGCTCATCGCTTCGTCCTGACCGGCACGCCGATGGAAAATTCGGTGCGCGATCTCTGGTCGATCATGAACTTCGCGCTACCTGGTTATCTCGGGGATCGCAAAGACTTTCGTGAGCGCTACGAACTACCGATAGCGCGCGGCTCCGCGCCCGATGTCCAACGCCGGCTCTCGCGCCGGCTCCAGCCGTTCCTCCTCCGCCGGCGGAAACGCGACGTCGCGAAAGACCTGCCCGAGAAAATCGAGCAGGTGGTGCTTTCCAGCCTAACGAGTCATCAACGCGCCGCCTACGACGCGCTCCTGCGCGAGATCCAGCAAGGTCTCGGCAGCTCCGGCAAGAATGTGAACGCCGGTGTCCAACGAATGAAGATGCTCACTGGTCTGCTCCGTTTGCGCCAGGTCTGCTGCGATCTGCGCCTCGTCGGCATTGATAAGGAAGAGACCTCCGCAAAGCTGGACCTCCTCGACGAGCTCCTCGAGGAAGCAATCGATGGCGAACATCGCGTCCTGCTCTTCAGCCAGTTCGTCTCGATGCTGCACCTCATCCGCGAACGCCTGGAGAAGCTCGAGATTCCATTCTGCTATCTCGACGGCTCTACCAAAAAGCGTCAGGAAATCGTGGATCGCTTCCAAGGCGATTCCGCGATTCCAGTCTTCCTGATCAGCCTCAAAGCCGGCGGCGTCGGCCTAAATCTCTCCGCCGCCGACACCGTCATTCATTTCGATCCGTGGTGGAATCCCGCGGTCGAGGCGCAAGCCACCGACCGCGCCCATCGCATCGGGCAAACCCGTGTCGTCACCGCCTACAAGTTGATCACGCGCGACACCGTGGAAGAAAAAATCCTAAAGCTGCAAGAGAAAAAACGCGCGGCGATCGACGCCGCCATCGACAGCGAGGAACCGCTCATGACCGGCCTAACGACCGAAGAATTAGAAGAGCTGCTCGCGTAGGCTGACCGGGGCAGTGCGGTCTACAAGAGCTGGCAACATCCGCAGCAGTGATGGATAGTGAAGACCGCAGCTACAAGGCGGCGGTGCTGATCAATGACGACCAGCAGCCAGAGCTTTCCTTCACCAACAGAAAACAAAAATTCCTATGTCTACCGATTCACAGAAACTCCGCGGGAAAGTCGCCATCGTCACCGGCGCCTCCAAAGGTATCGGCGCCGCCATTGCGACCCACCTTGGTCACGCCGGTGCTTCCGTCGTCGTCAATTATTCCTCGAGCAAAGAAGGCGCGGATCGCGTGGTCGCTGACATCACCAGCCAGGGCGGCAAAGCCGTTGCGGTGCAGGCGAACGTCTCGCAGAAATCCGATATCGATCGCCTTTTCGCCGAAACCATAACCGCCTTCGGCCGCGTCGATGTTCTCGTCAATAACGCGGGGATTTTTGACTTTAAGCCGCTGGCCGAAGTGACCGAGGAACACTTCCATCGGCAGTTCAATCTCAACGTGCTCGGTCTTCTCCTCGTCTCGCAGAAAGCAGCCGAAGCCTTCGGCCGGGACGGCGGCAGCATCATCAACATCAGTTCCGTCGCTGCCGTGAGCCCGACGCCCGGCGGGTCCGTCTACTCCGCCACGAAAGCAGCGGTCGATGCCATCACCAGTTCGCTCGCGAAAGAACTCGGGCCGCGCCGGATCCGAGTAAATTCGCTGAACCCCGGCATGGTCGAGACGGAAGGCTTTCATTCCGCCGGCATCGCCGGATCGGATTTTCAGAAAACCGTCGAAGCGCAAACGCCACTGGGACGCATCGGTCAGCCCGACGACATCGGTCCCGTCGCAGTCTTTCTTGCCTCCGAGGATGCGCGCTGGGTCACCGGCCAGGCCCTCCTCGTGTCCGGCGGCCACCAGTGAACCTCGTTATCCTCATTCCTCCTCCGCAAAACTGATATGGGCCCGCCGCTCCGTGTGACTTCATCCTGTAGTGGCAGCCGTGCCGGCGGCATGTCTCTGCCGGATGTTTCCCGTGACCGGTATCCAAAGACGCAATGTTTTCTTCGCTTTCCCTTGCCAAGAGGCGCTCGCTTCGGTTAAAGATTCGCGTGC
The DNA here is from genome assembly GCA_041167565.1 of Verrucomicrobiota bacterium. Taxonomy (GTDB): domain Bacteria; phylum Verrucomicrobiota; class Verrucomicrobiia; order Chthoniobacterales; family UBA10450; genus AV80. The sequence goes on along the minus strand of JBEEHU010000116.1, from coordinate 11,047 downwards.
CCCAGATGAAACCCTCAACCCTCTTGAGCTTCGCAGATTGACCCTCGTTGTTATAGGTTACCGAGGTTCAACTTAGCCGCTAGCGTTTTGCCATGAGCAGTCAAACGGAAGCCCAACGCTTGATCGCTGAAATTCAGCAAATCAAGGCTCAGGCGGAGGAACACCTAAAAGCCGCCGAAACTTCCAGGCAAAAAGCGGATAGCGAAGCCTTGTTTGCATTCAATGCCAAAAACACATGTGAGGCGCACTCAACCGCGATCGCCGGCTTAAAAGGAACAGTTGAGGCAGATGTAAATGCGATCGCAACAAAGAAGCAGAATTCTGATGATCTGGTCGCTGCCCTCACGACAGGGAAAGCGACGGTTGACGCTGAGACAAAGGCTATTGGCGAACGGCGCAAAGAGATCGATCAACTTGCTTCCCGAATTTCAGACGGGGCAACCACAAGTCAGACCGACCTACAAAAAATAAAAGAATCAAAAGATTCCATCGACGCCTTGCGTAAGGAGGCGGAAGAATCGCGCGATGCAACCATTGCAGCGCGCGACAAGACAAGCGCTGAGCGAGCGCGAGTCGAACAATTCTCCACTGAATCGAACGACCTCGCGAAGAAAATAACGACCGCCCATGAAAGCAGCATCGCACTGCGGGGCGAGCTCACTGAGATATTGACAGCGGCAGAAACGGATAAGGAAAGCCTCGCTTACATTATTGCTCACCTAACGAAGAGCGACGAGGTCGCCACAAATCATGAAGCCCGGCTTGGCGCTTTATCCAAGAAACTTGACGAATTAACTAAGCAGGCTACAGACTTGCTGCCCGGCGCGACCAGCGCGGGTCTTGCATCTGCTTTTGCTACGCAGAAACGTCGCTTTGATGCCCCACAGAAACGTTGGTTGAGAACTTTCGTCGGATGCATAATAGGCCTCGCCGTTATTTCTTTGCCAAGTTTCTTGAATGCCATCGTTGGCAAGAATCTGTTAGGCGGAACATTCGATCCAACTTGGGATGGAACATTGCGCGGGCTAACTCTGCGCTTACCGCTGGTGATCCCACTCGTTTGGCTAGCGATTTATGCCGCGCGCAATTACATGCTCTCGTTGAGGCTGGAAGAGGATTACGCATACAAGGAAGCTCTGTCGACCGCATTTGAGGGGTATAGACGGCAGATGGAACAAATCACTGCATCCGAGACAGGAGCCCCGGCTCCTCTCACGACTTTGTGCGTGAACGTACTTAGTGCCATGGCTGAGCGGCCGGGAAGAATTTATGAGGGTGGTTCGCGAGACATTACACTTGTAAACGAAGCACACGGCGCCATCGGACAAGCTGTCGATCTTTCCAAGAGGCAGCTTGCGTCGAGATGACCATCGAGTTTTCTCTCCGCCGAAGGGCGACCCAGGCTCGATGGCTAGCGGGCATGTGGCTTGGGCTCGCAGTGATCATTCTCGTCGGCACCTACATTTCATTTCCATTGTTGGCAAACAAGACTATTTCCTATGTCGGACAGCTTGAAAGCGGAGGTCTCTCCACTGTGGGCGATCGGCACGTCCAATGGTTCGCTATAGGTACAATTCTGCTTGCACTTTCGCTGATCGCCTTTGCTTGCTATCTTCTAGGGCGTAGCGCGTTAATCGAAATCGAATTAGCGGCTTGGTTTTGTGGATTGGCTGACGCACTGTGCTTATGCGGAGACAACGTTGAGCAACTTGAGAAAGTGGCGGCTATCGTGGTTCCAAAACCGAAACATATTTCGACTCTTCCGTTATCATCAAAGGACATCAAGCCACTAGTGGATCTGGTGCGCCGGTAACAGTTCTCTACGCATCAAGTCAAAATGAATGTTAACGACGTGGGATACTAGTCCCTTAATCTTGCCTCGCGACGTTAAATCCCCCGAAGATCGCTGCAGAGAAGATTAACTCAGGATCCCCCGTAAACACTTTGTTTTAAATCCCCACCAGCTTGAAGTTCTATGAACGGTGCTACTCCAATTCGGAGACAAACGAAAGCGAATCCCGGTGATGTTGAAGAGCTGATTGAAAAGCGAATCAACGAGAAACTACCTGCTTTGACGTTAGAGCTTCGGGATCGAATCGAGGAGCATTTTGAGAAACACAAAGCCCGCCGAACTGCGTTACTATCTTTTAGTGTCGCACTGGCCGCGGGGGCATTAGGATTTTTAGGCTTTAAAACCTACCACGAAATTCATGACCTCGTCGTTCGGGAAGCCATAAAACAAGCTCAGCAGGAATTTACCGCGCCTGAAACTAAGCGGCAAGTTCACACTATCATGCGAAGAGCGCTGCTAGATTCCTACCTCACAAGCCTGGCGCGGAACGAGGCTTCACCGCAATCAGCCGCGCCCTTCTCCGTGCGGGATATCGACATTGATCAACTCTTGGACATTCTTGCCGACCCGATTACCGAGGACGCCGAATTCGGCCAAGTGGTAAAAGTGCTGGTGTCCACCCAGCAAAACATCACCAGTCTGCCGACGTTAGCGGATAAAGTAGCTGATAAGTTCGGTGTCATACTCGGGACAAACCGTAACCCAAGAAAAACGCTCGTGTTGCTTCGGCAATTAACGGGTTCTCGCATCACGAATCCTGCGATCAGTGCGGCCTGTCGCGAACTGATTGTGGGTGGGAACGCCTCTGACAATGAGGTTCGACGCGCCGCCATTTTTCACGCTGGGGAAACCCGCGATGACAATGCCAGTCAATCTCTGATCCGAATAGCGGAAGATCTTAGAAATCCTCTGCGTGCCACAGCTATGATCGCGTTAGCGAAAATAGATGCTGAATCCGACATAGTAGCGCGGTGGGCTGATAGTTTCGTCAAGAACAAGAGCGGTCAGGACTTATGGACCGCATTTGATATTGCCGATGCACTTTGGACGTCCGCCAATGGGAATGCTGCAATCCATGTACTTGAGTCATGTTTTAAGAAGGGTGCGGCGCTTCGCTGGAGCCAAGGTCGTCTGTACGCGATAAAAGCTACCGATGATGACGCGGGAATTCGTGCAATTACTGATTGGTCGAATCTTGAGATTCCCAGCGAATTGATCAAACCCAACATCCCCGACCAGGAGACTGCTTTGGAGAGATTGGTCGGTGAGTGTGCTAAGCGGTCCGATGTCGCCGAACTCGTTGCACTATCGAAGGCGCTTCCGATACTGGCTCTGACGAAAGACGGTCCTTCTCCCTTTACACTGACCGTATTTGCACCCAACGACGCTTCCGGCGTGAAGCTTGAAAATGGCAAAACCTTGCGGGCCAATAAATTGTCGGTGACGTTGGACGTGGTCAGTGAGCTAAAAGCAAGCGGGAAAGGTCCATCTTCATTAGCCTGGAAGGATACAGCAACGAGGAGTTACTTAAAAGTGATCGGTTTTGAAAATGTCCAAGAACTGCGTTTCAAGCTCGTTGGGAACCCAGACATCTTGGGTTACTATCAAAATACAATCGGCTACGACGACTATTCACCAGCAGCGACCGAGCAATCCTCGCCGAACGCGCCACAATAGGACGCGGACGCCGGGCCTGGATCCAGTGACAGGCGCGAGAGTGATCCGCCTGCGTGCAAGGCCTACGGCGCGACCAAGCGGCCCTCGCGTGAGGGTTGGGACCGATCCCGCAGCCGCGGGGCGGCACACCCGTGTTCTGCATCAAGTCAGCGTCGCGTGCCCCCGGAGATTGGCGTGGGAGCAGATGTTCTGCGCGTCTGACAATACGAGCTTCAAGTAACCGCGATCGAGTTGAGGCGAAATCTCCTGACGGCGATGATGCCGAGGAGGATGAAGAGCACGAGCACGACGAGCTGCGTTTGCTGGAAGGGCGGCTCGGATTCTGTCGGCGCGAGCGCATGCAAGGCAGGCACCCGACGAAAGGCCATGACTACGAGGACGAAGAAATTGAGATAGAGCGCCATGACAGCGGTGACCACAAAAGCCCAGCGCCATGCGCCGAGGAGTTGACGCGAGGAGCGCGCATACACTGCGATGCCGAGAACCACGAGCGAGATAATGCCCACGCCAATTGCCGGTGTGAACCCGTGGAAGGGGAAGCCGAAACCGGTCACGCTGGTCAGGATGGTGGTGATGAGGAAGAGCTTGGTCCAACCTTCCAGCCGATGGCCGCGCAGCCAGCCGCCGAGCATAACGAGACCGGAAAAAATCCCGATCAGGCTGATAAGCGTGTGAATAATGGTGTAAATGGTCAGGAACATCGGCAGGTCTCCGGCTTAGCTTTTTCCCTACGATTTCACGAACGCGAGCAGGTCGGCGTTGATGGTCGCAGCCTCAGTAGTGGGCATGCCGTGCGGAAATCCCTTGTAGGTCTTGAGCGTACCATTCTTCAACAGCTTGGCCGAGAGAAACGCCGAATCGGCGTAAGGCACGATCTGGTCGTCGTCGCCGTGCATGACCAGCACCGGCACGGTGATTTTCTTCAGGTCTTCGGTGAAATCCGTCTGCGAGAACGCGACGATGCCGTCGTAATGCGCCTTCGCGCCGCCCATCATGCCCTGGCGCCACCAATTCCGAATTACGCCTTGGGATACTTTCGCGCCCGGCCGGTTATAACCGTAAAAGGGCCCAGTCGGCACATCGAGATAAAATTGTGCCCGGTTAGTCGCTACCTGCGTTTGAAAGTCGTCGAATACTTCCTTCGGCAGTCCGCCTGGATTGCTTTCCGTCTTTACCATGAGCGGCGGCACGGCTGCAATCATCACCGCTTTTGCCACGCGGCTTTCGCCGTGGCGCGCCAGGTAATGCACCACTTCGCCGCCGCCAGTCGAATGGCCGACATGAACGGCCTCCTTCAGATCGAGATGCTTGGTTAACGCCGCGAGATCGTCCGCATAATGATCCATGTCGTGGCCCTCACCGGTCTGGGTCGAGCGGCCATGGCCGCGCCGGTCGTGCGCGATGACGCGATACCCTTGCTTGAGAAAAAAGAGCATCTGCGCATCCCAGTCATCGGCCGAGAGTGGCCAACCGTGGCTGAAGACGATGGGTTGTCCACTGCCCCAGTCCTTGTAGTAGATTTGGATGTCCGCTCCATTTTCTTTTCCGACGGTGATGTAAGGCATGATGAATTCCTCGGTTTAATTACCCAGAGATGTGCCGCCCGTGGCAGGAATAACCCAACCGCATTTTGCCGGTCTGCCTTCCCCGTGTCACGAATGATTTCTTCGCCGATCTTTCGTCCGTCTGGCGTTTCCTCCCGCCTCTGCAATTGATGGACGTCAGATTCGGCGCGTGCGGCGCGGCAAAGGTCCAAAGCCCAACGTCAAATGTCTGTCGGCATGAGTTTTCTCGCCAAGCGACGGCAAATGAGGATAGTGCCGCAAGGCCATGAACTGGGAAGCAATCAGCGCGGTGGGGCAGATCGTTGGGGCTACCGGCGTCATCATTTCGGTGATTTACCTCGCTCAACAGGTGCGGAGTAACGCGCGACAAACGCGGCTCGCGTCGATGCGCTCGATGTCGGACGCGTTCAATCAATGGCTCCAATCGCTGGCGGAGAATTCAGAATTTGGCGACTTATATTATCGAGGGATGCGGGACTTCGCCTCAATCAAAGGGGCTGACCTGCCACGGTTCAGCGCGCTCATGGATCATCTCTTTCGGATTTACGAAGACATGTACTACCAGAAGTTGGAAGGCCATCTCGACCTGCGAGTCTGGCGCGGGTTCGAGGCGCCGATGCGTGACATCATCGCTTATCCCGGCGCCAAGGCGTGGTGGCAGTCGCGTTCGCATTGGTTCAGCCGTGAGTTTCAAGAGTTCATCGATGGCTTGGCGCGCGCCGCGGCCCCGCCGTCCTTGTATCGCGAGCAAGCAGCGGAAGCGGAGAAACAAGCCTGACGGGTTCGTTGGAGCGGAGCTTCTCGCGGAGAGTTACCTGGTCGAAAACATGAATCACGTTATCTGAATGAACTCTTACACGCTCGAACCAGTTGGATTCATTCGCTCGACAGTGAGGGGCCGCGAAGACGCGCCGCGGCAGGGACCGGAACACGCGAGCACGGAAGCGAGCGGGTAGGCGCTAATGCAGCCAGGGTAGCTGGCGCGAGCGCGGGAGCGCGAGTGACCAAGGTGCGCCGGATGCGTGGCTGAATATCCAAAGAAGCGACGAGTGACTTGTGACCAGTGAGAAGTTGAAAATAAATTGCCCTCGCAACGTTCATTCACGAGATAGGGGGATGCTGGGGCTGCAATCCCATGGCGGCGCGTGAGTTCATTTTCCACCTCGGATCGCTATACGTGAATCACGTATAGCATGTGGGCACGCGCTCACCTGCGCGACCGAACCCGCGCGGGCTGCATCCGGTGACGGTGAGTGAGATTGATCCCGCTTCGCGCGAGGGCTACGGCGCGACAAACAGCACGCGCGTGAAGATCGGATCGATCCCGCAGCCGCGGATGATCGGTATGAGGAGCGATCGTTAACCCAGGCGCAAGGTGGCGATGGCTTGGGTGAGAACGCCAAGACCGGGCGCAACAAGGTGGAACTGAACGTCACGCTCTCGCGCGACGAGCAGGAGCAGTCGTTGCAATTCCGGTCTTGATCGCTATACGTGAATCACGTATAGCATCGGGGTCCCGGCCCTGAGTTTTCAAACGCGTCGCAAGATCGTTCTCGGTAAACGGCGTTCATCCGCTTCGTCGATGAAGAGTTTGGGTGAGCGACTCTCCGATTGGCGCAAGAGAAAGGATCTTTCGCAGAGCGAATCGGCACTAAAGTTGCGAGTGTCCAAGCGGACTCTTCAAGAATGGGAACATGGCCGTTCTGAGCCGCGGCATTTGGCGCGAGACGCCATCACGGCGGTTATTGGTCCTTAAAGGTTCACACGTGCCTGTTCAAAAGAATCGCTCGTCGCCGGACGATGCTATACGTGATTCACGTATAGCAGCGAGGTTGCATCGCGTTCGGGACGGAGCTCTTGTCTCGTAGGTCCGGTATCCAGCGCGAAAAATCTTCGCGGCTTTTGCCATCTGTTCCAAGGGCGGGCGGTGACCGGCCTTCGCCGAGGCTACGGCTTGGCAAACCGCTGACGCGCTTTGAGCGGCGGGGACGGTTACGCGTCCTTTAGAATCTTCACGACTTTCTGAATTGTATTCCAGCTACGCGTGGTTGTAGCGACACCCAGGCGTTTCTCGATCTTGCCGAGATAGCTGATCGCTTTCATCTCCCGGCGATACAGACCCAGGACGAATCGGCCTTGGATCGCAATGATCTTCAAGAGCCAGCCGTCGTCCGAAGGAAGACTGAGGGGAAGGGGAAACGGTGCGCGAACTCGTTTGGCTGCGACGCTCACGAACCGGGTGATGTTCGGATCGGACGGTTCTCCCGAGAATGGATCCTTTGATGCAAGCTTGATGATGTCGCTTGCGGGACAGATCATGATCTCGCATTTGAAGGGAAGCTTCCTGGAGATCGCCGCGTGCAGAACCGATTCGCTCACATCTTCGCGCACCACAAACGTGCCGACCGCGCCGATGTTCACCACGCCGAACCTGGCCAGCTGCTTCGCGATGAGCGCCGGCCGGCATCGGTTTGTCCCACCGACGTTCACCGCCCGAAGAAAGACGACCCAGCGCATTCGAAGCAACGGTAATCGAAGTCAATCTTCATGGCCAGGCCACGGTCAGGGGGGCTTTTACACGGCTTGGCCTTGATTGCTATACGTGATTCACGTATAGCTTTCCTCTGTCTTCGGCCATGAGTTTTCAAACGCGTCGTAAAATCGTTCGTCGCCCACGGCGTTCATCCGCTGCTTCAATAAGGAGTTTGGGTGAACGGCTCTTCGACTGGCGCAAGAGAAAGGATCTTTCGCAGAGCGAAGCGGCCTTAAAGTTGCGAGTGTCCAAGCGCACTCTCCAAGAATGGGAACATGGCCGTTCTGAGCCGCGGCATTTGGCGCGGGAGGCCATAATGGCGGTGATCGCCCGCTAGAGTTCATGCCGCCTGTTCGAGCTGATCATTCCCAAGGTTCATGCTATACGTGATTCACGTATAGCACAGGTCGTCATCGGCTCGTGGGCAGGCATGAGTATTCCGGCCGATTCTTCAGGTAAGATTCGGCTGGATGAATCGCGAGCCGGCGTGAATTTCCGGCTTCCGCTTAGTAAGCGATCTGGTGCCTGCCCGTCGAGGCTGTGGCGTGGCAGACCTGGATGATAAAGAAGTGAGTTACAAGTTCGTCTGGATGAATTTCGGGCTGGCGTGGATGTCGATCTGGCGCAAGAGCGTGCTGCCCGTATTAACGAATTGATGAGGCGTGTTCGCAGGGATGACGACGATGCCTCCGGCTTTTACCTCGTGTTGTTCGTCTCCGACCGTGATCGTGGCGCAACCTTCGAGGGTGAATGCGACCTCGACGTACGGATGCGTATGCAATCGCGGGCCTTGCCCGGGCTCGGCCTTGACGAGGTAGGCCGAGAAGGGCGCGCCATGATTTTCGCCGACAAAGTCGTATGACATTCCGACAAACGGCAACTGCTCGAGGTTCAGGAAGCTCATGGGAGAAGGAAGTAGAAAGTAGGAAACAGGGAAGTCAGAGGTCAGAGGTCAGAGATCAGAGGTCAGAGGTCAGAGGTCAGAGGGCCAATGTTCTATTCGGACGAAATTTCCTCGAACTCGCCGCGTTCGCGATTTTTCCGGACGCGGTCCCATGGAAAACATTTTCCATTCATGGAGATGTAAACGCCAGGCGGCAGCACTTGCACGAACGACAGAGCGCTGCCGAGATTGAAGAGACCATCGGAACTGCCGAAGGCGTAGGGGATCATCGCGCCGGTGAGCACGACGGTTTTCCCGGCGACGGCGCGTGCCACCGCTGCGGCGGTCTCCGTCATTGTGTCGGTGCCGTGAGTGATGACGATGCGATCCTCGTCGGACTGCAGGCAGTTCTGCACGATCAACGCGCGATCGGCGTCGGTCATTTCGAGGCTGTCGATCATCATCACGGTGCGGATGGTGACCTCGACGCGCGATCGTCCGAGCCGAAGCATTTCGGCGACGTGGGTGTCCTTAAAAAAGAGCTGGCCCGTGCGTTCGTTGTATTCCTTATCGAAGGTGCCGCCGGTGACGAGGATTCGGATAGCCATGAAGAAATCGCGCGGATTGAGCTGAAGCTAACGTTCCCGCGGGCGTGCTGCAATCCCGCGCCCGCTCAAATGCGGCGTTCCGCGCGAGAGTCGGCAATGAGGCGCGCCAAACGTTTGCGCCGGGTCTCTGGCCGCTTGGCGCTGATCACCCACCATGCCGCGAGCCGGCGATAACCCGGAGGTTGGCGCTGAAAGAATTCCCAGGCAGCGCGATCGCGACGGAACTCGCGCTCGTCGTCGTCGGTAAGCGTCGCTGAGTCGCGGTTCTCGAAGGAATACTTGCGCGAGTTATTCTCTTCGCGGCGCGCGAACGCAGCGACGCCGGCCGGATGCACCCGACCTTCACGCGTCAACACCGCGATGCGCGCGATGTTGACTGCGCTCCAGGTGCTCTTCGTTCGGCGTGGCGTGAAGCGGATCTTGTAGCTTTCGTCATCGACTTTTTTGCGAATGCCATCAATCCACCCGAAGCAGAGCGCTTCATCCACCGATTCGGGCCAGGTGATGCTCGGGCGGCCGGAGTCTTTGCGGTAATAGCCGACCCATAACTCGGCGGCGCGCTCGTGATTCTTCGCGAGCCATTGACGAAACTTCGCCGGGGTCGCGAAGAACAGAGGCCTTTCGGAGGTCGGAGGTCGAAGGTAGGAGGTCGGACGGTGAGTCACTTTAGATATTTGTCGAACCAAGCCACGGTTTGATCGAGGCGGCCGACCTGGTTCTCGGGCTTGACGAACATGTGGCCTTCACCGGGATAGACGATGAGCTGGGTCGGGACACCCAGCGTCCGTAATGCGTGCCAGAATTCGTAGGACTGCGGAGCGGGACACTCGGCGTCGTGCTCGCCGACTATAACAAGAGTCGGAGTCTTTACCTTTTTGATGTGGTGAATAGGCGAGCTCTTTTCGTACGCGCCCGGGTCGTCGTAAACGGAGGCGCCGAAGAACGGGATCATCCATTGATCGATCAGGTTCTGGCCGTAATAGCTTTGCCAATTGGCAATGCCGGCGCCAGCGACGGCGCCACGAAAACGGTTGGTTTGCGTGACCGTCCACATGGTCATGAACCCGCCGTAACTCCAGCCGGTCACACCGAGACGCGCGGGGTCGATGGGATACTTCGCGATGGCGGCATCGACGCCGGCAAGAATGTCGCGAAGATCGCCGCCGCCGAAATCCTTCACATTGGCGCGGGTAAAATCTTCTCCCTGGCCATAGCTGCCGCGCGGATTTGGCAGAAGGACATAGTAACCGCGGGAGGAGAGCGCGGCGATGATGGCTCTCGACATTCCCAAACCAGCCGGCCATTCCGGCGTCGTGGCGCTGGAAGGTCCGCCATGAATCAGGACGACCATTGGATGTTTCTTGCCGGATTCCGTTTTCGCTGGCGGGATCAGCCATCCTTGAATGCTGAACCCGTCGTTCGTCCACTCGAGGTTCTCGGCCTTGCCCCACGTCGAAGTAAGAGCCGAGTTGTTGGCGGTCACTTGTCGCCATTCACCGATCGGGCCGGCCCAAACTTCGGGCGGCGCTTCATAGCTGCTCCGGACCACAGCCACCGTCTTGCTATTGTCCGCGAGGGCGAAGTCCGGGAAATTGCCGAAGGCATGAAAGCTTTCGGGGCCTTTCCAGATTGTCCGCATGGAGTTGTTGGCGAGGGTCAGTTCGGAGATCGCGCCTCCTCCTTCTACGTATTCCGTAACCAGGATGCGATCCGGCGCCTGCCAGAAAAGGGAACTCACCGAGCTCTTGCGAGCTTTCGTGCGATTTACGATATCCTTTCCGGCGGCCGACATCGTGACGAGATCGCCGCCGTGAAATCCTTCATCGCTCATCAAGCCTTCAATGAACGCGATCGATTTCCCATCCGGTGACCACCGCGGAACCGCCAGTTGCAGCGAAGGTTTGTAGATGGATGCAGCGGTCCCTTTTG
>JBEEHU010000115.1:0-125550 GCA_041167565.1 Verrucomicrobiota bacterium | reverse complement strand
GGTTGCAGCGGCGCCCGCCTGGCCACGACGCTGATCCACCAGATGGCTCGCACCGGCGCCTCGCGCGGCATCGCGTCGCTCTGCGTCGGGGTAGGACAAGGCTTGGCGACGGTCTTCGAACGGGAGTGAGTTTGGAAGTGAGCCTGACTTTCAGATCGCTCAACCCAGCAAGCTCAACAAGTGCTGGACCAGTTCGTAGGCACGGCGGGCCTGCATTTCCCGCTCATCCTTATCCGCAGCATTGTGGAACTCCACGAGTTGTTGTGGTCCGAAGGAGCGCACTGAGGCAAACTTCTCGCGCAGGATTTCCACCGCCCTCGCCACATTTTTTTCACCGATCCGCGCAGCCCAGTCCTTTGCCAGCACTTCCATGCCTTCGGGCAGATTCTCCAGCGTGTAACAGAAATCGTACGAATCCTTCGGCTTATCCCTCCCGCCAATGGCGTGAGCCTTCAGTACGAGAAAGTCCGCCAGCGAGGCGACAAGCAGGTGGACCGTATTTTCAGCACCCAGAACGTTTTGTCCCGATAAACTCTTTTCGACCGGCGCGCGAAAGGCTTCGCCGCAGCCCTCAGTCTGAAGAACACGAAATCCAGCGACCAGTTTCGGCTTGTTCTTTCTTAACTCAGCGTCCGCTGGAGCAAGAAACTCGACTTCCACCTGCACAGGCCGCTCGCCATCTCCCAAGTCCACGGTCGTCACAAGTTGAAAGGCTTTTTCGCCCTGCTCATATCTCTTTGTGTTGAGCAACAACTTGAGCAGTTCCGCATAGCGCCCGTCCTGCAGCCGATCGGCGTTCAACGCGAAATCCACATCGATGCTTCCCACGTGCGGCTCGGCCGCCGCCGGCAGGAGCAAATCCGGCACCCATCCACCGATCACCACCATGCAATCGGCGAATGAAGCGAGCACCTGGCCGATATCGATCAAGACGCGATGCGCGGCCTCGACCTGCCGGTCGCTGTAATCTTCGCGCTGCCGGGGTTCGAGATTCACACTTTCAATCCCTTGTCTTTCCACTGCGGTTTCAATCGCTGTTCGAGCAATGCCTCCGCTGCTTCCTCGCCCCGACCGCCGCAGTGCCACAGATCGACATAGGTCTGCATCGCGTTCGTGCAGGCCATTCGCCCTTCGCCCGTCCGTCCATCATCGCCCATGTAGAAAACGCCATCGTCATCTGGAATCAGAACCACCAGGTTCTCGCCCGAATCCACCGGCTTCGCCTCAACCAGTCTTTCAAATCTGGGCGTGTCTTTTCCCCGGACATACAGCCACGTCTTCGACTGGCGAACGTGCGGCGCTTGAAAATCCGCAGCGGAGAAGGCGGCGTAAGCAGCATGCCCGCCAGTTTGCGAGCCCAACTTTGCCAGCTCGTCGCGCAATTCCTTACCCTTTAGCAGGGTGAAATAGGCGCGTCGCTCGTGTCGGTCGAAACGATAAGCATCGCGCCACGCAAACAGCAGCTTCAGCGGGTCGCGCAAACGAATGCCATTCGACGCTTCCTCGACAAAAGCTTCCTCCCGCAAATGCCGCGCGACCTTGTTTACGAGACCCAGGCTCACATGCGGGTGAGTTTCCTGTTGCAGCGCCCTCTGCGTCCACACGGGTCGGTTGGCATTTTCCGGTGCGAGCAAAGCGCGGATCACGCGTCCTGCCTCCGGCGTGCTCAGATTCGCGGTGGGACGCGGTTTGTCATGCACCGGTTCCATTCCGTGGCGCTCGATATGGAGGAAGGTTGGCACTGTGATTTTGCAGTTGCCGGCCAGATCGAACCAGCTCCAACCGTGATCTTCGCAAACCTCGGCCATGCGCGGCGAAATGTGAGACGCCGCGAATACCCAGGCTCTGACTTGCTTCGTCGATCCTTTTTCAAAGTCTCGTTCGATGGCCACTGACGGAAACCGCGATGGTCGGGGTTCGCTTTTGCACTCCACCCAAAGTTCGATCATTGGACCGTGCGGGCTTTTCGTTCTGGCCAGCAGATCAAACGCGCGATCGAAAGGCGCGGGATTCGTCTCGACCTTCCAATCGGAAAGGCCGGGAACGCCGCTGAGCAATTCTTGCAACTTCGCCGCCAGAGCCTTCTCCAAGGCTGCTCCTGCAATTCTGCCTGTGTTCACGGAAGTTCTAATGTTCACGGAACCGTGAACATGGCAGTTTACGTGAACATCGGCAAATCAATTTTTGTTCGCTGGCGAGCCGGAGGCTGGCGCTCGCTCATGCCATCGAAGCCAGCTTGGCAAAGCCGGACTTGAACGCCCCCACGAGCGTGTCGATTTCCGCTTCGGTCATCGGCGTGGAGAACGTGCACGCACCCGAGCTGATGATGCTGCAACCTTCGTTGTAGAGGTGATCGAGCAACGCCTTGAGTCGGCGCGACTCGTCGGGCGACGGGTACGCATCGCGGTAATTTCGTGGCGGCGTCTGCTTCATGTGCACTAGGAACATCGAGCCCGCGCCGGTGACGCTCGCGGCCGCGCCCGTCGCGCGGATCGCGCCTTCGATGCCCTTCCTGGCCCGATCGGTCAGCGCGTTTAGGCGCGCCACCGCGGGTCGGTCGAACTTCAGCATCGCCGCCATGCCCGCGGTCATGCTGATCGGGTTGGCCGTGAATGTTCCGGAGTGCGGGAACACGTACCGGGGCGATTGTGGGTTGAGCACATCCATGACTTCGGCGCGGCCAGCGACGGCGCCAATGGGAAATCCACCGCCGATGATCTTGCCCAGCGCGGTCAGGTCGGGCGTGACGCCGTAGCGCGCTTGCAACCCGGCGTGCTCGGCCCTGAACGTGATGACTTCATCGAACACCAACAGCACCCCGTGGTGCGCGGACCACCTGCGCAGCGCGGTGACGAACTCGACATCCGCCGGACACAAGCCAACGCGGTGCGGCATCAGGTCGATCAATACGCACGCAAGGTCGCTGGCGTGCTCGTCCAGGATCGCCAGCGTCCGCTCGGTATCGTTGAACGGAAAGACAACGACGTCGTTGAGCGCGGACTCGGGTGTCCCGTGCACCAGCGGAACGCTGCGCGGATGGTCGACGCCGCCCCAGGTCGCCGGCGTGGAGCCCTGGCTCACCTCGGCGTAGTCGTAGACGCCGTGGTAGGCGCCCTCGGCCTTGGCGATCTTCGGCCGCCCGGTAAATGCGCGGGCCGCCTTCAGCGCGACCATGATCGCTTCCGTGCCCGAGTTCATGAAGCGCATCTTCTCGAACGAGGCGTTGCGGCTGCACAAGTGCTCGGCATAGCGCACCTCGATCTCGGTTCCCATCATGAACGCGGTGCCGCGGGTCATCTGCTCCGTCACCGCTTGGATGATTTCGGGGCAGGCGTGGCCGTGGATCAGGGACGCCATGTTGTTGGAGAAGTCGATGCGCGTGACGCCGTCCAGGTCGGTCACGCGGCAGCCCTTGCCGTATTCGACGTAGGTCGGGTGCTTCCCCCGCAGGATCGCGTTGCGACTGACGCCGCCGGGAAGGACTTTGAGGGCCCGCTCGTAGAGGGCCGCGCTGCGCGAGAGGTCGGTTTGCGTGGTCATGTCAGTTTCGCTGAATCGCCTCGTTAGGCCTTGGGCGGCTTTCCATGGTAAGCGAACACAGCTACACGATCGTTAATGGGCATAATCGGGCGCGACGAACGCGCGACGAACGCTCGGAGCGGAGCACGATCGATGTACAGCCCGACAACGTAAACGATCGCGAGGGAAACGACGAGACCGCCGAGCATGCCGCACAGTACGCCGCGCTCTGAGCCTGCAACGACGGCGCCGTCAATGAGCCCCAGAATCTGGCCTGCGAAAACCGCGTAGCCGATGCGGCGTGAGCGACGATGAGTGACCTCCGGCTGCGACGCGGAAAAGTCGAGGAGGAAAATGCGGCGCTCGGCCGGCGTGAACCACGCCATGTCCGGCAGCTGCATGTGGCTAAGGTAAAGCATCGCGCGTGGAATAGGGCTAACGAGAACAAGATGAGCGACAGCGGGCGCGGTGGCGCGTCGCGCGCAGAAAATGGGAAGTAGCTACCACAAGCTTAAATGGTACGGCTGCCCGCTGTTCGCTCCATCGCGTGGTTAGCTGCCTTCATGGATTCGTTAAGCCGGGCCCAGCCGCGCCTCGAACTTTCCTTTCAGATCGTTTTTCCAGTTGTCTTTGAGAGAGAAGACCTGAGCTGGCATGGGACGCTTACGTTTCGGCAGAGGCTTCCTATAGACGCGGAATGTAATCTCACCACTCCCTCGCGGATCAGCGTAAACGATAAGCTCTGGCCTCTCCAACGTATACTGCTTAGCGCTGTCGGCCACAGACATCTGAAAGCCTAGCTCGGTGAGACGCTGCTCTGCCCACGCCAGTTGTTGATCGGTTCGGGGCGCCGTTCCGTAAAGTGATTCGTCAAGCAGTAGTGGGTCTGAGCTGATATCGGTCCTGTAGAGCACTTCAACTCGCCTTCGCTGTTCCAGCTCTTTCCGAAGCAGCTCGCGTTCGGCGGCCTCGATGGGAGAAAACGTCCGGTGGAAATAGTCGCGCGCCAGCTCAATCGCCGCTTCCATAACCGAGCACCGGCCAACGTTTCCGTGGCCTTCAAGATGTCTCGATAACCCTTCAGGCAAGGTAAACCCAGTTGCGTAAGGCGACGAGCTCCCCTCGCCGCACAAAGGGCAAAACGCGCGAGTCGGAAGATATGATCCCTGACTCTCCGGTAAGGGGACGGCTAGTTCGATTGCTTTGCGGACAAGCTCACGTTCCCATGTGTACGACTGCTGACGAGTCTCACAGGAATAGTGGCTTCGAAACGCATCCTGCATGGCTTGTGGCATGAGCGAAATAATTGTTGTTCGAGCCGAGTAAAGATCATCCTGCAGGCGACGGATTTGATCGTCATAGGAGAAGTGAGCGTAGTTCATTACAGGATACACCGGCGGATCAAGCAGCTAACGAGAATTATACGAACATTTTTCGTCTAAGACGGCGATCGGTTCCGGGGTGCGAAGCAGAGGCGCACCGGTGCGTTCCTGCACGAAATCGAAATCGATACCGGGGCTCAGTTCGACGAGCCGAAATCCGTGCGGCGTGACTTCGATCACGGCGAGATCGGTGTAGATGCGGTTCACGACGGCCAATCCCGTGAGCGGATAGGTACACTTTTGCACGAGTTTCGACTCGCCTTCCCTGGTGCAATGCTGGGTTATGACGAAGATCGACTTCACCCCCGCGACCAGGTCCATGGCGCCGCCCACTGCGGGGATGGCGTCGGGCTCGCCCGTGGACCAGTTAGCCAGATCGCCGTTCTGCGCGACCTGGAGGGCGCCGAGCACGCAAAGATCCAGGTGGCCGCCGCGGATCATGGCGAAGCTGTCCGCGTGATGAAAGTAGGCGGCGCCCGGCAGCGCCGTCACGTGCCGTTTGCCCGCATTGATCAGCTCGGGATCGCCTTCGCCGGGCCCAGGCGCGGGGCCCATGCCGAGCATGCCATTTTCTGTGTGGTAGATCAGCGAGCGGCCTTCCGGCACGAACTTGGCGACCAGCTCCGGAATGCCAATGCCCAGGTTCACATAGGAGCCGTCGGGAATGTCCTGCGCGAGGCGCTGCGCCATCTCCTCGCGCGTTCGCCCAATCACCGGCGGCTTCGTCATGGGTACGACGCTCCTGCTTCGACGAGTTCCGATTCGTGAGCCGGGTTGGAGATGGCGACGACGCGATCCACGAAGATGCCGGGCGTGACGATCGACTCGGGGTCGAGCCGGCCCGGTTCTACGATCTCGGCGACCTGGACGATCGTGACCTTGCCCGCCATCGCCATCGGCGGGCCGAAGTTTCGCGCCGTCTTGCTGTAGAGGACGTTGCCGTGGGTGTCGGCGACCCGCCCCTTGATGAGCGAGAAGTCCGCGCGGAGGCCGTGCTCAAGCAGGTACTGTCTGCCGCCGAATTCGCGGCATTCCTTGCCTTCCGCCAGCGGCGTTCCCACCGCGGACGGGGTGTAGAACGCCGGGATTCCAGCTCCGCCGGCGCGGATGCGCTCCGCGAGCGTTCCCTGCGGAACCAATTCCAATTTCGTGCGGCCGCTTCGATAGAGCTCGGGGAAGACGGTCGAGTTGGCGGTGCGCGGAAACGAACAGACGACCTTGGAAACGCGGCCCGCTTTGAGCAGCGCCGCGAGGCCGACCTGGCCGCTGCCGCAGTTGTTGCTGATCATCGTCAGATTCGTGGCGCCCTGGTCGATCAGCGCGTGGATGAGCTCGATTGGACTACCCGCTTCGCCGAAACCACCGAACATGATGGTGGCGCCGTCGAAAATGTCCGAGACAGCCTCGGCCGCGCTCGGCACCCGCTTGTCGATCATTCTGCAAGAGCGGCTTGAAGAGCGCCGAGACTCGGCGCCCGTGCGGCAGCCGTGGCGCGAACCGGCGCCTGTCCGGGTTTCGCCACCCGCGCGTAGTCGTACAAGCCGGCTTCGTCGAACAGAACGCGGTCCTCGTAGTCGTCGAACCAGAGCGCCTCGGGGTTGCGGCCGACGATGCAGACCTTGCCGCGATCAGGCGCGCTGCCGGCGTTCCGAAGAATTTTGAAGATCAGGACGCCATTCTCGCTGCCCGCGAGTCCCGGTATCCCCTCGTTGGTGACCGCCGCAACTTCGGTCTTGCCTTTGTAATGTGTGATGGACAGGCGTGCATGGGTCTCGACTCCCGACAATCCCTTTTGCGATTCGTTGAGAATATTCCACGCGGTCTCGATCGGAACATTGAATGCCTTGTAGGCGACGATGTCGCGCCCGCAGAAGAAGTAGTGGTTCTCGCCGCCAGCGCGCTTGAACTCGCGCTGCAGAATGCGGAGGGCGTCCGCGTCATCGTTGATGCCCTTCATGATCGGCGCCTGGTTCTGCACGGTGAGCCAGCCGCGCGCGGCCAGGCCTCGCATTCCCTCGCCCGTCGCGGGGACCCATTGTTTAAAGCCCTGCGCGTCCTCGAGGTAGTTTCCTTCCGCGTCCTTGGCGAGGAACTCGTCGGGGTGCTCGAAGTGCAGCATCATGTGCAGGCCGACCTGCGGGTAGGTCTCGTGGAACCGATCGAGCATCGACAGGAAGGTGCGGTCGAAGCGCTGGGGATAGAACGCCATATCCTTGGTGCCGATGCGGATCGACTCGACGCCGGCTTCGGCCAGAGCGCCGAGCCAGGCCGCGATCTTTGAATTGTTCAGCACCATCGCGTCGCCGCCCGACATCAGGATCTCGCGCAACTTCTCGCGTCCGCTTTCGGGATGCACGCCGCCGTTCTTCGCCACGGCCGCGTTGTGCTGCTTGATGTAGGGGATGATCTCGGGGATCATCGCGAGACCTTTCTTTGCGATGGTGCCGTCCTGTCGCTTGATCTGCTTACGGGCGATCAATTCTTCGCGGTAACAGAAGCGGCAATGGGCCGAGCAGGTCGAAATGACGTACATGAGTCCCATCTCGTACTTGTGCAGCAGGCCCTCGACCGGGCTGTAGTCCATCTGGTTGCCGGGATCCTCCGAGCCCGCAAGATCCATCGTCTCGCTGGGGTCGGCCTTGACGATGCGCTGAATCGCGGCGCTGGTCCTGGCCAGTTCGTAGTAATGGCGCGTGATCTTCACGGGCATCCGGGCTTCAACGTCACGATCGGTGCCCTTGAGCGCTTGCAGGCGTGCCACCTCGTCCTTGGAATAGAAGTTGAGCATGTCCGCCGGCGCCTTCTCATTGAAGAAGGGGGCGAGCCCACTGATAATTTCCCGCTCATAGCGGCCTTCTTCGACGCTCTCGAGAAACTTCTGCTCGCGTTCGGTGGGGACGTAGGGTTGTGGCTGTGTCATTGTTCGGGCTCCATTGCGGGGAAAGAATTAATGTCTATCGATCAGTTGCCCATTTCTACGCCCGAATCCCCATCCTATAAAGGCATTTTGTGGCGAAGGTCGATCGTCCGTCATTTGGAGAATTTGCAGCGCAAAGGCGGCTTCAAAGGATTCAATCAGCACGCGGTCAGCCTGATTATCGCGGAAACCGATCCGCGGAAGCAACAAGGGCACTAGCGGTCGTCGTATGGGATTCATCCAGAAACTCATGAAGGCCGTGCTTTCGGAGGACGCGGCGAAATCCATGGAAGCTGAGTCACGCGAATGGATGCATACCTGTCCATGCGGGCATGCCCGGTCGACATGGGACCTCGGCGGCATCCGTTGGGGAGCGGCGGGCAAACCGAGCCGGCTTTTGAAATGCCCCAGCTGCGGCAAGTGGACCTGGCACGTAGTTTCGAGAAACCGGCAGACGTCCGCCGGTTCTCAAGCGTGACTATTTGGGTCGATACTTCTGGTGATACTTGTCGCGAAGCCGCGTCTGCCGATTGCTTAGGTCGATCTTGCGGCCATCGATATAGGCAGCCTCGACTTGCGTCGGGAAATCGAGCGGGTCGCCGTTCGTCACGATAAGCGTCGCGGCTTTCCCGGTTTCCAAAGATCCCAGCCGATCGGCGACGCCGAGAATTTGCGCGGCGTAAAGAGTGACGGCTTTGAGCGCTTCTTCTTTCGCCAGACCAAAGGAAGCGGCCAGCCCGGCTTCGTAACCGACATTCCGCTCGTTCGTCTCGCCCCCGCGACCGTTGGACGCGATGCAGAAACGCACGCCGGCTTCGTGCAACTTCGCCGCGTTGCTCAGCGCGCTGTCGTAACCGTCGTCACGTCGCGGCGGCAGACTGGTCGAGGGACCAACGATCACGGCGGTATCCGTTTCCTTGAGTTGCGGAGCGAAACGCCACGCGTCGTTCCCGCCGACGAGAACAATTTTCAATTGCGCTTCCTTCGCCCAAGCGAGGGCTGCCTGGATTTGAGCCAGCGTCCCGGCATGAACGAAAAGCGCCAGTTTGCCATCGAACACCGGCATCATCGCTTCCCATCTCAGGTCCGATTTGAAATCCAGGCTCGGATTTTTTCGCGCCTGCCAATAAGCCCGTGCGGTTTGAAAGGCGTCGCGAATCTGTTTCTGCGCTTTGTCGATTTCCTTTTGCTGGTCTTTAATCGACTTCCTCGCACGCGGACCGCGGTCGATCGTTAGATTCGGCCAGCGCAAATGCATCGCTGCGGGGGAACGCACCGTCATTTCTTCCGGCGTCCAGCCATCGAGGCGTAGCACCGCGGATTGCCCCGAAATAATTCCACCCTCCGGCACAGACAACGCCGTGAGAACTCCCGCGCTCCGTGCCACCGGAATCAGCTCGCTGTCCGGATTGATGCTGGTGATGCTCCTGACATTCGGATTGATCGTGCCCGGCTCCTCGACATCGACCGTCGCGCGGACCGCGCCGATCTCGACCAATCCCAAAACCGTGTTCGCGTTGATCAAGCCCGGGTAAACATGCTTGCCGGTGACATCGATCACTTCGGCGCCGCCGGGCACCGGTACGTCGGCACCCACAGCCGTGATCTTTCCGTTTTCAAAAACAATCGTGCCCGAAGGAATGTCCGCGGCATTGACCGGATGGATTGTCGCGCCTTTGAGCGCGATCGGTTTTGTCTGAGGCGGCGCCGGGATCGTATCGGAGCCGTGGGCGTTTTGCATCGTGCTGAAAGACATCAACGCGGCGAGCAAGCCAAAACAGCTTCGTTTATTCCCAGTGCGAAACATGCCGGTCATTGGTCGGTGCAGGTGTGTTTGTCGTAGCCGCTTCCGTAGAGCGATTCGAGCTCGTGCGCGCGATGGCTTTCCCGGGCGGAGATTTTCGGCGGCTCCTTGTCGTCGCCTTTCTTGTCCGAATCGCCCGCGCCGATTTCCTTCAACCGCTCGGGGAGCGCTTTCTGGACGAGTGCCTCGCGTTGCGCGGCGAAAGCTTTTCGCCCCTCCGCATCTTCCGCCCGATCGAAATATTTCCGGCCATCGATCCAGGTTTGATTAACGCTGGAGTAATTCGAAAGCGGGTTGCCGTTCCAGATGACGAAGTCCGCATCCTTCCCGGTCTCGAGCGAGCCAGTCTTCGCGTCGATTCGCAACTGCCGCGCCGGATTGATCGTGACAAGTTTCAGCGCGTCATCCGGCGAGAGACCGCCATATTTCATCGACTTCCCGGCTTCCGTATTCAGGCGGCGCGCGAGATCGGCCGAGTCGGAGTTGACCGAAGTCAGGACGCCCTGGCCCTGCATCATCGCGGCGTTATCGGGGATGGCGTCGTAAACCTCAAACTTGTAGCCCCACCAATCGGCAAACGACGAGCCGCCTACGCCATCCTTCGCCATGACGTCGGCGACTTTGTAGCCTTCGAGAATGTGCTGGAGCGTTCCGACCTTGATCTTGAATTCGCGCGCCACGCTCAGGAACGCGAGGATTTCATCCTGCCGATAGGAGTGGCAATGGATAATCCGTTTCCCGCTCAAGATTTCCGAGATCGCCTCGAGTTGGAGATCGCGGCGGACCGGCAGGCCCTGTTTCTTTTTCAGCGCGGCGTCGTATTCGAGCGCGGCGCGGAACCGGTCGCGCATGATCTGCTCAACACCCATGCGTGACTGCGGATAACGCGTCTTGAATTTTTCGCCCCAGTTCGCCTGCTTGACGTTTTCGCCAAGTGCGAACTTCACGCCGGGCATCGCGTCCACGAACTTTAGCTCTTCCGGTAACGCGCCCCAGCGGAACTTGATCACCTGGTTCTGGCCGCCCATCGGGTTCGCCGAACCATGCAAAACATTTGCGCTCGTCACCCCGCCCGCCAGCTCGCGGTAAAGCCCGATATCGGTCGCGTCGATCACGTCGCCGATGCGCACCTCGCAAGTGACCGCGTGGCTGGATTCGTTCACACCTCGGCTGATCGCCGTGTGTGAATGGCAATCAACAATTCCCGGCGTGACGTGCATCCCTTTGCCGTCGATCACGGTCGCGCCGCCCGGCGCTTTCAGGCCAGGACCGACCGCGGAAATTTTTCCGGCCGTCACGAGGAGATCGGCATTTTGCAATGTGCCTTGCGGGCCCGAGGTCCAGATCGTCGCGCCTTGAATCAGCACGGTTTTCGCTTGTTCAGGCAACGCCGAACGTCCGAACGCGCCCGCCGGATAGGTCTCGGGAAAATCGAGCGGCTTATCGAGGGCCGACGGTTTCTCGTCCGGTTTTTTTGTTGGCGTGTAGGCGGCGGTGCGCTTCGCGCTCCAGCGAACATTCGCGGTCGGCGGCGCCTCACCGTTCCCGGCAATCGTCTCACCGACGATTTGGCCCGTGAGGCGAATCGAGCCTTCACCCTTCTCGAATAATTTCGCCGGCGCGACCAACAGAACAGCGTCCTCCTTGATGGAGAGCGTGATCTTTTCGCCGGCGAGTTTTGCGTCGAGTTTCTCGAGCTTGCCTTCCACAATCAGTGGCAGCGTTTTTCCTTCGGCGGTGATTTCCCACGTGCCGCGCAGGTCGCGGTCGGCTCCCAGCTCGATATCGTAATAGCGTCCGTCCACCCAGGTGGTGAGGACGCGCGCGTCGTCACCGAAAAGATCGCCGCTCGCGATGACGAGGTTCGCCATTCGGCCCGGCGCAATCGTTCCAAGCCGATCAGCCACGCCGAACATCTCCGCCGGCGTCGTCGTCAATGCCGCGAGGGCGGCCTCTTTGCTCAAGCCGCGGCGGATGGCAAGCCGAAGGCGCGACCAGAAATCTTTTTCGGGCTTCTCCAACTTCTGGGTTGTGAGCGCGAAGGGAATTCCCGCTTCGGCGAGGCGGGCCGGATTGCTGGGCGCGCGGTCCCAATGCTGCAACTCATCGAGACGAATTTCCACGGCCTGTTCCGGCCGCTCGATCTCCGGCACTTTCGGGAAATCCAGCGGCAGAATGATCGGCGTTTTCTTTTCCGCGAGCGCTTTCCGCACCCGGTATTCGTAGCCGTTCCCGAGCAGAATCGGCTTCAATTTGAATTCTTCCGCGATGCGCAAGGCGCGCAGCAAATCCAATTCGTCCTCCGCTTCGAAGACGGCGGGATTGTGTTGCGCCTGGTCGGCCAGCGCGGCGAGGCTCGCATTGGTTTCGGGACGTTCTGTCGTCGCCGGACTTTTGCGGTAAGCGTCCTGCGCCGCCTGATACCAGGATGCGTCGAGATAACTTTGCCGGATGAGCGCGATGGCGCCCATGAGCGAGTTCGGATAGCCGCGATCTCCTTCACGATCGAAATCAAACGCGATGTGTTGCGCTACCAACGGAGCGACGACCATGCTGTCAACGTCCGCTTCCTGGAGATTGATCAGCGCGCTCGAACCGCGAAAGATGCCGCGAGCGGGTACGATGAGGGCACTGGTAAACCCGAGGTCGCGCAGCTTGCGCGTCGCTTTTTTATCCAGGTTGAGATAATCGGCAGCCTTGCGTTCCGGGGTGACGCGCGGGTTCCACGAGTGCATTCCCTTGGCATGTTCGCGCGGGATTTCTTTGGGCTTGGCGTTCGGATCGTCCAGATCGACATCGCTCCGCAACGGTTCGGGCTGGAGGGTCTCGGGTAAACCGAGCCGGCTGTAGGAATCGATGAAGCCGGGATAAATTGTTTTGCCGGACAGGTCCCACACGCGGGCTTCCGCCGGCACCTTCACATCGGCGCCGGCCTCGACGATCAAGCCGTCACGGATCAGGACCGTCCCTTTCTCGATTGTCTTTCCGGGAGCGGTGATGATTCGTGCGTTCGTCAACGCGTGGAGTCGGGGATCATTTTCACGGATGCCCTGTTTAGGAATCGTGGAGAGTTGCGCCAAACTCGAAGCCGCAAGGTAAAGCGAAGCGAGCAGGCCGGCCGAGCCTTTTCCAAATGAGCGCCACGAGAATTGCATGACCGGAGTTGGAGGCTAGCCGGACGAACGCGGGACACAAGCGCGCTTTTTCTGGCGACAAAATATTGACATTCACCGGGCCTCAGCGCGTAATCGTTTCGCGATGGCTACGTGCACCCGCCCCTGGGACACAGGCGCTTCTTCTGTGCCTGCGCGCGCGAACACTTTTAACTTCGTCGGCCATTTCGGCTTCGTCTAACCCTCAACAACCTCCTGATGAAAACACCAAGATCTCTTCTAACCGTGGCATTATTTGCGTTGGGATTTTCCTTATTCCTTTGCGCCAGTCGCGTGCCGGCGCAGCCACCCGTCCAGTCCATCCCCCCGGTTGCGGCCGCGACGGTCCCACCCTCGCTCAGCGTGGTGCTTCCGCGCGAGCGTTTCCAGGTTTTCGCGGCCAACGCCACCAAGCTCAAGAAGCTTTCCGACGCTATCGCCAAGATGAAAGAGCGGCCCGCCACGGACAAGAGCAGCTGGGCTTACTGGGCCAACATCCATGGAGTCATCGGCTCCTCGACCGATCCGCAGTGGAACCAATGCCGCCACGCGCATTGGTGGTTTGTGGCCTGGCACCGGGCTTATCTCCTCGAGCTCGAGCATCAATTGCAGGCCGCGATCCAGGACAAGAATTTCCGCCTGCCGTATTGGGATTATCTCGATACCACCCAGCGCAAGATTCCTGCGGCATTCAAAAAAACAACGAGCCCGCTCTTCGTCCCGAATCGCGTTGGAACCGAAGTGGGTTTTGAAGTCAGCGACTTGAAAAAGACCTTTAGCGCGGCCCAGTACACCGGAAACATCATAGCCGGTGGTTTCGGCGGGGCGACGGTCGCGAGCGGCACGGTGAGCGGCCCCTTTTCGAAGCGCGGTCGCATGGAGCAGAACCCGCACAATACCGTCCATGTGGATATCGGCGGCCTCATGGGCGATCCGCGAACGGCGGCCCAGGATCCGCTTTTCTGGATGCACCATTGCAACATCGATCGGATCTGGGAGGTCTGGATCAAGAACGGTCCCCATACCAATCCCAGCGGAGCGTTCACCAACGAAACGTTCACCTTCCCGGGTATCGACGGACAACCGGTCACCCACAAGGTGGCGGACATGTTCGATACCAAAAAGCTTGGTTACACCTATGATCGAACCAACCTTCAGGTGCAGCTGACCAGCACTCCGTCACCGACAAGAATGCCCCAACCAAAACCCGCGCCCTCACCGGCCAGGAGCGAGCCCGAAAGTTCTCCCGCCACGGCGGCTGATTCACCGACTACCGAACCCGAGGCAACAAAGCCGCCCGTTGTGCTCGCCACCGTGCTTGACGCCACTCCCATTTCGGTGGTCGCCAAGCCGCTAACGGTGAAGGTGAAAGGCGCGCCCGTCGCGCCAGAGCACAACATGCTCCGGCGAGAGGTGGATCACAAAAAGACAAAGAAACGAGTGCTGCTCACCCTAGAAGGCATTCAATTTACGGAGCCGCCCAAGCATCTCTACAAAGTTTATCTGAACCTCCCCAAGGCCGATCACAAAGTAGGTGATGTTCCGCAGTATGCCGGCACCCTGGCTTTTTTTGAATCGCCGGACGGTCATCACGGAAATGACGGCAGTGAGCGGACGGAGACTTTCGATATTACCGATGCTCTCGCAAGCGCGAAGAAAACCGGCACCTACGATCCAAATAATCTCTCGGTCACGATCGTGCCGGTCGGTCCGCCCAAGGATGGCAGGCGCGCACCGCCTGAAAATGCCAAGGAGATCACGATTAAGAACATCAGCATCAAGACAACCGACGAATAACGGGCTCTAAGATTTATGCCAGCAATGGAAGCGGGCGTTTCAGACCATGTTTGGTCTATCCGAGGAACTAATCTCGCTTAAATGATTTGTCTTCGGTGCGCTTCCACCATTCGGATGGATCTCCGCCAATCACGCGACCTGAAATCATCAACTGACCTTGCGAGCGCGCTACATCTTGGAGAACTCTTTGAACGGCGGTTTCAACTTCGCGACGCACATGCTGCTCAAGTTTCCGGTTAAACTCGTCAGCGCCTTCCTCGAAACTACGGTGATCAATTGGCTTGGGTATTTCCCTTCCAAGCTCAGTTGCCGTTTCAATCCACTCGTCAATTGTTGCATCTAAGTTTTCAAGCAATTCTTGGTGGGAAACTCCGTCTGCGACGCAGCCCGCCAACTCGATTACCTGACCGATGTACGCTTCGTCTTCCTGACTCCACGAGATATAAACCGAATATTTGTGCTTCATCAGAGGCTGTAATTCTTAAACAATCTTCGTACCTGTCTTACTTGGTATGGTTTCGCTTTTCCGTCTTTAGCTGGTTGCAAATTGATCAAATCGGGAATGCCCTCCCGGAAATATTGGTTTGTGTGGCGCTTGGTTTCCTTCTGCGTAAACCCGGTGCTCTGAACCAAGCCGCACAGGTCCGCGAAGCTGATATTAGCATCAGCCGAGCCAGACATGACTCGCTGCCGGGTTGTTTCATGCTTTCCCACTGGGGGACTTCATCAGACAAGCGGCCGATCCCTATTGCAACAATAAAGCACATATATTGAGACGTTTATTACGTGAAAATGTTCAATATACGCCAAAGCGTACAGCAAGCGAATCTCTGTCGTGCTGTCCGATTTTAAGGACAGCACATTAAGCGACAAGGATTCCTGGGGAAATACCCGTTGCTGAAAACAACAGGACTTTGAAGCGCCGTAGTCTCGGTTCACCGTGCATCTAGACTGTGGCTCATCCCCGTGAACTTTTAGCGACGCCGCGCCGTCGTTTCTAGCTTACTGTCCCGGCATGAACCCCATCGTCCCCGACAGCGAACCCCTGAAAGTCACCTGCCCGAACTGCAAAAAACAGATTAGCAAAACGGTTGGCTGGTTCAAAAAAAGAGACTGCGCGTGACCGCACTGCGGAGCGAAAATAGACACGACTGGATTTCGGCGGGGACTCGATGATGCCCAACGCGAGGCCGAACGCGCCCTCAAGAGCATGGCTGACATGTTCAAGAGAAAATTCTAGCGGCAAACTGTACCACTACCAAGCGTCACTTGCCATGATCGCCGCCTACCCCTTAACGTGCGTCCGATGAGTCTCGCCGATTCCGACGCCACCATGGCGGTGTTCCTCGATCTGGAAAACATCGCCATCGGCGCGCTCGACGCGCAATTTCCCACGTTCGACATCCAGAAGGTGCTCGAACGTTTGTTGCTCAAGGGCCACATCGTCGTCAAAAAGGCCTATT
The DNA here is from genome assembly GCA_041167565.1 of Verrucomicrobiota bacterium. Classification (GTDB taxonomy): domain Bacteria; phylum Verrucomicrobiota; class Verrucomicrobiia; order Chthoniobacterales; family UBA10450; genus AV80. The sequence goes on along the minus strand of JBEEHU010000115.1, from coordinate 109,516 downwards.
GCGATTTCGACCGTTACAAGAGTTTCAAGCGCGGGCTGCACGAGGCCGCCTTCGAGTTGATTGAGATCCCGCACGTCCGCCAGTCCGGCAAAAATTCCGCCGACATCCGGATGGTCGTCGATGCGCTCGACCTTTGTTACACGAAAAGCCACGTCGACACTTTCGTCATCATCAGCGGCGACTCCGACTTTTCGCCGCTCGTCAGCAAACTGCGCGAGAACGCCAAGACCGTGATCGGGATTGGCGTTAAGAAATCCACGTCCGATCTCTTCATCAGCAACTGCGACGAATTCATTTACTACGATGACCTGGTGCGGGTCCAGCCGGCGCGGAAACGAGGCAGCGCCCGTCCACCGGCGCCTGCGACGAAGTCGGCCCCAGAGAGCGATCACGGTCCCTCGATGGATCGCGCGCTCGATCTTTTAACGACAACGATCGAGGCATTGCGGGCCGAGCGCGGGGAAGACTATCCGATCCGCGGCTCGCTGGTGAAGCAGGCGATCAAACGCCGCAACCCCGGCTTCAACGAACGCGCCTACGGCTTCCGCGCCTTCAATGAACTCCTGCTCGAAGCGCAAAAGCGCGGCCTGCTAAAGCTGGAAGGCGATAAACAGGCCGGTACCTACATCGTCCACCCGATCGAGTAGAAGCTCGGTTATCGAAAATCAGTCGACGCGATCGGAATGGTGTGCGTTCCGTCGAAGTAACGGACTGTCACCGTCGTCACGTCATGCGACACAACCATTAACTTCGTTCTGCGCGGAAGGACCGTCTCGCCGGAGGCGATTCTGATTTTTACCGGTTGAGTAAGGGTGACAAATTGCTTCTCCGCTGCCTCGATCTCGATCACAGGATGAATCTCCCACGCGGTGGAGCGCCAGGGGTGATGATACTTATTCGCTCCGACGGAACGAATGGTTTTGCCGACGTCGGCGCTGCCATTGTGCTCGTCGTCCCATAACAAATACCCCGTCACGCGAACTTTTCGCGCGGCGTGCCCTGTCGCTTCGATTGTGAAATCCGGCGCGCGGATGAACCCGGCCAGCGCTTGCATCCGGATGTTCTCGCGAAAGATAGCGTTCTGGGTTCGCGGCGTGATTTCACAAATGATCGGCGTCGGGTCGCCGATTTTTGGAGCGTGGTCGAGCGGCTTCTGGAAGAGCTCGAGGTGCCAGTCGTGAAAATCGGTGCTGCCGCAGTTTGTGGATTCAGGCGGACCGGCGTAAGCCAGGACGAGATAGCCGGTGAAAGAAACGATCTCCTCTTCCAGGGGAGCGAGCCGCGGTCGTAGCGCCGCCCTCAAATCCTTCCGGCGCATGCCTTTCGTCTGCGTTTCGAACGGGGCGAATTTCTGAAGAAACGAGCGGGTATCGAGCTGCTGGATCTGAAGGCCGGCCAGGTCGATCGCGGAGCGGTTCTTCAGTGTGTTGCGCTCGACTCCGTCGGGGGTCGTCGCACTTCCTCCCGGATGATCCAGACAATCCCATGCGGTGGGATCGATCTCCTTCAGCTCGCGATCTTCCGAGATGTCGGACCGCTGCGCAAAAGCGCAAGCGCCGGCGACCATTGTCAGCGCGACAACCAGTTGATGGAGAGAGCGACTGATCACCCCATGTAAAATCCGCCGTTCACGTTCAAGACGTGGCCGGTAATGTAGCTCGCCATCGCCGAACACAGGAACAACGCGGCATCGACGATGTTCTCGGCGTCGCCGAGGCGACCGAGCGGGATTTGTTTGATGAAATTCGCGGTGACTTCGTCGGGCATGCCTTTGCTCATGCCGACGTCGATGAACCCGGGGGCGATCGCGTTGACGGTGATATTTTGCCGGGCGAACTCGCGCGCTGAGACTTTCGTCAGCGCTATGATGGCGGCTTTGCTCGACGAATAATTCGCCTGGCCGAAGAGCCCCATTTGGCCGCTGACCGACGAGAGGTTCACGATCCGGCCGTTCTGCCGCAGAATCGCGGCGGCTTTTTGCGTAACGTTGAAAGTGCCGGCGAGATTGACGCGCACGACGCTTTCAAATTCTTCCAGCGTCAGTTTCTTGATCGTGCGATCGCGGATGATCCCGGAATTGTTGATGAGGATATCGATGCCGCCGAATTTCTCCCCGATCGTTTTCATCATCGCTTCGACCTGATCGGGCTTCGTCACGTCGCACTCGATCACGAGCGGTTCGCGCAACGCCGCGGCCACATTCGTCGCATCCGTCTTATTGGTCCCATCCGGATCGCTGATGTAATTGACGACGCATTGCGCGCCACGGCGGCCGAACGCCTTGATCATCTCCGCGCCGAGACCGCGCGAGCTGCCGGTGACTAGCACGACTTTGCCGGTGAAGTCCAGGGGATCAGTCATAATCCGGATCCGTTTGAATGGACGAAAATCGGCGCACGATCAAGGCGATGGGCAGTCCGATTAGGAACATGTGGACGCATACTGCGGTCAGATCGCGCGAGAGGGAAGGGTGCACGACAGGGTAGGCGAACGGCATGACGATCCAATACATAAAACCATAAACCACCACTCCGTACAGTAATCCCGAAATGACTGGGTGCCGCGTGAGGGAAACAAGTTTGCGGCTCGCGATGTAGAAGACAGACGCGACAACAAAGGCGATAAAGAAATGGATTGCTAGTCCCAATGTGGCTGTGGCATATCCCCCCTCCATCGCTGGTTCACGACCGATGAGACCGGCGGCGACTCCCTGCAAGACAGCGATCGGAGTGACGCCTCTAGGATAGAACAGAATGAATGCGGAACTGATATCCAAGACTCCCGCGGTCAAAGTGGCCCACGCAATGGCCGGAAAAGCCCGTGATCTCTCAAAGGTCGCAACGGAAGGCGATCCATTCATCCGCGGACGTTAGGCTGAAACGGCGTTGCTCGACAAGCGATTGCCGCTAAGATTTCAGACTCCATGCCGGCTCCGATCCGAATTCTCACCGCTGTACCGATCTGCGACGGGCACGATAGCGCGATCAACACGATAAACCTCGAGTTCATCCGGCACGGAATCGAGGTCGTGTATCTCGGTTACCATCGGTATGCGCAGGACATCGTGCGCGCGGCGATCCAGGAGGACGTGCGCGCCATCGGGATCTCGAGTTACAACGGCGGCCACGTGGAGTTCTTCGCGGAGGTCGTCCGGTTGCTGAAGAAACAGGGCGCGGGTGACATCAAAGTTTTCGGCGGGGGCGGCGGGACGATCACGCATGACGATCAACGGGTGATGCAGAAACGTGGCGTCGATAAGATTTTCTTCGCGGGAACGTCGCTGGCCGATATGACCCAGTGGGTGCGCGATCGCTACGGGAAAGCGCCCAGGCGTTCTACGGGAAAAACTCCGGAGATGAAGCTGGCGCGGAAGCTAACCGAGATTGAAGACAGCTACGCAAACGAGAAACGTGCGAAGAAGAAAATCGCAAATCGCAAATCGAAAATCGCAAATACGAAGGTGCTTGGTTTTACCGGCCCGGGCGGCGCGGGCAAAACCACTCTGATCGACGAGTTGATTCTGCGTCTGCTCCATCGCGAACCGAAGACGCGCATCGCCATTCTCTCGCACGATCCAAGCGTTGTCGGATCAGGCGCCTTGCTCGGCGATCGAGCGACCATGATCAATTCGCAGGACGATCGCGTTTTCATGCGCAGCATGGCGACGCGGGGTCAGGCCGGCGGTTTGTCGCCCGCCACGGAGGATTGTCTGCGTCTGCTGGCGGGGAGCGATTTCGATTACGTCATCATCGAAACGGTTGGCACGGGCCAGGAAGCGATGCCGTTTCAAAGCAAACTTGTCGATCAAACCGTGCTGGTGATGAATCCAGACTATGGCGCGCGCTTGCAGCTGCAGAAAATCGTCATGCTCGACCTGGCCGACATCGTGGTCGTGAACAAGGGCGATCTCGACCGCGCCAAGACGGCGATGAGCGAAATCGAAAGGCGACTTGAAGGAAGCGGCCGCGAGCAGAAGTTAATCTCGACGGTGGCGAAGCGTCATCGCGATCGGGGCGTGGATAAATTGTGCGATCTGCTGATGCGCGAACCGGCAAAGAAAGGTGGACGGAAATGAGCAAACTAGGACGCGTTATTGAAGCGGTGGAGAAATACAACGGGCACGTGCTCGACGAAGTAAAACGGGCGCGGACCGACAAGAAATTCGGGAAGCAACTGCTGGATCGCTGGGACGAGATCAAGCGCAGCATCAAAGTCGGCAAAGCGCCGACTGGATTGGAATTGCCGCGCCTGGCCTTGCCGGAGATCGATGAGCCGGGCGAGATCGCGCGTTACTTGTTAGGCGACGGATTGCCGGGCGAGTTCCCTTATTTGAACGGCGCTTATAAGGAGATGTATCTGGAGCCGCTTCAGGAACCGGCCATCGAGATCGGCAGCTACGCGAAGAACGGTCACGGCAAGAATGGACATGGAAAGAACGGCAAGACGGCCGTCGCGAAGTTGCAGGAAACGGAAGAGCCGACGCGCCTTTTTTCCGGGATGGGTTTGCCCGACGACACGAACAAACGTTTCCATTATCTCGGCGCCCACCAACGCTCGAAGCGGCTGAGCACGGCGTTCGACGGCCCCACTCTTTACGGCATCGACTCCGACGCGGACGGCGTCTTTGGAAAAATCGGCGAGGGCGGCGTGGCCGTCGATACCGTCGAGGACATGGAGCGGCTCTATGCCGGCTTCGATATGGGCGCGCCGAGTTTCTCCGCGTCGATGACCATCAGCGGGCCAGCGCCAATCATCATGGCGATGTATATCGCGGCGGCCAAACGCCGCTTCGGTCCCGGCGTTGTTCCTAAACTTCGCGGCACGATCCAGGCCGACATTTTCAAGGAAGTCCAGGCGCAGAACGAGACCATCTTTCCGGTCGAGGCCTCGCTCCGTTTCCTGGCCGACATGATGGAGTGGACCACGCGCAACATGCCGCGCTGGTATCCGGTTTCGATCAGCGGTTATCACATCGGCGAAGCCGGCTCGACGCCGGTGCAGCAGGCGGCTTACACGCTCTCGAATGGATTCGCTTACGCGGAAATGATGGCCAACCGCGGCATGTCCGCGGACGAATTCGGGCCGCGACTTTCCTTCTTTCTCGATTGCGGGCTCGACGTCGAATACATCGCGCTCACGCGTGTCTCCCGGCGCATCTGGGCGATCGGAATGCGGGATGCGTTTGGCGCCGGATCGCGCGCGCAGATGTTCAAGGTCCACACCCAGACGAGCGGACGTTCGCTCATCGCCGCCGAGTTTAGAAACAACCTGACGAGAACAGCGGCTGAGCTGATGCTCGCCTACATGAACGGCACGAACTCGTGTCATTCGAACAGCGCGGACGAGCCGTTCACCACGCCGAGCGAAGAATGGATCCGTCTATCCGCGCACGGTCAGGCCATCCTGCTCGACGAATCCGGCATCTTCAAACACACCATGAACATGCTGAGCGGTTCGCCTGGAATGAAGGCAGTCGAGCGTGCGGTGGAGGCGGCGATCCTGGAGGAGTTCCGCGAGATCGAACGGCTGGGCGGAGTGATGGGCGCGGTCGAGAACCGTTATCAGCGCAGCCAGATTCAGAATGCGGCGCATCGCTACGAGCAGCAAATCTACGACGGCACCCGGCCGATCATCGCGCTGAACAAATACCGCGACGGCGCGGAGGAGATGCCGGAAGTCGAACTCGTTCGGACATCGCGGGCGAAGCAGCAATTACAAGTCGATCGCCTGAAGAAATTCAAAGCGAAGAACGCACGCAAAGCCGAAGCGGCTTTGGACAAACTCGCCGCTGTCGCGGAGACGAACGAGAATTGTTTCCCGGCGTTGATGGAGGCTGCGGAAGTCTGCTCGTTAGGCCAGATCAGCGGCCGCCTTCAGGAAGTCGTCGGCCGCTTCCGGCCGATGGTGTAGCGGCCTAGCTACTTCTTCGCCACGCGCTTCAGCCGCATGTTCTTGCCGTAGAAGGCCAGGCAGCGCGGTTCGACCACGTGGGTCGGATTGATGGAGACGATAATGTCGCTGCCAGCGCGCGTGATGGTGCCGGTCCCGGAATTGTCGAACGTGTCTTTGAACGTGAAGCTAACCATGTTGCCGGAAACGGTCGCCGGTCCTTCGGCTTCGGGCGCGGCGCCGTGGCCATCCACCCAGGCAGCATCGAAGCTGACCTGCATCTTGTTTCCGGACTGCTCAATGCTCAGCTGAAACACCGCCCGGCCGCCGAGGAATTTCTCGTCCCGGTATTGCCCGGCCCAGGTCGGTGAATCTGCCGCGCGAAGGGTGAGCGATGCCGCCGCGAGAAAGACGATCGCGGTTGCAACCTGGCGAAAGAAAAATCGGACGTGCGTTTTCATATTGGAAACATCGGGTCGGTTGCGGGTTCGCGCCACCGGCAAACATGGAGCGCCTCGGGATTCAAATTGTAAGCAGCACTCGGCCCACGTTATCGTTCGGCCACGGATGGGATCTTTGCCGATAGACCCTGGGGTGAGTGCACGGAGCCGGATCGCGTGGCGGCTCCTGCCGCTTCTTTTTCTCCTCTACGTCGCGAATTATCTCGACCGCACGAACATCGCGTTCGCTCCAACCATGGTCCAAATGAAGAGCGACCTCGGCCTGACCGACTCGGTCTTTGGCACGGCAAGCGGAATTTTTTTTATCGGCTATTTCGCGCTGCAGATTCCCGGCGCGCTGCTGGTGGAACGTTGGAGCGCGCGCCGTTTGCTGGCCTTAACCCTGATCACCTGGGGCGCACTTACCACGCTCACTGGTTTTGTGCGCACCCCGCTGGAACTTTACGGCGCGCGTTTCCTTCTCGGCGCGGCTGAAGCAGGATTTTTTCCCGGCGTCATTGTTTATCTTTCCCACTGGTTCGTAGCCGAGGATCGAGGGAAAGCCGTGGCGCGTTTCATGTCCGCAATCCCGATCGGCTTCATCATTGGCGCGCCGCTGGCGGGAATTATTCTCCGGCTCGACTGGTTCGGGCTTTCCGGATGGCGATGGCTTTTCCTTCTGGAAGGTCTGCCTGCCATTGTTCTGGGCATCGTCACGTTTTTCGTTTTGCCGGACTGGCCGGCCGATGCCCGCTGGTTGCCGCGCCCGGAGCGCGATTGGATAACGAATCGACTTGCCGATGAGCGGCGCGCGAAGCCTGATGCCGAGCGCCTCATGATTTGGCAGGCGTTAAGGCATCCGCCAGTGTTGATTCTTACGGTAGGACTGTTCTTCACCTACACGGGCGGCTACGCCTTCTGGCTTTGGTTTCCGCAGATGCTCCAGCGCATGACCGGCTGGAGTGCTCAACAAGTCGGCTGGGTCGGGGGAATCCCGTTCGTCGGTGGGCTTATCGGAATGCTGGTGCTGGGCTGGAACTCCGACCGCACCCGCGAGCGCCGCTGGCACTTTGCCCTTCCTCAATTGACCGCTGCCGCCGCACTGACGGCTTGGTTCTTCGTGCCGCATTCCAACTTGCTGCTCATAGCGATGTTCACTTTGCTTGGCTTCGGGACTGTTGCTTACCTGCCATCGTTCTGGGCGCTGCCTTCCGCGTTCCTCACCAGTTCGGCGGCTGCCGCTGCGGTCGGGTTCATCAATTGCGTGGCGAGCATTGGTGGCTTCGTCGGCCCCAAAATCATCGGCGAGCTGAGCCAGCGCACCGGCTCGTTCGCCTCGGGTTTCGTCTTCATGATCGCGTGCTGGACGATCGCGTCGGTCCTGGTGTTGCTCTGCCCGCGCGAGCGGGCGAGCTAGATCGGAAAGCGCCGGTCGAATTCTTTGTGAGTGCCAATCCAGAACCAGAGCCAGCCATCCTCGTGGCGAAGAGCCACCGCCCGAACATCTCGCGTCACGCGCACCGACCACGCGCGCGGATCAGCTCGCAGCCGCTCCAGCCGCAGACTGGGATGCGCCGGATTCTCGCTAAATAGTTGATAAGCTTTCCGCACCGCGGATTGCGCATCCGGGGAGAGAGCCCGATAACCTTCTCAAAACTTCGGCGCGACGCGTGAGATCACGCACGCGACTCGAAATCACCTTCAGCAACTTTTGGAAACGTGCGTGGATTGCCAGTGAGATCGGCCTCGTAGCGATTCAGCAGTTCGGTCAGGGCGGGTCGCGGCCTGTCATCGCGCGTGATGCGTTCCCATTCGGAGTCGCGAGCGAATTCTGGGAACAACTGGGGAATGTGTTGAATGAGCTTGGCGCGCTCCGCGGCCGATAAGGAAAGAATCGCGTTCTCGATTTCCTGGGCGGTGCTCACGACCCGAGCTTAAAATGTCACTGCTTTAGCGCAACTTCAAACGGCGCCTCGGTCTTGGCGCGGATGTCGACGACGACCACGCTCATTTCAGTTGGTCCTCTGCCAGGCCGATCGAGCGTTGAAACGTCGGCCAGCGCGGATCGGAACGGAGAGAATCGAGAAGGGGATCGTTAGGGTAGTAGGCTATTCCGGGGTCTTGCTGGCGGCGCGCCCGGTCCAGCCAGAGGAACGCGTTGTCCTTGTCACCGCGTCCGCTGTAAACCTCCGCGATCTGAAATGCGCCTACGTCGGCGTCGTCTTTGATCAAGGTAGCCAGCGCCGCGTCTGACTCCTCTTTGCGGCCAAGATTCCAAAGCGCGACGGCAGAAACCACCAGGCGGGCGAACTCAGTGGTTTCATGTTCAGCCGCAGCCAGCGCCTCCGCATTTTTTCCTTGGAAAAGATCCACCATTCCACCGCCGGCATACGCCCAGGGTGTGGACGGATTCAGCTCCGCGACACGTTGATATTCGGTGCGTGACTCGGCCGGCTTGCGCGCTTGCAGCAGCGCATTCCCCAGATAAACCCGAACCTGCGCGTTCACCGGATCGAGCGCCACCGCCCGGCGCGCGAGGTCCACCCCGCGAGCGTAGTCGCCGAAAATAGCCGCCACCTGAGCTGCGGATATGAGGACCAGCGGGTCAGAAGGCGCCAATGTCTGGGCTCGCCTGATCGTCTCCGCTCCGCCTTTCCAGTCGAAATCGAAGTAGAATTGAATTGCGAACCGGGCCGTGAGCGCCTCGGGCAAATCCGGATCTAACTTCAGAGCGCGATCGGCCGCGTCTCTCGCGCGCACCACGCCGGCGTCAAATTGCGCACGCGTGAGTTTGTCGGACCAGCCAGTCTGCAGATTCCAGACTTGCGACAAAGCCGCCCACGCCAGGGGAAACTTCGGATCCAATTCGGTGGCGCGATCGAGGAAAACGCGCGCCTTTTCAAAATCCGCGATGGAGAATCGGTTCAGGTAATAGCGCCCCTGTAAGTATTGCTGGTACGCTTCGGGGTTGTTTGTGCGCGGCGCCTTCGGCAGTTCCTGGGTGGGTAACAGCTTCACCTTGAGCGCCGCCACGACGTCCGCGGCGATTTCGTCCTGGACCTTGAAGATGTCTGTCCCATCGCGGTCATAAGTCTGCGACCAGAGATGTGAACTGTCGGAAGCGCGGATTAACTGCGCGGTGACACGCAAAGTATTGGCGGACCGGCGGACGCTGCCTTCGAGCACATTGGCTACGTTGAGCGCTTTGGCGATGGTTGAAACGTCGAGTTCCTTGCCTTTGAATGAAAACGACGAAGTCCGCGCAATCACGCGCAACTGCGGAATCTGCGCCAACTGGTTCAGCAGCTCTTCAGACAGGCCGTCGGAAAAATATTCCTGCTCCTTGTCTGAGCTCATGTTGACGAAAGGCAGAACCGCAATCGATTGCGCGCTTACGGAGGCGGATAACTCGTTAGGCGCGCGCGCCCGGCGCGGCCCGAGCACGAACTTATCGATCGCAAAATATCCAAGCGCGAGCACGAGCACGGCGATGATCATGCGATCCATCCGCCGCGCGGTTTGCGGCGCGATCGATTCCTCAGGCGCTACGTCTTCATCACGCTTCAAGCCCTGGGGCGTCATTTCGAAAACCCAACTGAAGATGAGCGCGGGAAGAAATCCGATCGCGAGCAAGATCACGATGCTGCGCGGCAACCAATCGGGCGCGCCAAATATCGGCAGAACGGTGCTCGCGACCTGGGTGAGCAGCCACGCGCCGACGAGATAGAGTCCGGCCATGCGGACGACGTTGCGGCGCTTCAGTTCGGCGATGAAATTGTCGATCTTCATTTTGAGGCCGCGCAGTTAGACCCGTCGGTAGCGCACGATATCTGCCTTCTTTAGTTGCCAGTGTCCTGGAGTGACCTCTCTGAGCGCCACACAGTCGCCAGCGCGCACACCGGCATCACGATAAAACCTCGCGATTCTCCCACGCTCTCGCAGCTTGTTGCCGCTCGCGAGTAGTTCCGTCTCGAAGCGATCTCCGCTTGGCTGCGCCTCAATGCTCAGCTTCTCGCCGCTTCGTATTAATCCGCGCCGCATTTGCGCCGATAGCGTTAGGAGATTCTGGTTGATCATCCCTTGAGTTACTTCGACAACCAACTCTCGAATTGCACCGCTATTGGTAGCGTGCGTCGGCACAGCGTGCGTTCCGTTCTGCATAGCTCGCAGTCGGTTCTCGATAGCGGCCACCTGCTCTTTCATCGCTCGCAACTCCGACGCTTTCTTCGTTAGGTGTTCCAGCACTGTCACGTCATGGCGCTCCGCAGCGCGCGATATATCTTGCATCGTGTCGGCGATGGCCTGTCCGAGCTCGTCGGTGAGTTTGTTCATGATTACTGGTATACTTAAACTATTCTGGCGCGTCAACTCTTTTTTTTAGGCCTAACGTTCTAATTAGCCGATCGCGTGAATCGCGCTTTTACCCCACGCCCAAGGCGGCAGTTGGGGCAGAGGGAAAATAGTGCGTCGCTGATCGCGAATCAGCTCTTGAGCGCTACTTCGAACGGTGCGCCGGTCTTCGCTTTGATATCGTCTTCCGTGACGCCGGGATGCAGCTCAATCAGGACGAGGCCGCCGCCTGGTTTCACTTCAAAGACGCACAGATCGGTGATGATGAGGTTGACGACGCCGAGGCCCGTGATCGGCAGCGTGCATTCCTTCAGGATCTTCGGGGTGCCGTCTTTCGACGTGTGCTCCATCACCGCGACCACGCGCTTCACTCCAGCGACCAGATCCATTGCGCCGCCCGGTCCTTTGACCATTTTGCCGGGGATCATCCAATTGGCGATGTCGCCTTTATCCGTGACTTCGAAAGCGCCGAGAATGGCGAGATCGATGTGGCCGCCGCGAATCATCGTGAACGAGTCGGCGCTCGAGAAAAAGGCCGAGCCGGGCATGGCCGTGATGGTTTGCTTGCCGGCGTTGATCAGGTCGGCGTCCACCTGGTCGTCGGTCGGGAACGGCCCGATGCCGAGCAGGCCGTTCTCGGATTGGAGCGTGACGTTCATGCCTTCGGGAATGAAATTCGCAACCAGCGTTGGGATGCCGATGCCGAGATTGACGTAGTAACCGTCGCGCAGTTCCTGCGCGGCACGCTTCGCCATCAAATCGCGGATCGGATTTTCCTTTTTCGCCGCGGTGCTCCCTTGAACGGTGCGGAACTCGATCCGCTTTTCGTAGCTCGGTCCCTGGATGATGCGATCGACAAAAATGCCCGGCGTATGAATCTGATCGGGATCGAGTTCACCGGCTTCGACCAGCTGCTCGACCTCTGCGACGCAAACTTTCCCGCAACTGGCGATCATCGGGTTGAAGTTCCGGGAGGTTTTTCGAAAGATAAGATTCCCGGATTTGTCTCCCTTCCACGCTTTTACCAGCGAGAGCTCGGCCTTGATGCCGGGTTCGAGCACGTACTCCTTGTCGTCGAACATTTTTGTCTCCTTGCCCTCGGTCAGTTTGGTGGCGAATCCGGTGCGCGTGTAAAACCCCGGGATCCCCGCGCCGCCTGCGCGTAACCGTTCGGCAAGCGTGCCCTGGGGGATTAACTCGAGATCGAGCTCCCCGCTGAGCACCTGGCGCTCGAACTCCTTGTTCTCGCCGACGTAGGAAGCCATGACTTTTTTCACCTGGCGTGTGGTGAGCAGAACGCCCATGCCGAAGCCATCCACGCCCGCGTTATTGCCGACGATGGTGAGATCTTTCACGCCGCTTTCATGCAGAGCCGCGATGAGATTCTCCGGGATTCCGCATAGACCGAACCCGCCGGCGGCGATCGTCATGTCATCGTGAAGCAGGCCGGCCAGTGCTGCCTTGGCGTCAGGGTAAACTTTGCTCATGTGGAGAGAGACTTAATCATGAATTGCTTGATTGGGCACGGATGAAAACCGCGCCACTCGCGACGAGCGCGAGTTGCCGCGGGCCGATTCGTCGCCACATTGCAGCTTCACTTTTCTATGACGAATCCGACTCTCGCGCATCAACTCGCTCATTTCGCCTGCTCGCTGAATTTCGAGGACCTTTCCAGCAACGTCGTCCACGAAGTGAAACGGCGGCTGGTCGACTCGTTAGGCTGCGCGCTCGGCGCCTGGAACGAGGAGCCGTGCACGATCGCGCGCAATGTCGCGTCGGATTTCTCAGCGAAACAGGGCGCGACCGTCTTCGGCACTTTGCACAAGGCGCCGCCGGACTGGGCCGCCTTCGCGAACGGCTGCTGCATTCGCTATTTCGATTACAACGACACCTATCTCTCGAAGGAACCGGCGCACCCGAGCGACAACTTTTCCGCGGTGCTCGCTGTGGGCGAGGCCGTTGGCGCGACCGGTAAAGAAATGATCACGGCAACGGCGATCGCCTACGAGGTGCAATGCCGGCTTTGCGACGCGGCGAGCATTCGCGCGCGCGGCTGGGATCACCCAACCTATGGCGCCTTCTCAACCGCGCTTGCGTGCGCGAAGTTGATGAAGCTCGATCCCGAGCGGACGCGGCACGCCATCAACATCGCCGGTGTGCATTGCGCCGCGTTCCGGCAGGCGCGTGTCGGCGAGCTTTCGCATTGGAAAGGCGTGGCCTTCGCGAACGCGGCCAGGCTCGGGGTTTACGCGGCGTTGCTGGCACGGGAAGGCATGACTGGCCCAGCGCCGATTTTCGAAGGTGCGATGGGATTCGAGAAGGAACTCGGAGTCTCGTTAGGCAACGTCCGCGAAGTTTTCGATAAGACGAAGGAAGCGATGCCGGGTGAAGGGCCCGCCTCGATGATTTTGAAGACGAGCATTAAATTTTGGCCCGCGGAATATCACAGTCAGAGCGCGATCGAAGCCGCGTTGTTTCTTCGCAACCAGATTGAGGACTTGTCACAAGTGAAGACGATGGTGATCGAGAGCCACGACGCCTCGGTGGATATCATCGGGAGCGAACCGGAGAAGTGGCATCCGCAACAGCGTGAGACCGCGGATCACAGCCTCCCCTACATCACCGCGGTCGCGCTAATCGACGGCGAAGTGACCGACAAGCAGTTCGCGCCCGAGCGTTTCACGGAGACCGGTATCGTTTCGTTCCTGCAAGGCGTGAAGGTGGAACGAAATGATGAACTGACCGCGCTTTACGCTGAAGCGGTCGCGAACATCGTGCACGTGAATCTCGCGGACGGCCGCACCCTGACCAAGCGCGTTGATTACCCGTTAGGCAACGCGAAGAACCGGCTGAAGGATTCCGAGCTTGAAGGAAAATTCCTGAATCTCGCCGCGCCGAAGATCGGCAAGGATGCGGCTGATCGCGTCCTGGCGCATTGTTGGAAGTTCGATCAGGCGAACGACCTTTCCGATCTGATGAAGGCGCTGGAAATGCCGACCCGCTCATGAGTTCGCCCGCAGCACGTTTACGCGAATTGATTCGCGAGGGCTGCGTCGCGATGCCGGGCGTCTTCAACGCCGCGATGGCGCGGCTCGTCGAACGCGCGGGCTTCGACGCTGTTTACATCAGCGGCGCCGGTTTGTGCAATGCGACTGCAGGCATGCCTGACATCGGTCTGCTAACGCTAACGGAAGTGGCGCAGCTCGCGGGTTACGTGGCACGCGCGGTAAAAATCCCCGCGATTGTCGATGCGGATACCGGTTTTGGCGGCGCGGAGAATGCGGCGCGAACGATCCGGCAATTTGAACGCGCGGGCCTGGCAGGCTGCCATATCGAAGACCAGGAATTTCCGAAACGCTGCGGCCATCTCGCGGGGAAGACGCTGGTTGAAATCGAAGACATGAACGAGAAAATCGCGGCGGCTGCGGCAGCGAAAAAGGACAAAGATTTCCTTTTGATCGCGCGCACCGACGCGCGCGCGGTCGAGAGCTTCGCGAAAGCCGTGGAACGGGCGCAGAGCTACCTCGGCGCCGGAGCGGATGCGATTTTTCCAGAAGCGCTCCAAAGCCGTGAAGAGTTCCGCGATTTCGCAAAAGAAGTGAAAGCGCCGCTCCTCGCAAACATGACCGAGTTCGGGAAGAGTCCGATGCTCTCGTTAGGCCTGCTGGCCGAACTCGGCTACCGCATGGTCATCTATCCGCAGACGGCCTTCCGCGTTTCCATGTTTGCAGCGGGCCAGATGCTGCGCGATTTGAAGAAAACCGGCACGCAGGAAAGCTGGCTCGATCGCATGCAAACTCGCGAAGAGCTTTACAAGCTGCTGGATTACGATCCGACGAAATAGAGGGAAAAGATATGAGCACAGAAACCAAACCAGCTTACAGCCCCGGGCTCGCCGGAGTGGTCGCGGGCGAAACTGAGATTTGCTGGGTCGATCCGAACGCGGGGCTGATGTACCGCGGTTACGACATCCACGAGATGGCGCAGAAGGCGAACTTCGAGGAGGTCGCATATTTGTTGTTGAACGGCGAGCTGCCCACGGCGGACCAGATGGCGGCATTCTCGAAAGCGCTCGCGGCCGAGCGCGGATTGCCCGAGCCGGTTCTGGAAATGCTCCGGCTCATGCCGAAGAACACGCACCCGATGGATATGCTGCGCACCGGCGTTTCCATGCTCGCGCCTTTCGATCCCGATCTGAACGATCATTCGCACGCGGCGAATGTCCGCAAGGCGATCCGGTTGCTGGCGCGAGTCTCAACGCTGGTGACCGATGGCTGGCGAATTTCCCAGGGACAGCAGCCGATCGAAGACAAGCCGGACCTCACGCATGCCGGGAATTTTTTCTACAAACTCACCGGAGGCGTACCGCAGGACTGGCAGATCCGGATGCTCGACACGATCTACATTCTGTACGCCGACCACGAATACAATGCCTCGACTTTCGCGGCGCGTGTGACCGCCTCGACGCTTGCGGACATGTATGCGGCGGTGACTTCGGCGTGCGGCACATTGAAGGGGCCGCTGCACGGTGGCGCCAACGAAGAGTCGATGAAAATGCTCGACGAGATCGGAACGGCGGATCGCGCTGAGAAATGGCTGATGGATGCGCTGGCGCAGAAGAAAAAAATCATGGGCTTCGGTCATCGCGTTTACAAAGCGGGCGATTCGCGAGTGCCGATCATGCGCGAGATCGCGCGCGATCTCGGAAAACGCCTGGGCAAGGAACAGTGGGTCCCGATTTGCGAAAATCTCGAAGCAACGATGGAACGCGAGAAACAACTCTGCGCGAACGTCGATCTCTACGCCGCCCCGGTTTTCACGATGCTCAAATTCCCGCCGGAATTGAACACGCCGATCTTCGCTGTCTCCCGCGTGGCCGGCTGGTGCGCGCACGTGATCGAGCAGCACGATCACAATCGGCTGATCCGCCCGCGCTCGCTCTATACCGGGCCGCAATTGCGGCCGTATCCAGGTTCGGTCTCGGGCAACGGAGCGAAGTGACCGATGGCGGACGCTGACGGGAAATCGCTCCAGGAATTTTACGCGCCAGCTAACGCCTGCTTCGGTTGCGGGCCTGCGAATCCGGACGGTCTTCACATCCGCAGTTTTGTGCGCGGCAAAGAAGTCGTGGCGGAATGGAAACCGGAGACGCGCTATGAAGCGTTTCCCGGCGTCTTGAATGGCGGCATCATCGGAGCGCTCCTTGATTGCCACTGCAATTGGACCGCGGCCTGGCACCTGATGAGCAAGGCCGGCGAGGATCGCCCGCCTTGCACCGTCACGGCGGATTACGCGATCAAACTGCTGCGGCCAACGCCGACCGACGCTCCGGTTTTTCTTTCGGCGAAGGTGGTCGAGTCGGAAGGAAATCGCGCGACTGTCGATGGGACGCTGACCGGCGGCGGAAAAGTCTGCGCGACCTGTCGCGGGACTTTTGTCGCAGTGAAGGAAGGCCATCCCGCCTTCCATCGCTGGTAGGCAGGGCGACATTACAACATCGCGACGCGTTCGATGTGCGAATACACGTTGAACGTCGGCGGGCGCAAAAAGCCGATCAGCGTCTGACCGCATTCGCGGGCAAAGTTTACTGCCAGCGAAGATGGCGCGGAAACCGCAGCGACGATCGGAATTCCGGCGGCGAGCGCTTTCTGCACGATCTCGAGCGAGGAACGGCCGCTCACCAGCAAAATATGACGGCTCAGCGGCAGCAGTTCGTCAAGGAAGGCGCGTCCGATCACTTTGTCGACGGCGTTATGGCGCCCAATGTCTTCGCGCGCGAAAAGCAAATTTCCCTCGAGATCAAAAATACCCGCGGCATGAATCCCTCCCGTTCGAGCGAAGTTTCCCTGAGCGCCGCGCAAACGCTCCGGCAATTTTAAAAGTGTTGCCTCCGCAATTTGAATCCCCGTCGATATCTCGATCGGTGGGAATTGCTGCCGAATGAATTCGATGCTCGTTTTTCCACACAGCCCGCAGCTCGTGGAGATAGTCCCGAAGCGATGCGCGGCCGCGGGCGTGAATTTCGCGGACGGCCCGAGCGCAACGTCCAGGATGTTGCCCAGCGACGCCGGAAGCGTGCAATGCGCGATTTGTTTTACATCTCGACGCGCGCGCACGATCCCTTCGGAAAGCAGAAAGCCGGCGGCAAGTTCCTCGTCGTTACCCGGAGTGCGCATGGTCACGGCGAGCGGGTTGGCGCCGACGCGGATTTCGAGCGGCTCCTCGATGGTCACCTCATCGGTCACACACTCATGGCCGCCATCTTCTTTACGTCGGACAACGCTGCCGGCGCCGATGCCTTGCCGTTCCGCATCCGAAAGGTGCATGCTGGAACCATCGCACGAATAACAATGTGGCAAAAACCGGTGACTCCCGAATGACATTCTCGGCGGTGCTGCTTGCCGGCGGCGAATCGCGACGAATGGGGCGCGACAAAGCGGGGATTGTTTTTCATGACGAGCCGCTTTGGCGCCGACAGCTTCGAGTTCTCCGGGATCTGGGTCCGGAGAAAGTGTTCGTATCCGCTCGAACGGAATCGTCCTGGTTATCGGACGACACGGAATTACTTCTGGACGAACCGCCGTCTCGCGGACCGCTCAGTGGCCTAACGAAAGCCCTTATCCAGATGCAAACTTCGCACCTTCTCGTGCTCGCGGTAGATATGCCGTTCGTCACGCGCGAACAGTTGCGTCTCCTTTGCGGTCTGGTCACGGAAGGTAGCGGCGTTGTGCCCATGATCGGCGAACGAATGGAACCGCTCGCCGCGATCTACCCACGCGAGGCTGCGCCGGAATTCATCGCGGCCCTGGCTGGAACTGATTTCTCGCTGCAACGATTGATCTCGAAACTCGTGGCTGCAGGTAAAATGCGGACATTTCTGGTGCCCGAGCAGGATCAACGTCTCTATCTCAGCCTGAATGAACCGAACGACCTTAAGAAGGGGCGCCTCCCAAACCGCCCTCCCCAAGACGTCGGTCCCGCAGCTGCTGGATAAACCGCCGCTCCTTGAGGTGCATCGGAATTCAGCGCCCGAATTCCGTCGATGCGCGACCTCTATTCGTGCGTTTAGCGTGGGACATGAAAACATCGAGCTTTCAGATCGACCGGCAGTCATCGATATTGCCCAACGGAAACTTTACTCGCATGAAAGTCCCCGAATTACTCCCGCCCTCCGACATGATGTATCGCGCGCTGGTAAATCGCGATTCGAGTTTCGAGGGAATTTTTTTCGTCGGCGTGCGCACGACCGGCATTTTTTGCCGGCCCACTTGTTCGGCCAAGAAGCCAGCCCGAGCGAATGTCGATTTCTTTGCAACTCCGAGCGAAGCGCTCCACGGCGGGTATAGACCTTGTTTGCGTTGCCGACCGATGGATCCGGACAAACGGCCGCCCGAATTGATCGAGCGACTGCGCGCCGAAGTCGAACGCGCGCCCGATGGCCGGTTGACCGACAAGGAATTGGCGGCGCTGAAAATCGATCCCTCGACCGCGCGGCGTCAGTTCAAGCGCCATTACGGAATGACCTTCCAGGCCTATCACCGGGCCCGCCGGATGGGATTGGCGTTGCGCGAGGTGCGAAAAGGCGGGCGCGTAGACGAAGCGAAGAATGGCAGCGGATTTGAATCGGCCAGCGGCTTCCGTGAGGCGTTCACCAAGATTTTCGGTGATCCGCCGACTGCCGCGAAGTCCCGCGGCTGCATGTTTGCCGAACGGCTTGACACCCCGCTCGGCGCGATGCTCGCGGTATCGGACGACGAAGGGTTGCGCCTGCTGGAGTTCGCCGATCGCCGCGCCTTGGAATCGGAGCTGGCGAACTTGCGGCAACGCTTGAAAACCAATGTCGTCCCGGGTGAGCACCGCTATCTCGAAGCGATCCGGACGCAACTCGGCCGCTATTTCTCCGGCGAGAAACTCGAGTTCGATATCCCGCTCGCGCCGATCGGATCGGATTTCCAACTTCGGACCTGGGAGATCTTGCGCTCGATTCCCGTCGCCGAAACGCGTTCGTATTCCTGGATGGCGGAACGTCTCGGCATTCCGAACGCCCGCCGTGCCGTCGGCCGGGCGAACGGAACGAACATGCTCTCTATCATCATTCCGTGTCATCGCGTCATTCGTGCGGACGGCACGCTCTGCGGCTACGGCGGCGGCCTCTGGCGAAAGAAATGGCTGCTCGATCACGAGCGGAAGTTCAAAAAAAGTGACGAGTGACCAGTGACAAGTGACGAGTTGAAGAGGGCGGAAAAGATCAACCGCGCCCAGGAGGACTCGAACCTCCGACCGTCGGATTAGAAATCCGATGCTCTATCCGGCTGAGCTATGAGCGCTTTTACCTATAAGAACTACCCTTTCCTGACGATTTGGATCGCTATTTTCACGTTGACATTCTACGGTCGGGTAGATGAATTCGTTCCCGACGGTCAAAACGTGGCAAAAAACTCGCATCTCCAACCTCATTCGCCACAAATCTGGGCGGTATTATGCGCGAGCCTACTCAAATAACAAAGAAGTTTGGAAGTCGCTAAAAACCTCCCATTTCAGCGTCGCGAAGGCGAAGCTCGCAACCTTTCTGAAAGAGCATCGCGAGCAGAGCACGCAGATCGTCGACCAGGCGAATGCCAAAATGACCTTTTCCGAAGCCGCCCAGCTTCACAAGCAGCGGCTCGCGCAGAATGTATCGCTGAAAAAACGAACCCGCGCATATTGGGGCGAAGTGCTGGCAGCGCTCGTGAGAAGCTGGTCACGGCTTCAACACACCGAAGTTCGAAAAATTACGCCGACCGCTTGCCGCGAGTGGGCGGCTCGATACGCGAAGTGCGCTAGCGCAACCCGGTTCAATAATACAATCGCCATCCTGCGACACGTGCTCGACATTGCGGTTGAAAGCGGTGTTATTTACTCCAATCCGGCCGCAATTCTCCCGCGCAAACGGATTCGACAGAAAACCCTCGATCTTCCCACGCGTTCCCAATTTAAGCGCTTTATTTTGGAAATGACTACCGCGGGCAGCCGCGATTCTCAAAACTGTGCGGACTTGGCGGCGGGTCTGGCGTTCACCGGTTGCCGAAAGGGCGAAGCTGCCGAACTGGAGCGTCGGGACTTGGATTTTGAAGGTGGAATAATCGTCGTTCGCGGGTCCGTTGAAGAGGGGACAAAAAATGGCGAAGTCCGGCGCACTCCGATGATCAATGAAGCTCGACAACTATTCACCCGAATGCTGGCAACGCGGCCGAGCGAATCGGGAGCGGCAAAGCTGTTTCTCGTGCGGGAATGTCAGAAATCGATGAACAGGGCGGCAAAGCGAGTCGGCATGTCGCGAATTACGCACCACGATTTACGTCATTTCTTCGCGACCGTTTGCATAGAGAGCGGAGTTGATGTCCCGACCGTTTCCAGATGGCTTGGCCACAAGGATGGCGGTGCGCTCGCCATGAAAACATATGGACACCTACGCGATGAGCATAGCACAAGCGCTGCGCGCAAAGTGATCTTTGCGCCCATCACAGCGGACGACGACAATGTAGTTCCATTCGCCAGCGCAATAGCATGACCCAGGAAGGTTGACACTCCGCTGTTTGCGTATGGAAAACGCAAACGAACCACCTAAAAGGTTGCAAGTCGCTGCAAGGCGCAATGCAAAATCCCCGGTCCTTCCACTAAGCGAGCGTAGCGCGTTCAGTCCTGCTGAATTTGCAGCCTTGTTTGGGCGCGAAATGACGTGGACCTACCGTTTACTTTACGCGGGGCGCGTCCGAGCTATTCGCCATATGAAGCCAGCGATGATTCCGCGATCTGAGGTTGAGCGACTGACGACCGAATTAGCGACCTATGGCGAAATTCTCGAAGACCGCCGCACGGCCGTTGCTACTTGAGAGCAATACCCCGGCTGAGGACCGAGATGTCTATTCAATCCATCGGAGAACATCACCGGTTTCAGCGAAGTTTTCTTTCAAGTCTAGCCACATACTCTGCTGGTTTGTCGGAGCGTCCGCGAGAAGCGAACAGGTCGGGAACCGAGACCTTCAAAACGTCGGCTAGAAAGGCAACCTCAAAGTCGGCAACCCATCGTCGTTGATCCTCAATCTTCGCAATAATATCCCGAGAAATGTCCCACCCGTTACGTTGCAACATTTCGGCGAATTCCGGCTGGGATAGACCGCGCTCGTTGCGTATCCGTCTGAGCTGGGGACCGATAATATTGCGGGCGTTTCGTTGCATCCGTGCCGGATTCGGCACTTGACGTTAAACAACGGGAATGTTCCTATCGTGCGGAGTTCGGCACGATTTAGGTTCGAGCCGATTCCCGGTTGACGCGAATGAAAGCAATTCAAATGAAGCGGCCGCCCTACACGATCAAGTCGGCGGCTGTCTATCTCAGCCTCTCACCCAGTACAATCCGCAGGCTCATTAAGAAGGGCGTTCTACGATCAAGCACCGTTACGCAAAAAATCCTGATTCCCGCCGAAGACGTGGAGAATCTTGTTGAAAGCACTTGTTAACTGGGAAAGGACGGCTTGCTATCCATTTGCATTGCTCCAGCAAGAAAAACCATTTGCCGAGATGAAAAAACATCGCGTCGATCACGAAAGCCAAATTAGGAAACCGCCCTATACGGTCAAATCGGCTGCGAAATATCTAAATCTCTCAACAGACACAATTCATGCACTTATCCGTCGCGGCGTGCTTCGTGTAAGCACGGTTAATCCACGGAAGTTCCTCATCCCCGCGTCCGATGTGGAAAACCTAGTGGAAAGTACCTGCGGGTAGAACCCTCGCTTTCGAAAGATGAGCGGCCCACGTACGGTCGGCGTCCGCTTTTCTCGTCGGCATCCTTGACCATTGCGACAGCGGGAGTGCGTCGTGAACACCATCGCCATCCCTGCTCTGAACGCGCGCGTCGAAACGATCCGGCTCATTGCTGACACCCTCGCGCTCGAACCGTTGGACGTGGTAATCGCCAATCGCGAATAGAAGATAGAATCTATCGGTGCGTCATAATGGTGCGTGGTGCATCGACGTTGCCCGCTGCTGAGTCAGACTGCGTGCGAGCGTGAGATCGACCAGTTTGCCCTGACTGAGCATGTGACGGGGCAGTGAGAGCGAGGGAATCTATTTAGAGTTTGGAACAGTCCCACTGGATTCGGTCCACCTATCGGTTTTTATGAGGACTTCGTTTTTCCACTTTACACCTGGCGGTTCGCCGATTCCCCTCCGCGTTCTAAACGCTTAAGGCCGATGATCTTTAAGAGCTGGACCGTCTGCTGTGCATCGTCGCTTTCACGTTATCGCTCCGATTTTGAATAAGGGGCCGCGACTTGCGGGGCGCCGATTTGCAGCGGCAGCGCGCCATGACATTTGCCAACAGGATGCCGGCCGTCTATTCAAACTCCCCGTTCGTTGCCGAAACGAGCCTTCATGCAATCCTCAACGATGTGAAGCCCCTTGTGACAATGACACCAAAACATCAGCACCCTCTCTCCCTACCACTAATCATGTGCGGCTCCCTCTCTATATATATCTCTCTCTTTAAGGTAAGAGAATTTGCCGTCACACCGTCACGAAACAGCCCTCTACGCCTCTTGTGACAGCAAATTGAATTCTGCCGTCACAAAGCGTCACGCTCAGCGTCACAGCAGCGATCGAGTTGACATGCTTCCTCTGCTAGCGCCAGCTAGCAGAGGAAAAATCGAAAGACAGAAATCGGCAAACAACGTGTTTTGCCGTGTTGGAGGAACGAGATTAGCGCTTTATTCACGCGTAACGATTTCTTTTCGTGTCTGAAACCCGAGGCTTGACGCAAAATTCGGGCGTTTTTCGCATAGAATGGCGTGTTGTTCTTCCCTGGTCGTTGATTGATGGCGGCCTCGGGCCGACGCCGGACCAACTCGACTCAGGGGTCTTCGATTTGCCGTTCGATTCGTGCTGTAGCCATCGAGGACTTTAACGCGAGAGCCCGCCGACAGCAGGAAGCGGTGCGTAAGAGTCGAGCGATCGGCAGGTCTCATTGATCGGTTGGGCCAAACGCCCGGCAAGGCCGAAGCAATGCGAACGATCGCGATCAGATGTGAACGAGATTTTCTCGGGCACGCCCAAGCAGTTGCCCAACGAGCGCCCGCCTTGTCTGCGCGCGCCAGGCGAACCAATCCGTTGGTGGCGTGCGGTCTTCGGTATCGGGTCGAGCTTAGGATGATTCTTGCGTGGGGCCTGGTACGCTCGGGCGGAGGCGCAAGCTGCATTCGCAATTTTAAAGGCGGTGGACGGAACAGGCGGCGACCGGTCAAGAAATTTTTGGCGCTAAATTTCTGCGAAAATCGCGGTATTTAGCGGATCGTCGTCGATTCTCGACGATTCTTTTGCGCGACGGCGAGCCGCCGAAAAAGGTGTGCTATGACTTTGTAACACAAATGAAAATTGATAAGGACTTCCCAGTTCCGGCCGGTGGTGACAGACCGACAGAGCGCGAATTCGTGGCGACCCTGCGTTCAATGCAGATAGGAGATTCAGTCTCCATCCCTGCCCGGGACATAATCCGGTTTCTCGCGGCCGCCCAACATCAGAAAATACGCGTGAAGCGCCGCCAGTACGAAGACGGATCGTACCGCGTTTGGTTCGTGGGCGACGGGACCGTTTCCCCACAACGGCAACTTCCTCTCACATTACGATGTGAGGAGAAGCTCTCGTCAGTACGCGAAATGGCTTAAAGCCGAAGGAATCTGTTACGATGTAAAGTCTGTCCCAGTCCGGCATCGGAGCCATTCTAGTATGGCATTTCTTGCGACTGGGTGCCTCGCCTATCGTACTTTGTAGCTGTCTTTTAGCGGGCGTCATGGGTGACGATGGCGTTTCCTTCTAGTTCGATTAGAGCTAGGATGAGGGTAAGATGCGATTCAAGACTATCCACGGGTACGACTTCGGCGAAGTGAGTTCGGCGATGCAGAAGGCATGTCGGCGCGCCGACGCCACGCTCGCCGGTTATTGGGCGCACGAGCTGTTTGCCAGCGGTTACGGTAACTATGTGTGGAAGCGGCTCATCACGGTCAGCGCCGAAGATTGCTGGGGCATCCTCACGAAAGAGATCGTCGCACTCCATTACGGTTACAAGCTTGTGAACAAGGGCGTTCCAGTGCGTGAGGCTAAGGGCCGGATTTTCATTTCCAAGGCGGTCATCCTCATCTGCCAGGCGAAGAAGTGCCGCGACGCAGACCACCTACAAAATTACGTTTACGACCAGGGCCTTGACGTGACCGCGCAGACGCTTACCGATTCGCTCCGCGATGCTGGCGAGTATGTGCCGATTCCTGGTTACGCTTACGACTCCCACACTCCGGCTGGACGGCGACGCGGCGCGACAAAGAAACAATTTTTTATCGACGAGCACGCAGCGCTCTCGCCCCAGCAGCTCGGCCTTTTCGATCACCTTGTCCCCAAACAGTGAATTCCGGGCTCGCCGTTCAACGTGCCGCGACGGTGAACTACGAACCCGCCTTAAACGCGATCTACGGTCGACAGGGCCGTTCCCCCGTTTGGAGATCGCAAGTCCGGGGAAACTGTGAGGGCTTATTGCGGCGACTAACCGTCCTTTTCGTGATCTGAGGAAACTGCTCCGCAATAAAACGATATGGAGGGGGCGTGGAAATCTTCGCACTTGAAGGAAACACCAAAGCGAAGCGTGCTCACGGCTGGCAGACCGGCCACGGCACGGATGCGCAGTTCACCGCATCTTGGAAATCCCTCCCGTTATTTCACCGAACACCGCTGTCCGCGCCGCTATTGCTTAGCAAGCGCATAAATAGGACAATCGATGTATGGCCGATATCGTATGCCCTAAGTGCAAGCAGTCCTTCGACAATAACAACCCCGAGAGTTTTGTGACGAGAGCTGCGGCAGCAAGCGCGGCAGCAGTGGCAGGATTTTGGCTGTGCGGAAGCATTGGAATTTTGTTCGGGCCGGGCGGTGGAATATCGGGAGCGGTTCCCGGAAGCATTGTTGGAGGGGTTTCTGGATGGTTGGTCGTCGATCAATTCCGGCGCTGTCCTGGTTGCAAGAAGATTTTCAAAACATAGCGGGCCATTTTTTCAAATTTACGCACGACCGAATCGGATGGTATGAGGCGGCCCGGGAGTGCATAATTCGGATGTATGACTGCGTTGAATGGGGCGACAATGAAGGATGAGCTCGCCGTGTTTTCCCATGTCCGAGCGGAAAACGTGGCACTCTATCGTGCAATTCTTCGTATCTTTACCGACGCCAAAGCGGCGTTCGCATTACATCTCCGCCCGGCCGACATTCGGATGGCGCTTATCGACCATTCGGCTTTCGATTCAAGTGATGCCGGGGGCGTCGAAGCGGCCTTGGCGCAGCTATGCGAATGGGGAAACCTGGAAGCGCACCGAGACACCGCAGATGTTGCGACGGTCGAGGAATTTTATCGGCCACGTTTTCTCTATCAACTTACTGCAGGGGGCGAGGCAGCCGAACGTGCACTGGCCGTTTTCTACGAGACCTTGGAGCAACCCGGAGAACTGCAGACCGCCGCCTTAGAAGACATCCTCCGTTACCTTGGCGAGCTGGAGAAAATCTCAGAAGACCCATTGGCGGATGAAGGTGTCGTCCATCATGCCTTGATTTTGCTCAGCGCGCGTTTTGAGCAACTCACATTTCGAGCTCAAACATTTATTCGGGACCTGCAACGCCGTATCGACCTAAGGAGAATCGAAGTAAGTGCTTTTCTCTCCTACAAGCAGACACTTATCGACCACATCGAGCGTTTCATTGGTGAATTGATCGTGGCGACCTATGAAATTGCTCAACGAATCCACAACATCGAAAAGTCGGACGTGAGCCGACTTCTTGAAATCGCAGCAAAGCGTGAATCAGTCGATGCAATTGAACCTACGCGGGCGGAGCGTTTCGCCGTCGGGACGGAATTGTGGCGAGCGCGCTGGGCGGGTTTGCGATCGTGGTTTATAAGCGAAGCGTCCAAGCCTTCGCAGGCAGAGGTTCTCCGTTCACGGGCGCGAAGCGCGATTCCGGCGTTGCTTAGCGGTGTTGCTGGTATCAACGAGCGGCGGTTCACGCGCAGCGATCGCGCCGCAGACCTACAAACACTGGCTAAGTGGTTTGCAGAGACAGATACGGATGCTGATGCGCACCGGCTGTGGCGCGCCGCCTTTGCACTCTCTCCGGCTCGGCATCTCCACATCGATCAAGACGCGATGGATAGGCGGGACGAAACCCCGATTCCGGCACACGTTAGTTGGCTGATAGCTGAGCCATTGCGAATCTCGCCTCGTGTGCGCAGGTCCGGGCGGCACGTTGCGAAGGGACCACCGCGGAGAGTGATTGATCGCAGCCAGGAGAAGGAATATTTGGCTCAAGTGGCGAGGGATGAAGCTTTTCAAATTGCGGCAGCGCAGCAACGGCTGGCCACGGGTAAACAAATGCGGCTTTCAGCAATTGGAACTTTAGACCCAACGGCATTCGATCTGTTTCTCGATCTGCTTGGCGAGGCGCTGGCTTACAAGCTGCATGCTACAGCCTCTGTCGTCGCATATTCTAGCGATGGCGCGCTGCGCATCGAACTGTCACCGACTGATGACGAACGTTCAGCGGTGATTACTACTAGCTCGGGAGTATTCGTGGGCGAAGATCATCACATAACCATTACCGACGTTTTCGCGGGCGCGTCCCAAGCTGCATGATTAGCGTTATAGAGCGATTATCGCCGGAGGCAGCTTTGCGCCCCTCCCGTCACGCAGTGCCTCTCGATGACCGCCTCGGTCACACGCTCGAACAGGAAAGGCAACGGGCGCTACGGACACTCATTCAAAATCCAGTGCTTACGGCTGCGGGCAGCATGGCGGTGGAGTTCGGCTTGGTTCGTCGGCATGCGGAGTCATTGCGGAGTTGGCTGGCGCATAACACGGGCTGGAGTCTTCAAGTATCGAGCGAACTCGCACGCCTGCGGAAAACACCTGCGGATACGTTTGACGCGACTCGGCCCGCTCGCGATGCGCGCAGTCAGTTGCCTTTTAGCAGGCGCCGCTATGTGGTGCTTTGCCTTGCTCTCGCGGCGTTGGAGCGTGATGAGCGACAAACAACATTGGGAAGGCTCGCTGAGACAATCGTCGGCTCTGTCGCGGCGGAGCCAGCTTTCTCGGATGCTGGTATCTACTTCGATCTCAAGCAGCACGACCAGCGCCGTGATATTGTCCAAGTTATCCGCTTCCTGATCGAACGCCATGTGCTCAAACGCATCCATGGGGATGAAGAACTTTACTTGAAAGATGAAAGCAGCGACGTGCTCTACACAATAAACCGTCCGGTCCTCGGCGCGATGCTTTGTGTGACGCGCGGCCCATCAACGGTCTCAGCGTCGCGTCTGAATGACCGTGTGCACGCAATTATTGAAGAGCCGACCGCCGACACCGATGAAGCGCGAAATCGGCGGACACGTCTCAACCTAATTCGTAGGATGATAGACGACCCTGTGCTGTACTACAATGAACTGGACGAGCGCGAACGAACGTATCTAAGCAGCCAGCGCGGATTGATTCTCAAGCAACTTCGCCAGGCGACAGGCCTGGAAGCAGAAGTTCGCGCGGAGGGAATTGCGATGGTCGACGAGATTGGTGACATGACAGACCTTGAATTGCCGGAAGAGGGTACAGATGGCCATCTCACCCTGCTTTTGGCTGAGCACCTTGCCGACCGCCTGCGGCGCGATCCACAAGCTGTCGTCGCGATGACGGTGCTTTATGCGCATACGAGTGCGTTGATTGCGGAACACAGCCACCACTGGCGCAAAGATGTTAATGAAGTGGGCATGAACCGTACCCTCGCCGAAGCAACAATCGAGCGCCTTGCGGCATTACGCCTCGTTAAGCGTTTACCCGATGGCGTCCTTCCCTTACCGGCGATCGCCCGCTACGCGCTCGCCGAAGAACCGCAAAATGGAGTGGGGGAATTCGGGCTTTTTTATCGTGATTGAGGAAGCCAACCGCAACGGCACCAGCGCGTGTCTGCCTGAGGCAAAACGGGAACGATGGCAACCTATTCGCGGTGGTCTGTTAAATATCTATCGCTACGACTTCGTAGAGTTTCGCTATGAACACGGGCGTCTCCTCTTGCGCGGTAACAACGGGACCGGTAAGTCGCGCGTTCTAGCGCTTCAACTTCCATTCCTGCTTGACGGCGAAATCATGCCGCAGCGTGTCGAGCCGGACGGAGATATTGCCAAGCGCATGGATTGGAACCTTCTCCTCGGCAAGTACGATGATCGCCTTGGTTATACTTGGATCGAGTTCGGCCGCAAAAATGCTGATGGAGCTACGGAGTACACGACGCTTGGTTGCGGACTTCGCGCCGTTGCTACTCGTGGGATCGTGGCGCGATGGTATTTCGTTACGAATCTTCGGGTGGGTCGGGATTTGTTCTTGCAAGGCGATGCGGGACAACCGCTCAGCCGTCAAAAACTTGAGGCTGCATTGGGCGCTAACGGTCGGATTTATGATAAAGCTGACGAATACCGGCGCGCCGTCGATTTCGCTTTATTTAAACTTGGAGACCGGTACGACGCCTTGCTCAACTTGCTGATTCAGCTCCGGCAACCCCAACTCTCGCGTAAGCTGGATGAACAGAAGCTTTCTAATGCTCTGAGCCAGGCGCTGCCTCCACTATCGGACCGCGTGCTCGCCGATGTGGCGGAAGCTTTCCGCAGCCTGGAATCGGATCGTGATGAGCTGAACAACTTCGTTGCTGCGCGTGACGCTGCCGATCTCTTCTTAAAAGACTATCGTCGCTATACCCAGATTGCTGCGCGGCGCCGCGCCAAGGATTTGCGTGAGAAACATTCTGCTTACGAAACAATAATGCGGCGGCTGCGCGCCGCGGAAGCCGGACTAGAAGCGGCCAACCGTGAGTTGGCCAACGTTCACGAAACGATTGCAAAACTCATTGTCGATGAAGAGCGAGCCAACGCTGTTTGTCAGGCACTGCATGACAGTCCTCAAATGAAAGACGCGCGAGAGCTCGATGCCGCTCGCCGAACGGCTGACAGCAGTGAGGTTGATGCAGAATCCGCTCGGAAAGAGAACGAACAAGCCGCCGCCGATCTACAGTACCAAGAGATTCAGGTACGCCTGGAGACAAAAAGATTGACGGACGCGTGGAAAAAGGTCGAGCACGGTTCGGACTACGCCACCGCTCGGGCAAAGACTGCGGACCTCGAAAAGAAACATACGGACACGCTCGCCCGTTTACAGTTGCCGGACGTTGTGATCGAACATCTTCCAGCGGCCGAAGAGAGCCTCCGCAGTATAAGGGAGGGTCGTATGAAAGCAGTCCGACACCTCGCCAAGCTCAATGAAGCGGTCGCGGCTGCTCAAGGGGATCACAAGGCAGCAAAGCAAGCGCTCGATGACTTGGAAAGTCAGTTTACCGAGGCAACCGAACGTCAGCGCGAAGCCAAATCGGCGCTGGAACGCGAAGTACGGGCGCTGCTCGACTCGTACACCGCGTGGAATGAAACACTCACGGAGCTTCGACCAACATCGCCGAGCGAATTCGAACAGGCGTTTCATGACTGGCGCCAATCTCTTGAGGGGGAAAGCCCCCTGGTCGCGGCAGTGCGCCGCTCCGAAAGAGAAACGCTGCACAAGTTGGCGAGTCAAAGGGCCGAAAGAGTCCAGCGGAGAGACGCTATTAATCAAGAGGTAGAATCAATCGCTCAAGAATGCGATCGTCTCGAACGTGGCTACCACGAGCCGCCTCCCCCGCCACACACGCGTGACGTGGCCGGCCGGAAAACTCGAGCAGGCGCACCTTTATGGTCCCTGTGTGACTTCGCACCTTCCATCCCAGCATCGAACCGTCCGAACATCGAGGCGGCATTAGAAGCGGCTGGATTGCTCGACGCGTGGGTTACGCCCGATGGGCGCCTGCTCGACCGCTGGGGCCATGACACAATTTTGGTAGCACACGCGATGAACGCTGCGCCAGTTGGCCGCCAGCTCAATGCCGTCCTTACGGCGGCCGTTGCTAAAGATAATCCTCAAGCTTCTGCCGTTACCGACAACGCTGTGGCGGGAATTCTTGCTCACATTGGTTTTGGGAAAGGGGCTGGAGATGTCTGGGTGGATGTCGATGGATCGTGGCGGGTTGGCCCCCTCTACGGCGCGTGGAGCAAATCGGAAACACAACATATCGGCCATGTAGCACGAGAAGCAGATCGTTGCCGTCGCATCGATCAATTGAAAACTAAGTTCCTCGCTGCCGCCGAATTGAGGGCGCAGATGGAGCAGGAGATTGAAGCGCTTGACGCTAGGGGCGCAGTCGCTGCGCGTGAGGTTGCGGCAGCTCCGAGCGACGGCCAGTTCCGGCACGACCTCGCCGCGGTAAACACCGCTCGGCAAGTCGTTGAAGACACGCGACTCCGTTTGAAAGCCGCAGAAACGCGCGTAACGGAGTCGCGCGAAGCGCTGACCGGTGCAAGCGAGGAACGCGACCGCGATGCAACCGAATTTGGACTCTTGCCGTGGATCGGCAAACTTGACGATTTGAAAGACGCCGTTCATGCGTACGGCGAGGCACTCGCTGGGCTGTTCCCCGCCATCCAGGCCTATAGTGAGCGGCGCAGCTATGCGGCAGGGGCCGAAAAGAGAGTCAAGGAAGCCTCCCGGATCGCAGAGCTTCGCGCACGCAAGATGAACGAAGCGCGCGGAAAGTCGGAGGCCGCTCGGGCGAGATTTGAAACTCTCGACAGCTCGGTAGGAGCAGGAGTGAAGGAAGTTCAGGAAAAACTCGCTGCCGCCGAGACTCGCCTGGTCAATATTCGTGCTGTTCGCACGGAAAGAGAGCAGGAAAAGCAAAGCGCCTTGATTAAGCAAGGCGTGGAATCCAACAAGATCGCAGAGGCGACAAGTGCTCTAGGAGAGGCGGACGTTCGGCGTTCCGCAGCGGTTACAGGTTTAAACGCGCTGGTCTTGACGCGCGTGCTCGGCGACGCGCATTCAGACTTTAGGAACGTGGAACCGGGAGAGTGGTCAGTTACTCGTGGCGTTGACCTGGCGCGCCGGATCGAGACGGCGTTTTCCGAGATTGAAAGTGACGATGATGCCTGGAGTCGAAATCAGCGCGCTATTCTTGGTCACTTTGAGACGCTGCAGACGGCGTTACGTTCTCATGGCTACATGCCGGAGGGCACGATGATCGACGAACTGTTCGTAGTCACGGTTCCCTTTCAGAGCCGCTCCTGCACAATGACCGAGCTGCGCGACGCCGTCCTGGACGAGATATTGGAACGGCAGACGATTCTCGATGCGCGTGAGCGTGACGTACTGGAGAAGCATTTGATTAAGGATGTGGCTGAACACCTGCACAACTTGCTGCATAACGCTTTGAAATGGGTCGACGAAATGAACGCGGAGATTCAGTCCCGGCCCATGAGCACTGGAATGACTCTTCGGTTCAAATGGGAGCCACTAGCAGATGGGCCGCAGGCATTCGCCGAGGCACGGGATTTGTTGCTGCGGGCGCGCGGAACATGGGCACCGGACGAGCGACTGGCGGTTGGACAATTTCTCCACCAGCAGATCAAGGCGGTGCGCGCGGAGAACGACACCGGGACGTGGCAAGAGCATTTGACTTTCGCTCTCGACTATCGCCGCTGGCACCAATTTGCGGTGGAACGAAAGCAGGATGGTGTCTGGAAACGGCTTACCAAGCGCACGCATGGCACTGGCTCCGGGGGCGAGAAAGCAATTGCTTTGACACTGCCGCAATTCGCGGCCGCAGCGGCACATTATCGCACCGCAGATGCGCGCGCCCCGCGTCTAATTCTTCTCGACGAAGCATTCGTCGGCGTTGACTCAGACATGCGTAGCAAGTGTATGGATTTGCTAACCGCGTTTGATCTTGATTTCGTGATGACGAGCGAACGTGAGTGGGGGTGTTATCCGACCGTTCCGGCGGTGGCCATTTATCAACTATCCGCTCGGGCGGGAATTGATGCGGTTGGGGTCACACGTTGGGTTTGGAACGGAAAACAGCGCGTGCGCGATGATTCGCCGATGTGCGAACCGTTCCAAAAAATGAGCGGCACCGCTGTGCCGAGACCGTTGTGAAGCCTGATATTCAGCGTCTTCGAGAAACTTTCGCATCACCTGAACTCGCGTGGTTAGTCGAACGGCTGCGTAAACGCCTCGAAAATGGATCCGCACTCGCAGGGATAGTGACTCTATCAAATCCGAGTCCGAAGCAACGTGAAGCAGTCGATCGTTTGCTCGGCAGGCTTCCGTCGCGTGGCGGAACAATGAGTGTGCCCCTCGAATCGCTCGAAGATCTGCTGCGCCACGCTCAAATTTGCCCGAGTCTTAGCGAAGCGGTCCAATTGCTTACTGGGCCGATTCGAAACCTCCGTGCAGAACGGATAAATCTCGAACTCTATTGGGATCGGCTATATTCCAAGGCCGCTTCACGTTTCGCGTCGCGTCCTAATTTCCAACCGTGGCTCGACGGACTCTATGCAAGCGGATCATTGCGACGCTATGGCATTCAGCGGGCGGAGATTTTGCTGAACCAAGCTATCGACATCGTTAGCCGATTGCCTGCGAAGGGAATCTCCCTCTCCGAGTTAGCGGCATCGACCACGGGCAATGCTCACGCATTAGACCCGGACACGTCTTTGGGCGCTGTGGTCATCCGCGCCGCGGCTATGTTAGGAGGGGTAGCTAATTGGAATCACGCCGAGGCGCGTCGAGATGCGTGGGCGGCAGCCGGTGTTTTATGCGACGAACTTAGCGCGCCCGTACTGACATTGAGATTGCGCGCTGACACTGAAAGCGTAACGGGTCGCGCGTTATGCCTTTACGCCGATGCTGGTGAACCGACTTTCCTCAGCGTGCGTCAGTTAGTCAAGTCATCACCGGTCTTTTCCCGCGATTGGACTGGGCCAGTCGTTTACATTTGTGAAAACCCAGCGGTCGTATCGGCTGCAGCGACTAACCCCAAACAGCAGAGCTCGCCACTAATCTGCACCCAAGGCCAACCGACGACGGGTATTCACGTCCTCCTCAGGAAACTCACCGCTGCAGGCATCCGCTTGCTTTATCACGGCGATTTTGACTGGTCCGGAATCCAAATCGCCAATTCAATCCTACAGCGCCATAATGCCGACCCTTGGCGCATGACCGCAACGGAGTACAAGAATATCGCGACAAAGTCACTTCCATTGGAGGGCATCCCGGTTCTCGCATCCTGGGATCATGAGCTAACACAGGCGATGAAAGACTCAGGCTTTGGGGTGCATGAGGAGCAGGTGATCGATACCCTCGTAGACGATCTGTGCACTGGTCGCGTGGATAACTGATTTCTCAAAGCCAGACTTCCGCTGTTCCGCATTCCGACGCCCGTTCGACTGCCGTCGATCCGCGCTGTAAAGTATCCAGAGGGCGAATCCGGTAGGTGCGGATTCCTTGTCGAGCGATATGCGAACGCCAGCCGATCGATTGATTGCGGAACTAAACTCCAAGCGTTTCGAAAAAGATCTCAAGCGCTATGCCGCGGAAAAAGCGAAGAAGCGAGCGCAGCGGCGGAAGGAGCTCTTGGAGAAACGCATCCAGACCGACGTTCGCTTGGTGGCGTGGATTGACATTTTAGGTTTCAGCCAGCAGCTCCAGGCGGTGCAAACGGACGCCGACCTGCAAGCAGCATACCGCAAGATGTTGTTTGTGCATGAGTGGTTGAACAAGGAAGCGGCTAGTGATGAACCCGAGGTGCTGGCCGAGGCAAATAAAATTCAAGGACGCACCATCCTCGCGCTTTCGGACGGAATTGTGGTGACGGGCAGCCTAAACGCGGAAGTATTAGGCCTATACTCACCGTTCGACCTGCTAATGAGCCTTGTGGATCAAATCATCCTGGCCCAGATGGCCTGCACCATGGAGGGCATCTTCCTTCGCGGCGGAATTAGCATTGGTCCATTCCATTTCGACAATGATATTCTGCTCAGTCCAGCGCTCGTCCGCGCATACAAATTGGAGTCCGAGCGTGCGACGTACCCCGTCATCCTCATCAGTCCCGCAACAGTGGCCGCGTTGCGACGCTTGCCCGGGATTGAGGCTTATGCGAAAAATTCAGAGCCCTCGCGCGACTATTTTTCGCCATTCAAGTCCCCGTATCAAAAGAGGGGGGAGCGATTTTGCTTCCTCGACTACGTGCGATACATGGCGGCGCCAGATAATTATTTCTTCGATTCACTTGCTGATAGAGATGCTGCTACGGATAGAAAGCGGCCAGCTGAAGAACGGCAGCGCATTTTCAACGACTCGCACGACAAGAGCGCTTTGAAAGGCTTGCAACGGCACCGAGACCAACTAATCAAAGCATATCAAAAGGCCGAGTCAGAAGGAGTACGTTCGAAATACCGCTGGTTGATGCGTTATCACAATCGGACCCTAACGAATATTACTTCTTTCTACGACGACGCGCTTGTCGATCTTAACGAGTTCAAAACACCTGTATCACCCAGCAGAGTGGATCATAAAAGGAGGGGTAGTTAGGATTTACGCTTTCTGCAATGTTGCCAGAGCTCGCAATCACATCGCCGCTAATCGGGCCTTTTATCGACCGCACCGGGCTTACGGGCGAAATCGAAGGCAATACGCATCTTGGCGTCGCAATCTGGTGGACTTCTGTGCTTGGTTCAATGCGCGGCGATGTCGTGCGCCGATCGGAATCGAATTATTGGAGAGAGACATTAGCCTTTGCGCAATGGCCGGACTTCGATTTCGAAGATATTTTTGATGCGCTTTTTTCAGAGCAAACAGAACGGCTCTTCGATTTCCTCGATGAGCTTGGTGAGTTCATCCGGGTAATCGACCACTCTCCGTTGCACAGCCAGGCCGATCGCTGGCTGAATGCCGGCCTCGTGTCACGAGGATTTTCGGTAGGGCACGCCCGCCCGCATCGGGGCGGCGTTACTATCCCGCTGGTTTGGGTATTCCGGCGAAAGGTGAAAGCGCGATGGTTGGGGATGCCGTACATTGGGGTGGATTATCTCGAATGGACCGAAGCGGGTACTCAACTTCGGCAGGGCGATTACGTCATGTGCGGTGGTTTTGCGACGGAAGCGCTGCGTCGCTTTGCCGCCGCTCAAGCTGGCGCTCCGACATTTCGCTGGCTCACGGATCCGGGCGAAATTCGTATGAGTGAATTGTTCGAAACAGCGATTGCACGGCGTGCCGGGAAGGTCCCGAGAACAAATCGCCGCTCCGCGGAGGAAGCCGCAGTACTGAGCCGTCTTCGACGACAGCTACGAAGCGATTCGACTGATGGCTTAACTGAGCAGGGACTTAGCAAACTGAGCGACAATGGATTCCTCGCTTTAATGCGGAGTGGAATGAATGCTAAAGCTGATCATTTCTGCGCTGAGCTCATCGCATTGAGACAACCTTTAGCGCGCAGCCATAGTCAATTGCTCGACTCCTGTTTAGGAGTGGGTCTCTTGGGAACAGCGGAAGCGCTACTCCATCGCACTCCTCCGAACGAAGGGCATTTCTATAGCGACTACTCGCACGTCGTTTGCCGTGCCGCGGCCATTGGCAATCCTGATACGGCGCGATGGGCGATGAAGATTTCTGCGCCGCTTAACATGAGGATAGTTGAATATGCGCTTCAAGCTGCGGCGCGCGGCGGCCATAAAGAAATCATCGATCTGCTTCTCAATGTGCCGGAATCGCGCAATTTTGCCTCTGAAGCGATGCTCGTCACGTTCAGTTACGATGTTGCCTCTCAACAATGGGAGAGTGCCGGGCGTTGGCTCGATCTTGGGTTACGCCCGTTTTCAGTCGAAACTTCGGAGTCAATCTACCTGCACGACATGCTGCGTACGGGTGGATTATCAATCTTGAAAAGGATTTTTTCGATTGAGCCGCCCACGGATGCAAGTCTGCGAAAAATCATGCATGGATGTATCCACGGGGGGGCTGAGACCGAATACGTACTTGGGCTAAGTCGCAACATTCCCGGCCATACCGCGCGCATGTCCGATTTGCTGCGACAGGGAAGTA
The DNA here is from genome assembly GCA_041167565.1 of Verrucomicrobiota bacterium. Classification (GTDB taxonomy): domain Bacteria; phylum Verrucomicrobiota; class Verrucomicrobiia; order Chthoniobacterales; family UBA10450; genus AV80. The sequence continues at coordinate 73,770 of JBEEHU010000115.1, read as the reverse complement.
TAAGTTTCATCCATTCGGGGTATGAATCCTCATTGACGCTGGCCAAACTCGCAGCGCGACAAGGCGGGACGCTTCGGGAGTGCGCAGAAGAATTCAAATCCGAGACTGATCTTTTACGGGGGCACGAATGGCGGAAGCGACAAGATCGTCTAATCACTGTTGTCGGCGAATTCCAGAGAGCCGGATTTGCAGACGAGGCGAAGATTGTCGCTTCGCTCAAGCGTGGCTGCGGACGGCAACGACGATCCGACGGTGGCCTAGCCGGGGAGGGCGACAATTGACGAAGCCTAGCTTTCGATTGTGCCATCGCCTCGCGTTCTCTGCGACCGTAACAATTTGAAGATTGGCGCGTTGATTATTCAATCCATCACCGTCCAGATGATCTATCACCATGCCAGCCGGGATGCCATGATCCTCAATCATCTCCTTGATAACAGAGTGCATGTATAGGTAGCGCCCCTCACGGCGGACCGCATACCACAAATCCGTTGCGCGCTTCCACCTTGCCGTCCACAGCCCAAAGTTTAGGAGAAACTCGTAATCGCCGTTGTCAACGAGCGCGACCTTGCCTTGCGAGAGCCGTATTTTACGCATTGCCACTCGATTCGTCCTGCATTTGCTGCCATGCTTCGGTTGATACCGCTTTGAACCACTCTTCCGGTTCAGGAGTTATCATCACTTCGTAAACGCCCGGCAACGCGGGCACGTCGCCCGCAAACTTGGCCATCAATGGATTGAGTTTCTCATCACAATAGGCCCTAAAATGGGCGCAAAGTTGGCGGATTTTCTGCCGTTCTTCCCTGGCTATGTCTGAGGTCAAGACGGTGTGAAGGTTAAACCCGGTGGCGTCCCGGAAAATTAGCACCTTGTTCGGAGTTTCATCATGGTTTTTGGCCGGGAGCGCGTCCGCGTGGCCGATTACCTTATCTCGCAAACCGATAAGGTTGCGGTGCGTCGAATCCAACTCCGTAGGCGGTTCGACGGCCGAGAGCGGAACAACCCGCTCCGATTTTGTCACCTGCGATTTGGTGAAGGGTCGGCAGTAGGCCACAATGATGGCGGAGACCAGCGCCCGATATTTTGTTGTTCGCGGATCGGTGGTTTCCAAATCCACAACCCAGCCGTCGGCTTGGATCAAAGATGACCGTGAGTAAGCGTGCAACCAAAGGCTCTTCAATTCGTCAATTGTAGGGCGCATTCCATAATATTGTTTCGTTCCCCGGTTAGCTCAAGCGGGTCGATGCGTACCCGAGTGTGCATTGACCATACTGCATAGTTGGCGGATGACATTGAGCAAGTGACAGCAAACCCGCCAACAATTACCGAACAGTTTCCTCCCGTTCCTTTGAAGGATCTAATCACCGGGATTGCAGATTTCCCGACCATGTCGCAACCTGAGAAACAGGCTTTCATCAAAAAGCTAGTCGAGCGGCATCCGATCTTGCACGTTAATTGGGGCGGGGATTGGCGCTACCGTCGCGCACGCTTACTCCAACTGTCAGAGGTTCCCGAATCTGTGGATGAATTGATCTGGCGAAAGGGAGTGCCAGCCGCGCTTGGCAGAGCCAACTCGGAGGGCTTTCAGGTGCTCTACCTTGCCGACCGCGCCGATACCGCATTTGCAGAGATCCGCGCGAATGAGCGTCCGAAAAATCCGGTAGTCCTAACAGAATTTTCATTTCTGCCCGGACACGGTAATCGGATTATTCCTATTGGGGAGCTATACCAGATTCAGCGAACGGGGCGCGGCACTCTGCTGAGGGAAGAATCTGCAAGCATCAATGACATGATCAATGCGTGCAATCGTGACGATGCCACTTCGTTGCTAATTGCAGACAGCTTCTTGCTCGACTGCTTGATGAACTGGGATGATAACTATGAGCTTTCGTCATCCGTCGCCATGAGCATGTTCGACAAATATCCCTCCTTTTCGACGGTCGGCTTCCCAAGTATGCGCCTCCCAGGTGCAGTCAATTTTGCGGTGAGGGCTGACAGAGTTTGGAATGATTGGGGAATATTTTCCGTTCGGCGGGGTCGGACCGAGTATTTAGCTCAGGGCTACTACGGGTTTACCGACATTAGGCACGTCATCGAAATCAGTCGTGACGGTCGCTTGAAGTGGGATGCCGACCTCGACGAGGATTATTCTTGCAAGCCTCTCAACCCGCTATGGAATCCGCTGTCCGTCGCATAGTTTCCATGTTGAGCTGGCGCGTAGTTCTCGCGGATTACGCGCGCTTCTTTTACAAGAACGGAAAAGCTCGTAGGATTTGTAGGGAATGACTTTGAGTCTCCCAAAGCAAAGGGCTGAGGAAATCGCGGCCATCGGCGCCGTGACTGTGGCAACGTTGTATGCGCTCGGGTTCGGCGTCACGCTGCTTCATTACTCGCAATTTGGGATAACCTCTCTGTCTCTCCTGCGGGCGCAGTATGTATTGACTGGTTTTTACCTCGTCTTGCCCTTGTTATCTCTTTGGGCATTTTTCAATTTCGGGGCGTTTCTCCTCTCCCTGTTTTTCGACCACGAAGAGCCGGGGAAAGCACGTCGTTCCTGGTTCCAACGAGGGAAACGCCTTGCGGGGCAAGGGGCGCTCTGGCTCTTTGCTCTGTTGGTGGCGTTCATCCTCGCGTCTAACCTTTATTTTGACCGACCCTTTAGGTTGCCAGAGGTCAATTACCCACGACTGCAAATTGCGTGGGACCGTTTTGGGGGCCTCGTTGTCTTTAGTTCGCTTTCGGTGATTTTTCTTGCACTCGCCCCTCGCCGAATAGAAGGGCGTTGGGCCTTAACTATAAGCACGGGACGCTCTCTAGCGGTGACAATTATCGTGATTTGCATATTGCGCTACGTTGTTTGGTTTAGTGCTTACGGCTTCCCACTTATTGCTCAAGAATATGGCGGCGGCGCACCTTCCGACATTCGACTGATTGTACCCAAAAGTTCAAAAGGGGACGCGATAGCCGCTATCAAAATGGATGCTAAGCTGGAAGAGCGTTCAGTGGCTTACCGTCTTTTATTCGAGGACAACGAAACTTACGTCTTGGCCGAGCCGGAGAAGCTTTCGGTTGTGCGCCGGGTAAAGAAATCCGTTTTTGCCGGCTATGAACTCCTTGATGTATCCGGTCCCAAAAGATCATTCGAGGAAATTCTTGCGACACGCCCCCGGGAGAGCACTCCTTCGCCCTCTGCGTCGATGCCGTCCACAACACCGCGGTGACTCCAACACCGAGTGCGGGTAGTAGTCCTAAGCCGCCGCCGTAGCAAGGAAGTCTCTTTGGGGGTTGAACCGAAGCAGATCGGCGACAGTGCTCAAATTCAGCGCGTGATAATTGTTTTCCGGTCTCCCATGTCTTACTTAAAGTCGTTAAATAATACATGGGACGGGGCCGCGCCGATCACACCGGCGGGGTTAGCGCGCGAAAAGCAGGTAGAGCTTCAAGGCCAGCACTACCAACTCCGTGAGTAATACAACTGTATCCATCGTTGGGGGTTTCCTTTCTTTGAGGAATAGTTAGGGAGACCGGCCTTCTGCTTTCGAAATGTGACAAAAAACCATTGAGGATTCAGCGAATTGCGGTTCGACGAATTCGCCAACGTCGGCGCACAAAGGATTTCCGATTCGACTGTTTTTCAGGCAACGGTCGGTGATACAATGTAAAACCCCGTTGTGAATATTCGGCACACTCTCAGAACAATAGTCGCAGCCGAGCTAAACCTCCTTTACACCGTTCCTCCGTTTAAGCGGGGCGACACAGTGGATTGCGGCTGGTTTTGTCGTGAGCACGCCCTGCACGTCAAAGTCCTTTGCGCCATGCTCGGAATATCGGCTGACATACGGCTGGGCGAATTCCACCTTAACTCCCCTGACGTGTTGCCGACATTTTCGGGTGAGAGTGGCGACGGCCACGCTTGGTGCCGCGTTAAATCCACGGTCCCGGTCGATCTCAGTATGACCTTTAAGCTATATGCCGCAGGAGCCGGGCCTCAGCTATACGCACCTGTATTCGGAGCGGGACGCAATGGTGACTATATCGTGAGTTACCACCGATTCGACGAATCTGCGCCCGAATCTCCGCCGCATCCGCATCACATTGTATTCAGGGAACATGAGGTTATTGATCATGCTGCTGAAGCTCTTTCTCAGAATCCGTATCTGTTGCTTTATGCTCCTGACCCCACAGACGATCTGAATTGGGATGGCCTCTATGGACCCGAAATTTACGCTCGCATAAGCTTTCACTGTTTCGCCGTGGCGACTCGCCGGACCCGTCCACTTTCGGGGCGCATCTCTGCAATCGAGGCTCCCAAATGGATTGCTAAGCAGTATCCAACCGCCCTCGCCGACATCAGGTCGATCCTTTGATGTCCGCGATACTATCGAGAGTGAATAGATGCAGTTGAGCATCCCACGAGCAATGCCGGTTTGTTTTCGGCGAAGTTCAATCAGCAGCTTTTTTGCTTTGAAGCGCGAACGCGAGTGCGGCGAATCGAAAGAGTAACGGAAAAAGAACTGCTCGAATTGTCCGTGCGTGTCTTGCGGGTAGCTATAATGTTGACCGCCTGGACGCGCTAAAGGCCGTAGAAAGCGCCCAGAAACATTCAGAGAGTGATGACGGCGGGCCGTTGACGCACGACCTGCTGTCAGGGAAGGCGGCGAGCGCCATTGCAATTGATGCGCTCTTGCATGGCAAGGGTTCAATTGCCGAGCGCTTGAAAGCAATCGGCGGCGAACTGCGGATGCTCGTCAAAGGCGAGTTGCTCCGCAAAGCTGAATCGGCGCGGCGGCTGGCGTCGGCGCGGGCATCGGCTACGGTGCGCACAAGCTGATTCAAACACCGGCGGCTATCGCGCGGCGGCGGAACGCGCGGCCGCTGTCGGCGAAAAGGTTTTACAAGGCCGAATGGTCGCGGCGCTCAGGCGGGCGCTGGCGAGAGCTGCGGCGAAAGCAGTTTGATAAATTACAGCGCTGCAAATCGCCGACAGGAAAGAAGATCCCGTTTGAAAACTACCGCCCTGGCAGTTTGAGACGGGAAATTTAGCTGTCGCTTTTCCCTGAGTAAGTGTGCGAGTCCCAATCGCGAAGCATACCCTCCGAGAGAGCAACCGCTTCTTTGATTTCCACGGATAACGAATCGTGTTGATCGGGGCACAGGCGCAAAAACTCCCGCAGCGCGAGCGCGGTATAGGCGGTCGCGGCCCCGGCAACAATCCTGAATGCACGTTCTCCTTTTTCTGTCCCCGCCGTCAGCGAGCCGAGACGTGAAACGGAATAGGGCGACGTGTGCGCGTAGCTGGAGCAATGGCGATAGTGAAACCGAAAAAATTTTTCGCTAATGCCCAGAGCGCGGCTGAGATCGACTTTCGACGGAAGCATGAAGGCTTTGCCCTTCAAGAGTTCCGCCAGATGGCGCTCTGAGAGTTGCTGGAATGTCGGCAAAGCTTCCAACGCGATGCGCGCTGACTCATGCTCGGCTTGCACATCCGGTAAGCCTTTTGAGTCGGGAACGCCTACCCGCAGTAATTCGTGACGCTCAAGCGCAGCGTGATAATCCCAAAGTGCTTTTTGAAAATCGCGGGTCTCTTGGTCTGCTGGAGATTCCACGAGGTAGGCGAGCACGTAAAACGATTCGATGAGGTTGCGGCAGAGAGTGGCCGCCGATGGCAAATCCCACAGGTCAGGCGGGTCTTTTCGGTAATAGGTGCTTTTGGGATTTAGTCGAAGAAAGCTAATGCACGTTGCGAACAGCTTCCCGAAAACAACGGATGCCGCCTGACCGCGCCAATCTGTTTTCCGCCCGTCAGTTTTCAGTGAAGTGCGCCACCCGCATTCACAGAGTTTATCCAGCGTCTCGTGGTTCGTGATGTAGCTGCCTGGGCGATAGGTGGGCTCGCTCACTTTGCGCTCTGTTCCGCCTGATACACGCTAAAGGATTTATAGTTGCGCTCGCCTCTGCTTCGTTTGTTCCGCCCTAAAATCGTGTTGTCGATTTTGTGTTGGAGGTAACCGGCTAGCGGGTCGAATCGTTCGACCAGCACAAAGAAGGTCTTGGCTCCAAAATCCTGTTCAATGTTCGTGTGAATGACGGCGTGCGAGAACGGTCGGCGCGAGCCATAGCTGGCATCGGCCTTTCGCCAGTCGAAATAACGCTTTATCAGGTAGCCAATATAATTCTTTCGCATCGCGTCCGCGCCAATCGTTCCCTGCGGGTAGTGCATCCGGGGCGTTCGACCCTTCGCGAATTTGTTGATCGTGTGGGCAATCGTGCCGGTGTTGATGGTGCGATCAACGATCACGTTCGAATTGCCATTTGAAATCGGCGCGGCGGCAGTTTGCGGCTCGAATTTTAGCTGTCGCTTTCTAGTGATGACTTCCGATTCTGAAATCACGCCTGCGGTTATCTTCGTGTGACAGGTCGCGCAGACCAAAATCAGATTGTCGAAGGCGTTGTTCGTTCGGTCGGAATCAATGTGATGAACCTGCAACGCGGCCACGTCACGCTCAGGACAAAAAACGCAGCGCGCACCGGCCTCCTGCCAGACCAGTTTGTCTGTGCGCGCGGGTCGCCTTGGCCGAGCGGCTTGGTTCGCGACTCGTGATTTCGGGGGTGTCTCAGGCATGGACGGTCGCTTTCTAGAACCGCGAAAGTTTCCACTTTCCATCCTCTTGAACTAAATCGAGAAAGTCGTCGAACGCCTGGCCATCGCTTGTAATCGCCCGAACCTTGTAGCGAACGGCGTTATTTGTTTTTTCCGTCTGGCTCAGGGTGAAGGATTTGAAGTGCCCGCTTCGATAATAAGGATTGAGGGACTGATTCGACACACCCCCAAGCATTGTCGCCATGCTGCGCATGTCCTTAGAAAGCATCTCCTGCGCTTCCAAATGCTTCCCTTGGACGAGCAGCGACATGAATTTGTCGGCGGTTGAATCCGCGCCTGAGCTGCAACCTGTAACCAATGCAAGAAGCGCAAGGATCAGCCAAATTCGAAAGAGTCGCATACTTATGTTCGCGAGAAGCAAGGGACTTGCCTGACTGAAGGTTGTTCGACAATATACCGGAAGATGACCAAAGCGAAATGGATTGGAGTCGGACTCCTCATTTGCGTTGCGTTCCTCCTCATCTGTGGGGCGGTCGGCGTGGTCTGGTATCGTTACATCGGCCCCGATCCCAAAGATGCGCTCTCCGCTGTGTCTCGCTATATCGGCCCCGATCCGAAAAACACCGTTGTTTCCTCCGATCCGTCGAAGTGGGAGAGCGAACTTGCCCCGGCGATCAAAAGACTCCCTGACGACGAAAAACGACTCGTGGGTGCGTATTTGGTCCGGCGCAGAATGGCGGAGGCGTTCGGGGTCAAAAATTTCGGTAAGGATGGAATGACGGTCGGTCAGATGATCGAAGCTGAACGAACCTTTGAAAAGGAACAGGCAAACAAAGAATCCGAAGCGAAGGCATTGAAGGAAAAAGTGACCGCCGAAAAGGAAGCTATACAGCGGCAGATTAACGATATTTTGACGGTTGCTTTGATCAGTAAAAGCTTTCGAAAAGCGGACTACAAGTCCGGCAGCTATTCGGACGAAATTACGATGGAGTTGGCGTTCGCGAATAACGGCACAAAAGACATTGCCGGGGTCAAAGGAACGACGGTTTTCAAAGACATGTTCGGCGACGTTATCAAACAAATAAATCTGAGCTACGATGACGGCATACCCGCCGGAAAAACCGCCTCGTGGTTGGGGAGCATGCACTACAACCAATTCGAAAGCAGCGACAGCAAATTGCGTAACACCGATATGACAAAGCTGAGCTTCTCCTTCATCCCGGATACGGTGGTTTTTAAGGACGGGACACGGATAAAAGCTTCCACTTCGGAGTAACCCGCGTGGAGCCGGTTGACGCCCCCTAAATTCCAATCGCTCGACAAAAAGACCCCAAAATGCCCGACATATTTTTCCACGAACTAGCTAGTTACAAACACGACATTGAGCAGAGACAACGGATGCTGGACAGCAAGCCGTGGTCGGATGATCCAGCAATGAATCTCACACACTTTTCATTAGCGGTGAGCAATCGCGCAAACCTAATGGTGGTCGGGTTGGCTAGCCTGGTAGACGCACGACTGCTCGGCGTTGCAGAGGAGGCAGAGAAATCATCGGCCTTCAAGCTGAACGATATGACGGGCAACGGCCTCGGTCGTCTAAAGCTTTTCTTGTCTCGCTTAGGTGTAATTGACTTTGAAACTTTCGCATCGTGGGCATCGTTTCGGCATCTGCACACAATTAGAAACGTAATTGTTCACGGGTATGGCGGCCTCGTCGCCCCGTCTGATACCGACAAACTAAAAACGGCGATCACAGCATTAGGCGTTCAACATGTTCTTTTCGGGCATCGCATCCGCTTCGACACGCCAGCTTTGCTGGTTGCGCATGGCGTCGCGTCGGCGACGATTGCAGAGATCGAAGAAAAGACGTGATGTCGCTTGGACGTGTCGAATAGGCTCCAATGGATGAGGTTTATCTACACAGTCGGAGCGACGACCGACAGGCTTGGTTTGATCTAACCTGCGACCTCGGGCACGGCATGGAACAGCTCGGGTGGAATGTTTATAACCACTTGCCGGAGCCTTGGATGCCGTCGATGTGGCGAGCGGTTAGATATTTCGAGTATTGGCGGTCGTTCGAGGGTCAGTTCAAAGAGGCGGTTGAACCTGCGATTGAACACTGGTGTTTTTCCGACGACTGGCCGGAAATTAGCAACGGAGCGGCCTACCTTCTCCAGCTTCGATTCTATGTCACGATTCGGCACATCGAACGCCTCTACGCTGGCCCTGGGAAGGATGGCGAAACGATTGTTCCCTTTCCGCGTCACGTGAGCCCGCCGAATCATCGTCGCTGGTGGTTGACCGAATGGTTCGACAGCAAAGGCGACGATATGCTTTTTCGCGAAATGACGCATCGGTTTTGGACGAAACACAAGTCGATGTTCTCGCCCGCTACATGCCGTAATATGAACCTTCCACGGCGGGGCACTTGGGAGCCGCCCCGGTATCGTCCGTGGAATTCACCGCCCTGAGTCACGGCTTACTTCCTGCTTTGCCATAAAGCAGTGAGCAAGATTTCGTTCCTCCCGTTGAGTTTCCTCCTGATCGCTCCTTCCACGCTGCTCCTGGCGCGAATTGGTGATACAGAGCTGCAAATCACCCAACGCTATGGGAATCCAACCGAGAAGAAACAGAACAAAGACCCTCGCCAGAAAATTCGCATCTACGCGTTCCAAGGATTCAAAATTTCTGTTCTGTTCCTTGATGATCGAAGCCGAGTAGAAATTTTTGAGAGGGATGCTTTTTCGGCTTCGCAAATTAAGACGTTACTCGATGCAAATTCGCTGACTTGGCAGAGCACATCGGACTCGTCATGGTCAGCGGAACAAGGCCAGCTTGTCGCCCTGTTCCACCGATTTGGCTTTCCGCCAACCCTCCATCGGCTCGACCCAGTTCGTAAATTACTTCGCGCAGCAAGAAGCGCTGGCTGAGAAGCCTTTCTGAGGAGAAAACTCCTAGCGCGCTCAAAATGAGTGTCTACCGCGTCCCGTTGCTTTACGTCAGGTGGAGTGCTCCAACTCTTTCTCGTGAACAGCGGGCGACCGTGGGTCGGGACTTTTTAATCTTCGGCACGCTTCATCATTTGAAGCGGTTTGTTGCGAATCGAGATCGAATCTTCGGCGACATCCCTAAGCCTTACCTCGCGATTGGAGTGGGGGTCCTCGTGCTCATCGGCCTGTGTTTTCCCCCATTGGCACCTCTCTTTCTCGCCGTGTTTTTCCTGAATCTGATCCTTTACTGGAGCAGTTTTTGTCTGGCCTTCTGTCGATACTTGGGTTGGTTGCGCCGTAGCCGATTTCTTTGGGAAGTCGACCGCCAATCTCGGACTGCGAACGTCTACCACAGCGACCCTGCGCGTCCCGCGACGGATATACCGCCGGTGCGGCCCCCATGGCCGTCGGGCGCGACTCAGGGCAATGAGGCAAAACACGGACTGCGTTCTCTAAAACTTCAAGCGTGCCTCAGCGCGCTAGAATCCACGGTTTTCAAGCGACAGCTATTAGAAAGTGAAACCTCTAAGGTGGCCGTGTCTTGTGCCGCTCTGCTCGCAAGCGCATTTGGCGATGAAAGGATCGTTATACGGCTGGTAAAACTAGAGTGGGCACAATCCCAAGCCGATCCAGTCGAGGCGCTACAGCGTGCAATTAGCCGGTGGCAGACCGATCACAACCGCTTTGGGTAGACAAACGGCGCGCCAATTACACGGCGAAACAAGCTGTCGCCCCTTCGTGGCAGATATTTTCGTATCAGCGCTGAACTTGACCCTCGTCTGAGTGCAACGGCAATGGGCGGTGAACCGACGGCGGTTTCCCCGTGGCGGTTACGGTGGCAGAGAACGTAGGGAAATACGTTTCATTTCCTTCCAAAGCCGTTCTCGCGATGCTTCCAAGTTCGCTTTTTCACCCGCGAGTGGTTCAAGCTTAGCCAGCAATGTGGGATTAGTCGTTCGCGATATGATCCACGGCAAATTCTTCAACGGTTCGCATAGTTCGCTGACACTCGCCCCGGCCTTCCGTTCACGCGGGTAAACAATCGGCCCAGCGAAGCAAAGGCGCGCTTCGGTGAGCATCTGGCGCTCGGCTTTGAATGTCGGTGCAGGGGATTTCTCAAACATTTCATCAAGCGCCCGGCTCGCCAGCGGTTCGAGTTCCTTTTCAATTTCGTAGAGACGATGCCAAACGGCGGATGATGCTTCGTGGGTTTTGCGATCCACCAGTTCGCTCTCGCCGCTCAATACCCACTGTTTCTCACAATCGTCGCACTCGATGCGGAGTTCCCGGGATGGCCTGCTCCACGGATTATCCGGGGAATCAATATCCGCAACGATCCTGCCCTTTCCACAGGGACACGCAGAAACGCGCTCAGTCCATTTGTCGGAAGCCATGTTTAATTTTCGCGATCTTCCGTCTCGAGATTCTCGGATTTTAGCCGCTCGAATCCTTCGGGGTTGCGTTCGCAATGATATATATAGTGCCGATGTTCCAGCTCTTTTGCTTTTCGCTCTTTGTAGCCTGGCACCCACTTTTCCGGCGAACCGAAGGATTCCACGAGACGCCAGCCAATTTTGAAAAGAGCGATCAGAAAAAAAGCAAAGCCGACCCACCAATTCGCGAATCCGGCGACGGCGATTGCTAACGGGATAGCGACCCAGCCAGCGAGAAAGATCACCCTGGCCCAGCGAACCGTTGACCGCTGTTCAGCTCGAATCGCGCGCTTCTGCGGCTCGCACGGCATTCGATGTTTGAATGCCGGGTCGGGGTTTTCTTTCCAAAGATGTTCGCGATGGGAACGCCCGCAATACTGACAGAGCGCGTCCCAATCCCCCGCAAAATTGGAGTCCGGGAGTTCGTTCGAATAGTAGATGTTCGGCATGGGCACAGGGGAATTGCGACCGGAAGCCTACGGCACTGGCATCCTGGCGGCAGCAGTAATTTTTCTCTAGGCTTCCGGGTTGGCAGTCGCGGGGCTTGTTTGGTTAGACCGCCTCAACAAACTGAAGCTCGCAAATTCCCTCCTCAACGTCGCGCTCGGAAACTCCCAGCGCTTTCGCGATTTCAGCGTTGCTCACCTTCGCTCGTTGCCCTAGCCACAGAGTGTAATCGTCATTTTCGGTCCAAACATGGGGTGTGGTCGTTGCCACAGTGAGACTGGGAAATCTACGCGAACTGCGTCGCCGAACCGATTTAAAAAAATGGAAGAGGGAAAGATTTTCGCTGCTTCCCTTATCCACCGATGGGAAATATCGCGGTGCGAGAGCGAGGCGCAGATTGCATGGCGTCCCGATAAGCCGGATTGTCCGGCTGCAATGAATTTCTCGTATAGCTTGGCAAAATGGGGAACCGACGAATTTGAAGACGCGGTGCATACTCAGCTCATGGAAAATGAGGGCGACTTACCGCTTGGGGATTTTTGTCAGGATGGAGGAGCGCCCGACCCGGAAGGCCTTGCGGATTTTGCCATTGATTCGTCTGAGGAAACGCAAACTGAAATCGTGGTGAAGGCCTCGGCGTATTTCGTCGAGTCGAGTTCGACTGCCTGCAAGGACATAAATAATAAGGAAAGACGGCACGGGCGGCTCATCATCAAAATCGACAAATCGTCCGGCAGCGCGGACATCGAATCCGACGTTGAGCGGTTCAACGCAGAATATTATTGATCGGATTTACGGCGGCAGACAGAAAGCCGTTTCCAAAATCCGAATTTTTTCCGGTCGGGTTGCGCATAGAATCACAGCGGTTCGGTTATTCGTCGCGTCGCGCAATTCCTGATATGTCAGGCCGTCCCCGCGCTCCGTATCAACAGTCAGGCGGAACAGCGTTGTCGTGTTCCAATCGCAGTGCGGACCGGCATCCTGGAAATCAAAGATTTTCTCGATGAGCGAAATTTGATGCTCCCCGGTCGCGCAGATCACGACAAAACCACGCGGGCCGTTATCGACCCTGAGCGATTCCAGCGCCGTCCCGTTAAGCTCCCTGTCGGCCTGCGCTTTCAGGTCCGAGAGCGTCTTGCGGTCCCAGCCATCCAGCAGGTTCCGCAGTTGGGTTTCCATGTCCATGAGGGGCTTTCCGGCAGATATTTTTTCTACGGTCCTGTTCTACGGTCGAACGGTTTTTTCGTGCAAAAACGGCTGTCTGACTGTCTGCAAAGAATTGCAAAAACGCGAGCGCTTTTTGGACGTTTTCCCCTCTGAAAAGCAAAGATTTATTGAGGCGTCTGCAAAGCTCTGCAAAACCTCTTTCCTCAATTAGAAATCCGATGCTCTATCCGGCTGAGCTATGAGCGCCTAAGTTGGATCGAAAGTATTCATGCGCCGGTTAACTGCAATCTTCATCCTCTCGCTCGCAGCGGCCGGCTTGCTTTGGGGTGGGGGAACTCCGAGCGTGGCCCCGGTGAATTCCCTCTTTGTCATCGCGCCTTACAAATACGAAGGCATGTGGGTCTTCGATGATCCGCGGGTCGGACTTTCGCGCGAGCCGTTTATCGCGGGGATCGATACCATGATCGACCGGATGGTTGCCGACATTCCGAATGCTGAGAAGGGAGTTCGCGCGGTCTTCAGCGCCGCGCTATTCCCGGGTTCGACTGAGAAATTGGAATGGCGCCGGGAAGAATCAGGCGGGAATTGGTACTACAACGAGCGCTTCAAGATGGAGGGCTGGCTCTGCCCCGCGCTCTTCAAGTATTTCCCGACCGCGCCGAAGACAATCTTTGTGAAGGTCGAGCCGAAGAAGTAGAGCGACCTGGAGACTGCCTGCCCTCAGGCCGTTGGTTCCAATCCCGTTACTCGCCGATCCGGTGCTTGAGCTCCCAGACGCGGAGCGCTGCGAGCAAAAGGCTTTTCGTGCGCGTGAGAGTTCCTACGGCTGCCGTTGGTCTCTCGCTGCTCTCAGCCGCTTCGATTTTCCGAGGGCGACCGCGCTTTCCTTTGGGTCGGCCGACGCGGCGTGCCTTCTCACTCATCGGGAGATGACCGGCATTATTCATGGTTTCTGAAAAAGCAGCTTCCGAGCCAGCAGTGGAGCGGGGTAGCGGAGTAGTGGCAGCCGGGAAATCCCCTTGTGCGCGGCCCCGTTCTCCGCAAGCTTCCACCGGTCATGGCTAATCGAAAACTGGGCTGTCTGAGCATCTTTCTCTTCGTGGCGCTTTGCGCGAGCGTGCTCATGAATTTCGTCCTGGCGGCGACCGCCTTCCAACGTCTCGCCGGCAGCTCGCGCTACGAAGAGCCGACGCCTTCTTTTCGTGAAACGATCGTGCAGCGCGGGGCCCGCGGTAACAGTGACAAAATCGCGGTGATCATGCTGCGCGGCCTCATCAGTTCGTCCCTCAACGGCAACGTGGGCGATACGATGGTGGACGACATGCGGCTGGCCCTGCAGCAGGCCCGGGACGACGAGCATGTGCGCGCGGTGGTTCTCGAAATCGATTCGCCAGGCGGGGAAGTGACGGCGTCGGATGTGATTTATAACTGGGTGGTCAAGACCCGGGCGAAAAAACCGGTGGTGGTTTACATGGATTCGCTGGCTGCTTCGGGCGGCTATTACGTCGCCTGCGGCGGAAAATATCTAATGGCGAATGAGACCACGATCACCGGCAGCATTGGCGTGATCATCCAGACGCTGAACTACGAGCAGCTCTTCAACAAAATCGGTCTCGCTTCGGTCGTGTTCAAGAGCGGGAAATTCAAGGACATGCTGAATGGCGCGCGGCCCGTCACGCCGGAAGAGCGGGATTACATTCAGAGCTTCGTCATGAAAACCTATGAGAAGTTTCTCGGGATCGTGGCGAAAGAACGCAATGTGCCGGCCGACGTCCTGCGCAACACCGTGGCCGACGGTCGCATCCTTTCGGGCAAGGACGCGCTCGATAACAAATTGATCGATGACGTTGGACAGATCGAAGATGCCTTCGCGAAGGCGAAGCAGCTCGGCAACGCGCCGGGAGCCACGATCGTAAAATACGGTCCCGCCTTCACGTTCAGCCGCTTCTTTCGCGCTCTCGGCAGCACCGATTCGAAAATCGAGCTCTCGCTTCCCAAACAACTGGTGCCGCAACTGGAAAGCGGTCGCGCCTATTTCTTGCCGAGCTTCTACGCTCCGTAGGAGGGGCGCCGAGGCATGAACTCGAGCGGCGTTCTGCCGGCCCTTAGCGCGGTGATCAACGCGTTTTTCCTCGTAGCCGGCGTTTACATTTACGTGTCGCTCCTGCGGCAAATCAGCGCGCGGGTCGCGGATCCGCTCGCTCCGCCCGAACGAAAATTTGGGTGGCCCGAAGTGATCCTGGCGACTCTTCTCTCGTTTTTTTTCCTACTTACGCTCGCGGGATCTTCCCAGCATACGCACCACATGCGCAGTCGCGACTTGATCGTGAGCGCGCTTTTCACCATCGGGTTGTTGCTGGTTGTCGCCGGGTTCTTGCGGCTGCGCGGGTTCGATTTAAATTCGTTAGGCGGCTTTTCCAAGATCAGGTTCTTCCGCACGGCCGTCACCGGAGGTGTCCTGATGCTCGCCGCCTATCCGCTGATTTTTCTCGCCGACGTCGTTACCCAACGGCTCCTGCAAAGGGTCCCGGAAAAGCAGGCGATCGTGGAGCTTTTCAATTCCTCCAGCACGCTCGAACAGCGGATCCTGATCATCGTCTTAGCGGTCACGATCGCACCTCTGGCCGAGGAATTTATCTTTCGCTTCTTTTTGTATGGCGTCGTCCGGCGCTACTTCGGCCGCGTCGTGGGCATAACGGTGAGCTCTTTGCTTTTCGCCGCGGTCCATGCCCATTTGCCATCGTTCGCCCCGCTGTTTGTCCTCGGAAGCTGCTTCGCCATTGCCTACGAATGGAGCGGCTCCATCCTCGTTTCGATGACGATGCACGCCCTCTTTAACGCCCTCACCTTGACCGCGCTCGCCTTCCCCGAGTTGGTCCAACAATGAAGCTGAGTGAGCTCGGTGAAGACCGGTTGCTCGCCCAACTCCTGCCGAAACTTTCTCGCAATCGCGGAGTCATCGTTGGCGCTGGCGATGATTGCGCCATTGTAAAATCGGTCGGGCGCGGACAGCTCCAACTGCTCAAGACCGATTGCCTTGTGGAGAACATTCACTTCACAAAAAATAGCCGGCCCGAACGAATCGGATGGAAAGCGATGGCGCGGCCCTTGAGCGATTTCGCGGCGATGTCGGGCGTGCCCCAGTTCGCGCTGGTCACGTTGATTCTTCCTTCAGACAAGACGCTCGCGTGGGTAAAGAAGATTTATCGCGGGATCGACAAGGCGGCGCGCGCCTTCGAAGTGGCGGTGGTCGGCGGAGAAACCAGCAGGATTAAAGGTCCCGCGGTTATTTCGATCAGCGTCACCGGGTTCGTCGAAGAAAAACGCTGGGTTGGCCGAGGGGGCGGGAAAGCGAGCGATGAGCTCTTTGTCACGGGCCGGCTGGGCGGTTCGCTCCGTGGCCGTCATCTCGAATTTGTCCCACGGATCGCGGAGTCGCTCTGGCTCACCAAAAATTTTCGCGTCAACGCGATGATGGATTTGAGCGACGGGCTTGGCGCCGACCTGCCTCGATTGGCGCAGGCGAGCGGTGTTGGATTCGAAGTAGATGAAGCGGCGTTGCCCTTGAATGCCGGTTGCACAACTGCGCATGCGATTTCCGACGGCGAAGATTACGAGCTGCTCTTCGCGATTTCTCCGGAAAATTCCCGCTCGTTGCCGGCTCGCTGGCAAAAAAAATTCCCGGATGTTCCGCTGACGCGAATTGGCTGGCTAAATCGCAAATCGCAAATCGCAAATCGCAAATTGCCTCGTGGATACATTCATTTCAAAAAACGCTGAACAAACGATCGCGGCTGGGCGAACTTACGGCGAGCAGGCGCGTCAGGGAGATGTCTTCGCTTTGACCGGAGACCTGGGCGCCGGCAAGACCCAATTTGTGAAAGGCTTCGTCGCCGGAGTCGAGAGCCGCGCCGAAGTGACCAGTCCGACTTTTGTCCTCGTGCACGAATACAGCGATGGCCGCCTGCCCGTTTACCATTTTGATTTTTACCGGGTCGAAGATCGCGATTCGATCCTGCGGCTCGGCTTCGACGAATACGTTTTCGGCGACGGCGTCTCGTTGATCGAATGGGCCGACCGTCATGGCGACCTCATCCCAAAGTACGCGAAGTGGGTCTCCTTCGAACTCAAAGACGAGCAGACTAGGGTGATCAGAGAAGGAACGCCGCGATGAAAACGATGGCGTTCGAGCTATCGAGTCCTCAGGGAAGTATTGCTTTGATCGAAGACGACGCGGTCTCGTTCGATCAAACTTTCGCCAACGATCGGAAGCATTCAGGCTTGTTCTTCGAGAACCTGCACCTTTGCCTGCAAAACTTCGACGCGCCCGACGCCATCGTCGTTGGGCTCGGTCCCGGTTCTTATGCCGGCGTGCGCATAGCGATCGCGACTGCTGTGGGCTTGCGGTCGGCAGCGCGGGCCACGCTTAGCGGCTTGCCGTCCATTTGTGCGCTCGAGGTCGAAGCGCGCGAGTATTTCGTCATCGGCGACGCGCGGCGCCAATCGTTTTTCCTGGCGCGAGTGCGAGACGGCCGTGTGATCGAAGGGCCGGATCTTCACACGACTTCGGAACTGGAATCAATGATTCGTGATTCAACCGTGCCGATTTATTCTTCCGAAGCGTTGCCGCAATTCCCTCAGAGCCTTTTGGCTTTTCCGGCTGCGCGAAAGTTGGCGAATCTCGCGTGCGATCAGGCCGGCGAAATCGAGGATACCCGATCGCTGGAACCGATTTATCTTTATGCGCCGCACATCACGGTTCCGAAAACGGCTCGGATGTCGGTCATCAATAAATGAGCGCGGAAAACACATATCGTTGCTGGGCTGAGATCGATCGCAGCGCGCTCCTCCACAATCTTAATGTCGTCCGCGAACGGATCGGCAGGGCTGACGTTCTCGCGGTGGTCAAGGCAAATGCCTACGGGCACGGGCTGGTCGGCGTATCCGAAGCAGTCGCGAGTGCGGTGCAGCTCTTTGGGGTCGCAAACCTCGAGGAAGCGCTCGCGCTTCGAACAGCCGGCTTGCCGCATCCGGTCATCATCCTCGGGCCTGCCCTGCCGGCCGAAAGATCGACAATCGTCGAGCGCGAATTCATTCCCACCATCTCAACGATTGACGAAGCGGAAGCGTTCGATCGTGTTGGGCCAGTTTCCATTAATTTCAAAATCGACACCGGCATGGGTCGGATGGGCGTGCCCGAGATCGAAAGCGTCGCTGCGTTCAAGAAAGTAGCTGCGTTGCGCAATCTGCGCGTCCACAGCGTTTCGACCCACATGCCGGTATCAAACGAAGATTCTGGTTACACGCGCGACCAGCTCGCCCGGTTTCGCAAGGTCCTGGAACAATTTCGCGCCAAAGTCCCGGGCGATTACAAGGCGCACGTCTTGCAAAGCGCGGGCACACTCGCGTTCAACGACACGCCCCACGAAATCGTGCGTGCCGGCGTGATGCTGTATGGGATTTCGCCCCTGCCGGAATTCCAGAATCTCCTCCGACCGGTCATGACCTGGAAGACGCGCATCGCGTTGATCCGCGACATGCCTGCGGGTCACGGCATCAGTTACGGCCGCACTTTTATCACGCCGCGCGAAATGCGGGTGGCGACATTGTCGGCCGGTTACGCGGACGGTTATCCGCGGCACCTGTCGAACCGCGAGGCCACGGTGCTGGTGCGGGGAAAACGCTGTCCGTTGTTAGGCCGGGTGACGATGGACCTGATGATGATCGACGTGTCACAGATTAACGACGCGGCCGTCGGCGATGAAGTGGTCTTGATGGGCCGCCAGGGCGGCGAGGAGATTTCCGCAACCGAACTGGCTGAAAGCGCGGATACGATTACCTGGGAAATCATCACACGGATTGGATCCCGCGTTCGCCGCGTGTTTGTTTGACCGGCACCAAGGAGCGGCGGTTTTCCAACCGCCGTCTGGGGCAATTTCAAATCGCCCTTCCTTGAACTGTGGAGCGCGTGTAATTGTTGAGCGGCGATGTTCCAGATCATCTTCAACGAACTAAGCGCGGCCGAAATGACTGCGCTGCCGAAGACCTTGCAGCTCGAGTTGCTCGCGGAGTTCCAGATCCTGCCCGAGGATCTGGATAACCTCGACGCAAGCCGCTTTGGCGTAATCGAACGGGAAGGAAAAAAGCTGCATCGCTATCGCGCGAAGGATTACCGGATCTATTTTGAGAAGCGCGCCGAAGGCATAACCGTGCACCGCGTCCTGCACAAAAACACGTTTCGCGATTTTCTTTTCCGCAGCAAACTGCCGATGGCGGAAGACGATCAGCTCGGCAAGACACGAGAATTTTGGAAACTAATCGAACAGGGCGAGCGGACGGAGAAGAAGGCCTGATCGCCGCGCTGGCCGCGGACGAAGAACTGCGACGACGCGAGTTTCCGATTTGCGCGCGCAAGATCTACTGCGCGCACGCCTCGGATGCGCCGCTGCCGCGACGAGTGGCCGACGCGATGCGCGACTCGATCGAACGCGCCTCGACGGATGCCCGCCAATACGAGCTCGAACTGGAGCACATCGCGAAAACGCGCGAAGCGACGGCGCGATTCATCGGCGCGGAAGTGGATGAGATTGCGTTCACCGGCCCCACCTCGAGCGGATTGAACGCGATCGCGAATGGGCTCGATTGGAAGGAGGGCGACGAGGTCGTCTGCTATCTCGATGATTACCCGGCGAACGTTTATCCCTGGCTTGCACTCGAACGCCACGGCGTGAAGCCGGTGCTGCTGGAGACGGCGCGCATCGGAGAAATCACGCCGGAGATCGTCGAACGCGCGCTAACGAAGCGGACGAAACTCGTGGCGCTGGCCAGTGCGAATTTTTGCAGCGGTTATCGGATCGATCTGGACGCAATCGGCGCGCTTTGCGCCGAGCGCGGAGTTTTATTTTCGGTCGACGCCATCCAGACTCTTGGCGCGATTCCACTCGCGTTGGATCGGATCGATTTCCTCAGTGCCGGCGCCCAGAAATGGATGCTCGGTCCATCGGGCGCGGGGATTTTGTATGTGAAGAAGAGCCGGCGCGATTTGCTCCGGCCGGCCACGATCGGCGGATGGAATGTGCAGTCGCGCAATTTCATTTCTCAGCGCGAAATCAAGTTCGCCCCCGGCGGCCAAAAGTTCGAGCCGGGCGCTTACTACCATGCGGCCATCGCAGGGTTGGGCGCTGCGATTGAACTTCTTTTGGAAACAGGACCGGCAGCCATTGCCAGCCGCATCTTGTCCCTGACCCAGACGCTGAAGGATCAAATCGCGCCAGCCGGTTTTGAATTTTTGAGTCCGGAGGCAGAGAGAAATCGCTCCGGCATTCTAACTTTTCGGCATCCGAGGATTCCGGGCGCGCAGTTACTGGAATCGCTCATCCAAAACAACATAGTCGTCTCGCTGCGCTTTGATCGCGAAGGCCGAAGCTGGCTGCGGGTCAGCCCGCATTTCTATAATACCTTCGACGAAATCGCGAAGATCGCAGAGGTGCTTATTCAAGGAGCGGCGGTTTGAAACCGCCGTCTTAATTGGGTCGGCGGTTTCAAACCGCCGCTCCTTGGAGGCGGGACGCCTCTACTTCATCAGCAGCACGGAACGGCTGCGTTTGATTTCGCGGGTAATCTTGCGGTGCATGTGCGCGGGCATGCCGGTCACGCGGCGCGGCAAAATCTTGCCGCTCTCGGTCACGAACTTCTTGAGGAGATCGGGGTTCTTGTAATCGATCGCTTCGGTGGCGATGTCGATGCGGCGGCGCGGCATCGTGCGATTGGCGCGGCGAAAGGCGGAACGGCGTTTGGCGGTCTTTGGTTGCATGGCTGATTACCTCGTTTCGCGATGAAGGGTATGCCGCTTCATGAACGGATTGTATTTCTTTTTCTCCAACCGGTTCGGAGTGCGCGGGCTCTTCTTATTCCGCGTGCTCATGTAACGCGACGCCGGTAGCCCGGCCGCCTTCGCTTCGGTGCATTCGAGAGTGATGATTTCCTGCGCCATAACCTAGTCCTTGCTGTCGTCGGTCTTGGCCTCTTCCTCTTCGCCTTCGGCGCCCTCTTCATCGGTCAGGCCGAAGAGGGAGGTGACGGACTGTCGGACGCGCGACGCTTTGTTTTGTTTCTCGAGCTGTGACTGACATTCGACCGTGAAGCGCGCGAACGGGATCGCCTCGAGGCGCGCATGCGAGATCGGCTTTCCCGACATTTCGCACATGCCGTAGGTGCCGAGCTCGATGCGCTTCAGCGCCTGGTCGATTTCATAAAGCGCATCCTGTTCCTGTGAAAGAAGACTGAGGGCGAAATCGCGATCGTAGGCGTCGCTGCCGGCATCGGCCTGGTGCATGCCAAAAGCGGAGGCCTCGCTGCCTTCCGCGCGGGAGCGGAGATTATCTTTCGCGACGCCGGCCATGGAATCGACCATGGCATCACGGAGCTGGAGCAATTTCTCCTTTTGGCCGCGAGTGAAAGGATCGAGCCGCTTTTGTTTGTTATTTTTGCTGGGCAGGATCATTTCCTGGCCCGAAGAAATATTTTTCTGAGCGCCGTTAGCTCTGGGAGATTTCCCGGCACGCACGGGTGCTTTTTTCGGACCCTTTTTGGCCGGCTGTTTCTTGGAAACGCTAGGAGCCTTCTTTGCTGGCTTGGCCGACTTCGCTTTCGGGCGCGAAGATTTCTCGGCCTGCGCCTTTGCTTTGGCAGGCTTTTTCAAACTCTTTTTTTTCGGGGAGCTGGCCATATTTTCAGGAGCGCCGTTGGTTAGCCGGGCGCGAGCGGAGGCTTACTTAAGGGCATTTCCTCGGTGGCGCAAGAAGAGATTTACCCGCGAAAAACGAGCAAATCGCCGGGCAGATTTCGTGGCGAATTTAGGAGCTGGCGCTCGAATAATGCCGCAGCGCAAAACGCCAGAAGAGCCGCGACAGGATAAACGCGATCGATCCGGCGAGAACGAGGTGCGTCATCAGCCATGCCGGGTGGCCAAGCGGCTTTATCAGGAGGCGCGCGGGAATATTCGCCACGATCACAACCGGAATGATCCAGCCAAAGATAAAGCGAAAGACCTGTGGAAAAATGACGTCCGGGTATCGAGCGATATGGAGGAAATTGAAGTAGCCGTAAACGAGGCCCTGCGCGCGGACGATCCAGAAGCTGACCGCCGCTAGGCTGAGCATGATCGAATAATGCACGGCCACGCCGAAACAAATGGCGACGAGATAAAGCACGACCGTGCCGGCGCTGGGCGTGATGTGAAGCTTGGAGAGCGCGACGATAACGACGACACCGCCGAGCATCGAATTGAGGATGCTATCGAGGCCGAATTGTTTGGTGGAAACGGCAAACTGGCTGTCGATGGGGAGAACCAGAAGCGAATCGAGTTTTCCCATCCGGACGAGCTCGGGGATGTTGGAAACGTTGACAAAGAAAAAAGCCTGGAACAATTGCGCAATCATCTGGTGGGTTCCAACCAGCAGGATCACTTCCCATTTCGACCAGTCTCCGATTCGATCCACCTGACCGAAGATGATATTGAAGAAGACGATCTGGCCGCAGAACCAGAGCACTTCCACGATCATCCAAAGAATGAAATTCGTCTTGAAGCTCAGCTCGCGAATGAGCGAGTTGCGCAGCATGATTCCCCAAATCTCCAGATAACGGCGCATCTCGGGAATGTTTTCTGGCGCGGCGTGCAATTAGTCAAATCTTCCGAAACGCACGAACGCAACTTCGACGCGCGGCCACGGTTGTATTAGATTCAACTCCGATCATGATGATCCAGGCCTAACATGTTCAAACGTCCCATCCCGCTCATCATCGGTGCCGTGGTCCTGATTCTCGCGGCGCTTCTGCTTCGGCGATGCACCAGCAGTTCGGGCGTGGCATTCCAGACGGCGCCCGTGACGCGCGGACCTATCACCCAGGCCGTTACCGCGACCGGCACGCTCAATCCAGTGCAGAACGTCCAGGTCGGCAGCCAAGTCTCGGGCAACATTCAAAAACTTTTCGCTGATTTTAATTCGCTGGTGAAGGCGGGGCAGGTGATCGCGCAAATCGATCCGGTTGTCTTCCAGGCGAACGTCAATCAGGCTGAAGGCGAACTCGAAAACGCGCGAGCCGCCCTTGATCTCGCCAAGCTCAATGCGGCGCGCACCCAGGCGCTCGTCGCGAAACAGAATTCCGCGCAATCAGATCTCGACCAGGCGACGGCCAACCTTCATCAGGCCGAGGCGAACGTGAAGATCAAGGAAGGCGCGCTGGAAAAAGCGAAGGCGGATCTCGATCATTGCACGATCACTTCTCCCATCGACGGCATCGTCATTTCGCGAAACGTGGATGTCGGGCAGACCGTGGCGGCGAGTCTCCAGGCTCCGGTGATTTTCACGATCGCGAACGATCTCTCGAAAATGCAGATCGACGCGAACGTGGCGGAAGCCGATGTCGGCGGGGTGGAGATCGACCAGAACGTGGAATTCACCGTGGATGCTTTCCCGGCGCGGACCTTCCAGGGCAAGGTGGTGCAGGTGCGCAACGCGCCGATCACGGTGCAAAACGTGGTGACGTATGACACTGTCATCGGCGTAAGCAATCCGGATTCGAAATTGAAGCCGGGCATGACCGCGAATGTTTCCATTGTGGCGGCGCATCGCGACGACGCGTTGAAGATTCCGAACGGCGCGCTTCGTTTTCGCATGCCGGACCAGACTCCGAGCGCGAGTGCCGCGCCGAGGCGCGACCCGTCGGCTGGTGGCGGACGTTCCCCCGGCCCCGGCGGCAAGCCCGGTGGAAACCGTTCGGAGCGCCGAGTCGAGCGCACGGTTACTGTTTTGCCGGCGGGCGCTTCGAAGCCGGTCAGCGCAACCATCAAGACAGGAATCAGCGACGGCGTCGCGACGGAAGTTCTCGAGGGTTTGAAGGAAGGCGATCGTGTCGTGACCGGCATGACGGAGAGCGGAACGGCGGCGACGCCCGCGGCTAATCCGTTTGGCGGCGGCCCGCGCCGATTCTAAAGCGACTCAAATTCCATGGCCGATCCTTCTGCAACCGTCGCGGTTCGCCTGGAAGATATTCATAAAACATATCGGACCGGAGAGGTGGACGTTCACGCGGTGCGCGGCGTTTCAATCGAAATCGCGCACGGCGAATTCGTCGCACTGATGGGCTCGAGCGGCTCCGGCAAATCCACCCTGATGAATATTCTCGGTTGCCTCGATCGCCCGACTTCGGGCCACTATTTTCTCGATGGCGAGAACGTTTCGTCGCTCAGCCGCGATGAGCTGGCCGATGTCCGCAACCGAAAGCTCGGCTTCGTGTTTCAAAACTTCAACCTGCTCTCCCGGACTTCGGCGCTCGAAAATGTCGAGCTGCCTTTGCTCTATTCGGAAGTGGCGTTGACCAGTCTGGAGCTGCGGGAAAAAGCGGAACAGGTCCTCGCGGCCGTCGGTTTGCAGGGCCGCGGCGATCACACACCGAGCCAGCTCTCCGGCGGCCAGCAACAGCGGGTCGCCATCGCCCGCGCCTTGATCAACGATCCCGAAGTGCTGCTGGCGGATGAGCCGACCGGGAATCTCGACAGCCGGACGAGCGTCGAAGTGATGGAGATTTTCCAAACCCTGAACGCGAAAGGCATCACCATCATCATGGTCACGCATGAGCCGGACATCGCGGCGTATGCCCGGCGCAACATTGTGATGAAAGATGGCCTCGTCCTGAAGGACCGGGTGGTTCTCGAGCGGCTCGATGCCTCGGCGGAACTGCAAAAAATCACAACGATCGATGCGCTCGCTCAGCCGGCGGCCGAGGTGTAAGAACAATTTGGCAGAGACATGAACAGCAAAACTACAAGCGTTCTCGGGGGTCGCGCCGGTTTGGCGCGGCGGATGCGGCTGCTCTCGACCTTCAAGATTGCAATCCGCGCGCTGCGCCGGAACAAAATGCGTTCGGCGTTGACTGCGCTTGGCATCATCATCGGCGTCGGCGCGGTCATCGCGATGGTGAGCATCGGAAACGGAGCGAAAGCGCAGGTCGAGGCGCAAATCGCCGGTCTTGGGGAAAACATCATCCTGATATTTTCTGGCAGCACGACGACGGGCGGCGTCCGGACCGGTTTGGGTGGCGCAGGCACCCTTAAAATCGAGGATGCGCTAGCCATCCGGCGCGAGGTCCCGGCGGTCACGTTAGTGAGCGAAGAAGTGGTTTCGAACGCGCAGATCGCTGCCGGAAATCAAAACTGGTCCACCCGCATTTATGGCGAGTCGGCGGACTATTTCGATCTCCGGCAATGGGCCCTAGCCGATGGCGCGCCCTTCACCGAGCAGGATGTGCGCGGCGCGAACAAGGTCTGTGTGATTGGTCGAACGACAGCTACAAAAATTTTCGGGAGCGAAGATGTTGTGGGCCAGGTTTTGCGGATCAAGAACGTGCCATTCCAGGTCACTGGCGTGCTGACACCCAAAGGGTTGAGTTCGCAGGGCACCGATCAGGACGATATCGTTATCATGCCTTACACGAGCGCGATGAAACGTGTGCTCGGCGGAGGAACGACGTTGCGCAATATCAACGCGCAGGTGGCCAGCCGAAACGACCTCGCACCGGCGCAGCAGCAAATCATCGCCCTGCTCCGGCAGCGTCATAACATTCGTGAGGGGCGGGACGACGATTTTACGGTGCGCACCCAGGAAGAAATCGCGGCTGCGGCCACAGCTACGACCGAAACGATGACCGCGCTGCTGGCCGGAGTCGCCGTGATATCGCTGGTCGTCGGGGGCATCGGGATCATGAACATCATGCTGGTGAGCGTGACCGAGCGGACGCGCGAGATCGGAACGCGCATGGCCGTGGGCGCTCACGGTCGCGATATTCTTACTCAGTTTTTGATCGAGGCGATCTCGCTCAGTGCGGTCGGCGGGATCATCGGCATCATCACCGGCATCATTGCGGCAAAAACGATCGCAGCGATGAAGAATTGGCCGTCGCTCATTTCGCCCACTTCGATCATTCTCGCGTTTCTCGTCAGCGCTGGCGTCGGAGTCTTTTTCGGATTTTATCCCGCGCGCAAAGCCGCCCAACTCGATCCGATCGACGCGCTTCGCTACGAGTAACTACGATTTCGGATTGCGGATGCGCTTGGACGGGACCCACTCGTCCCATTTTGAATCGTAATCGGAGTAATGGATGAGGTGCGCGCCATCCTTCGCTTTCAAGATCGTGGCCGGATACCACTGCTTCTTCCAACGCACTTCCACTTTCGCGCCCGCGGCATAGTGCGCGACTTTGATCGGCTTTAGCTCTTCGGGCGCGACCCAAACATCCTCGTCCTCCTCGTAGCCGATGAAATGGATCTTCAGCTTCTCATTGCGCGCTTCCACGATCCGGCAGGCATACCAATCTCCGTTGCTGTCGCGCGCCTGCGCTCGTTCACCGATCCTTGGGTTCGCGAGCGGCGCGGCGTGCGATAAAACCATCTCGCGTTCGAAGCCTTTCGTAGTCGCGAACGTCGAGAGCTGTTCCTCTGCCGCGCTCATGTCAGCCTGGATGTGCGTGGCGAACTCCGAGAGCGTGACGGCGCCGTCATGGTTCAGATCGACGTAAGGCGCGCCTCGGATCGCGTCGAGAAGCGCTTCGGTAAAAGTCCAGTGCTCGGTGGACGATTCGCTCGCCGCCGAACTGGTTACGCAACCATATTCGGGACCGCCCGTTTGTTTCGTGATCGCCTGTGCGGCCTGGCCGGAGTAGCAACAATCCAGGAACCAAAGCACACGTTTGCATTTCGCGTTGGCCTTGATTTGGCCCGGGATCGAATTGACCGACCAGCCATCCACTTCATCATCGCCCGCATCGTAAGAGGCCAGGTAAACATCGTCGCCCTTATCGGATTGGGAACCGTGGCCCGCGTAATAGACGATAAGCAAATCATCCGCGTGCAGCCTCTTTAGTTGCGCGAGGAAAGCGCTGTCGATCCGTTGTTGGGTCGCCTGTTTGTCCTGGAGATAAACGATCTGCGTTTCGGGCACTCCGTTCTTCTGGAAAAATTCCACGAGCGCGGCATCGCGCCGGTTTTTCACCGGGAAGGAGCCGAAGGTTTCCGCGTGTTTCCAACTCAAGACGCCGACGACAAAGAGCCATGTCTTCTGCGGCTGCCAGCCGAGATCTTTGGCCGGGGCCGGCGTTGCCGGCAAAAGCAGAAGCGAACCAAAGATGAGGCAGCAGATCGCGAGGCGTGTCTTCAACAGGCGAATTATTGATGGTGGTTGACCTCCAGTCCAGCAGCCGGAGGCTGGAAGATGGAACAGCCGAATCGTTTTCAGAAACTGGTCGCGGAGGCGAAGAAACAGATCACGGAAATCTCGCCGGCCGAGGCTCGCAAACAGGTTGAATCTCGGGAAGCGCTTCTGATCGATGTGCGCGAAGACGACGACTGGCGCGAAGGACATGCGGAACGGGCGACGCATCTGAGCCGTGGAGTGATCGAGCTCGAAATCGAGGAACAGGTCCCCGACCTAACGAAACCAATTATCTGCTATTGCGGCGGAGGGAGCCGCTCCGCACTCGTCGCGGAGAGTTTGCAGAAGATGGGCTACAAGAATGTGCGTTCGATGGCGGGCGGCATGCGCGCTTGGAAGGAACAAGGGCTGCCTACGTCTCAGCCGCCGACGGCTTGATAATGCCCTAGGCCGCGTTTCCACATATAACGCGCGGCGGCCCAGGTTAACAAAAGCCAACCGGCCTGGATCGCGAGTGCCTGGACCATTTCGGGGCCGCGCAGGCGTTCCATGAAAATGGCAATGGGGCAAAAGAGCTCATAATAAAACGGCAGCCATTTCATCACCGCCTGAATTCCCTCCGGCATGATGTCGACCGGAAACATCTGGCCGCCGAGAAAATATTCGAACGAGTAAACGATGAAAACGATCGTGGAAATTTCGAGAATCCAGAAGGCGAGCAGGGCAATGGTGTAGGTGATGAAGAATTGCATGACCCCCGCCATGACGAGGGAAAGGAACGCGCAAAAGTAAGTCCGCGGGTCTGACGGCAGCGAAAGGTAGTCACGAAAATAAAAGAGGATGAGCGCGATTGGCGGGATGGTGACGGCGCTGAAAACGAGGCGGCCGCTCAGGAAAATGCTGAAGCGATAAGCGAGATAGCTGAGCGGCTTGGTCAGGAATGAATTAATCTGGCCTTCGCGAATGTCGGACGCGATCTGCCATTCGTCTTCCGTCGGCGTAACGAGGTTTGAGACGACGATCGTAAGCAGGTAGTAATAAATCATCGAGCCGTAGGTGTAGCCGTGCATCCCGCCACCGGGCTCTCGAAAAACTGCCCGCCAAAGAAAGACGGTGCCCGCCAGCGGGATCAAGCCGAAGACAGCGCGCAGAAAATAGTTCCAGCGATAAACGAAAGTGTTCTGAAGCCCGAGATTGAAAACGGTGATGTATTTTTTCACTTCGCGGCTCCTCTGCCGGGATTGATTCTGCGCAAGGCGCGATCGTGAAGGTGCGAAAGGAAGAGGAGCGCGCAAGTCGCGCCGACCAGCGCCATGAAGATATCACCCTGGGTGTCCCACACGTCCCCCTGGCTTCCGATAAAGTCGATCGAGAGAGGTCCGCTAAGAAGGGCCGACCACCATTCGATTAATTCGTAGAACGCGCTGATCGCCAGACAAACGCAGACGATCAGGAACGGCATCCAATTTTTTCGCTGCAAAACATTCAGCCGGACAAAAATTTCGCGCGCGATGACGGCCGGCACAAGTCCCTGCATGAAATGGCCGAGGCGATCGTAATGGTTGCGTTGCCAGCCGAAGATCGGGCGCAGCCAGTCGAAAAGCGGCACGCGGGCGTAGGTGTAATGCCCGCCCACACAAAGAACGCAGATGTGGAGCGCGATGAGAATGTAACAGAGCGTCGTCAGCCGGAACCGGCGATAGGTCGCGACGAGAAGGATAATAGCCGCCAGCCCGGGCGCGATTTCCAGCCACCAGGTGAGGCGGTCGTAAGGCCGCCAGCCGGACCAGGCCAGCACGACCACTACGATCAGCAAGAGGCTCGGATGCGAGCGCCGCGCGTTTCTCATTGCGTCAGTTCAACTGCGAGGGTGATCGCGGCGATCATGCTGTCAGGCCGCGCGACACCTTTGCCCGCGATCTCGAAGGCGGTTCCGTGATCCGGGCTTGTCCGCGGGTACGGGAGACCGAGGGTTACGTTCACCCCTTCGTGAAAGGCATGCAGTTTCAAAGGAATCAGACCTTGATCGTGATACATGCAGAGCACTCCGTCCCAATCGCCGTTCGCCGCGTGATGGAAAAGTGTGTCGGGCGAAAAGGGTCCGGCAAAGTGGGGTGATCGTGAGTGCAATTCCGCGAGGGCCGGCGCGATGATCTCGATCTCCTCGCGGCCGAGCGCTCCGGACTCGCCGGCGTGCGGATTTAGTCCGGCGACGGCGATCCGCGGTTCGTGAATCTTTCGCCGCCGAAGAAAATCTTCGAGGAGCAAACCGACGCGGACGATTTCATCTTTCTTCAGCGCTGACGCTACGTCGCGAAGCGCAAGATGCGTGGTGACCAGCGCGACGGTGAGTTTTCCGCCAGTCAGCAGCATCGCGAAATTCGTGATCCCGCAGCGGTCGGCAAAGAATTCGGTCTGGCCGGGAAAGGGAAAGCCGATTTCATACATGCGGGCTTTGTGAATGGGTCCGGTGACGACGGCATGAATTTCCCCCTTGCGCGCGAGCGCGCCCGATTCCTCCAGCGCCGCGAACGCGGCGCGCGCAGTTTCCTTCGTCGGCTGGCCTAACGAGCAGTCAGCCGCCTGTCCGATCACCAAATATTCCGCGTTGCCCGGTAATCGACCGGAAGCGAGCGCTGCCCGAACGATCTCAGGGCCGATGCCGGCGGGATCGCCGAGGGTGATGCCGATGCGACAGCGCATCGCGCATTGTCACAAACGACGCCGGGAGCCGCAAGATGGAAGAGGGAGATGGGAGAGTCGCCGCGGACTTAGAACGTCCGGATGTAGGCTTTCTGACGCAAACCGGCGAGCCAAAGCTCTTGTTGGCGCTGAGTTTCTTCCTGCATCAACTTCTTCTCGATCTCCGGCCGCATTTTAGCCAGCGATGGGGTGTCCCCGCCGCGTTTCTCTTCGACTTTCAAAATGTAGTAATTGGGTCCCAATTCGATGACGTGGCTGACCCGGCCGACCGGAAGATTAAACGCTACCTTTTCCAGCGGACCCGCCAGGGTCTTGCGCTCGACCCAGCCCCAGTCGCCACCCAGATCGCGCGACGCGTCTTCCGAATACATTTGCGCCATGCGATCGAACGGCGCTCCGTCCGCGAGCTTCCCGAGAATCTCCTCAGCGATCGCTTTTTGGGCAGCGGCATTCCCCTCGGCCGCGTGAGTCGGGATCATGATCATGCGCAGTTTGACCTCCTCCTTCGCCGTGAATTCGGCCTTATGCTTCGCGTAGTATTCGTTGATCTTCGTGGGCGAAATCATCGTGACCGGTTTCACGTTCTTTCCCCGCATCGCCTGGACGATGATCTTTTCCATCTCGAGCCTCTTGAATTCGGTCAGCGAATAATTTTGCGCCTGCAGGGTCTTGATAAAGGTGTTGCGGTCCCCGCCGAAGTCGTCGCGGATAATGTCGTTGACGCGCTGTTCGACAAAATAAGCCGGGAGCTCGAATTTCTCTTTTCGAAACGATTGCACGATCAACTGCCGGTCGATCAGATCCTTCAGCGCCAGGTCCCGCGCCTCCTTGATTTGTTTCACCAGCGCGTCGCCGGTGAATTGACTATGCAGCAACCTTTCGCGCGGCGCGGAGACAACGCGGACTTGCGAATAGGTGATGATGTCGCCATTCACGATCGCCGCGATCCCATCGATGACTCGGGCGTCTTCTTCGGCCGCGAGCGCGCCCTGGCAGAGCGGCGAAACCAGAAGGGTCGACGTTACCAGCAGAGCAATGAAAAATGGGCGAATCATGCGAGTTAGATTTTCCTGATTAGTTCCAATACGTCCACGAGTTGGCGATCGATCCTATCAGTACTTATGCGAGGGAATTTGCCCCCGACAAGTATAAAATCGCCGCGCCGGGTGAGCATCAATTTCCCCTCACGCACCTCGACCCGGGTGACGCCGGCCTTGGCCGCGGAGAGCTTGATTTCGGTGAGAATGAGCAAATTGTCAACCGCGACGGGGAACTTCCCGAAGCGGTCGCGCCACTCTTTGCGCAAGCGGTCCCATTGTTCCCGCGTCGTGATTTCCGCGAGGTGGCGGTAAGCCTGAATCCGCAGGGCGGGATCGGCCACGTAACTGGTCGGAATAAAGGCGGGCACTCGCGCCTCCGGTCCCTGCTCGATGAACTCGGCTTCGTTGGTCGCGACAAAATCAAAACGCACCTCTACCTCGAGGCGCGCCCTGGATTTTTCTCCCTTCAACTGCGCGACCGCCTGCTTGAGAAGCTGGCAGTAAAGATCGAACCCGACCGTCATGATGTGGCCGCTTTGGGCGGTGCCGAGGATGCTGCCGGCGCCGCGAATTTCGAGATCGCGCATGGCGATGCGGAAACCCGCGCCTAACGAGCTGTATTGTTTGATGGCGTTGATCCGCTTGCGTGCGGCTCCCACTGTCATCATTTCTCGCGGGAGAAGGAGGTAGGCATACGCCTTGTGTTCCGCCCGGCCGACGCGTCCGCGCAGTTGATAAAGATCAGCGAGGCCGAAGCGGTCCGCGCGATCGATAACGATCGTGTTCGCGTTGGGGATATCGAGGCCGCTTTCGATGATGGTCGTGCAGACGAGCACGTCGATCGTGCCGGCCACGAAACGCGCCATAACGCTTTCGAGTTCATCGGCGCTCATCTGGCCGTGGCCGAACTCGACGCGTGCCTGCGGGCAAAGCTCCACGATCCGATCGCGCACTTTTTGGATCGATTGCACGCGGTTGTGCAGGAAATAAACCTGGCCCTGCCGTTCGAGCTCGCGGTTGATCGCGTCCCGAATGATCCGCTCGTCGTAACCGCAAACTACCGTCTCGACCGGAAGCCGATTGAGCGGCGGTGTTTCGATGGTGGACATGTCTTTCACGCCCACGAGCGAAAGATAAAGCGTGCGCGGAATTGGCGTCGCCGAAAGCGTGAGGACATCCACGAGCTTGAAGAGCTCCTTGAATTTCTCTTTGTGCAGGACGCCGAAGCGCTGCTCTTCGTCGATCACAACCAGGCCGAGATCCTTGAAGATGACGTCGCCCGAAATCAGGCGATGGGTGCCGATGACGATATCGACGCCGCCTTCGCGGAGAAGCTGGATGATTTTGCGTTGCTCGCCATGCGAACGGAACCGGCTGAGCATTTCGATCCGAACGGGATAATCGAGCATTCGTTGCCGGAAAGTTTCGAAATGCTGCTGCGCCAAAACGGTAGTCGGCGCCAGGATGACCACCTGTTTTCCTTCCATGACGGCCTTGAACGCGGCGCGAATCGCGACCTCCGTTTTGCCGAAACCGACGTCGCCGCAGATCAGCCGATCCATCGAACGCGGTTGTTCCATGTCGCGCTTGGTCGCGGAAATGGCGGTGAGCTGGTCCGGCGTTTCGCGAAATGGAAACGAGTGCTCGAACTCGCTTTGCCATTTTGTGTCGGGACCAAAAGCATGGCCGAGTTGCGTCTCGCGTTCGGCCTGCACTGCCAGCATTTTCCCGGCGTAATCGAAGATCGAGGCTGCCGCATTTTTTTTGGCCCGCGCCCATTTGGCATCGGCGAGCGAACTGAGCGGCGGCGATTTTTTCCCGACACCGACGTAACGCGAAACGAGATAGGCTTGTTCGAGCGGGACGTAGAGGCGGGATTCGTTGGCGAATTCCAAGGCAAGCACCTCCTGCAGCTCGCCGCTTGGGGTGGGCATCCGAGTCAATTGAAGAAACCTGCCGACCCCGTGCTCGAGGTGAATCACAAGATCGCCTTCGTTCAGTTCGCTGAAGTCGATTTGCGCGCGATTGCGGGTCAACTTTTCGGCGCGTTGCAGGCGGCGGCGTCCATGCGTCGTGTATCGGCCGAATAATTCCGCGGCGGAAAGGACGACCAGATTTCCGTCCGGAAAAACGAATCCACGCGAAAGGGTTCCCTCGTCAAGCTCAACGCCGGCGATCGTGTCGCCCATGATTTCGCGGAAGCGCTCGATCTCACCTTCCGTCTGGAAATAAATCACGATGCGAAATTGCGCGGCGCGCCAATCCCTTAGTCGCGCGGCAAACTGGGCGCGCTTCGCTTCGACCAGCATGAAATCGCCGACCGCAAAATCCCCGATGTCGCAGCTCTCGAACGCGCCGCGGAAATCCTCGGGTTCGTCGCCGCCGAGCCAGCCTTCGCCAATCAGGATCTCGGCGTCGTCGTTTTTCTCCGGCTCGATCGCAATCCGAAGATGGCGCGGCGCGATGTAATCCTGAACCGTTCCGGTCTGATCTTCCGCAGCGCCAAGCAGGATCTCGATGGTCTGCAGATTGCGGACCGACGTCTGGGTATCGACATCGAATTCGCGAAGCGACTCGACGTCATCGCCGAAAAATTCCGCCCGCACCGGCCGCTGCGCCTGCCACGAAAAGACATCGAGAATTCCGCCGCGGACCGCGAACTGGCCGCGGGTCGTGACTTGGGCGACCCGTTCGTAACCGGCGCCCACGAGCACTTCGATGGTGCATTCCATGGGCTGGCGTTTTCCGCGCCGCAGCGCGAGGAGCGCAGAACTCAGGGCCGCAGGGTTCGGCGCCGCCTGATCGAGCGCCGCGCGGGTGGCGATGATGACGTGTGGCCCGTTCTCGCGCTGGAGGCGGTTCAGGAGCGCGAGCCGTTCCGCCGCGATCTCCGGGTCGGGCAGAATATTTTCGACAGCCGCGAACTCCGCTTCCGGCAGAAAGAGCGGATCGGGCAGCCAGTTTAGCAGACTCTCATAAAGCAATTCCTGCGAGCGGACATTCGGGCAAAGAATCCAGAATGTTTGTCGAATCTCTCTCGCGATCGCGGCGACGAGGAATGGCTGGGCGGCTTCCGTGACATGTGAGAAGGCAACCGGACGAGCCTCCTGCTCGATCTCACGCAGCTTTTGTGAGATCGACTCGGCATGCGTAACGATCGATGGCAGCGAAGCGCCCGAAGAATCTTCCACCGGCAATGTTTCGCCGGATCGGCCGGAACTTCAATCCTTCGTAATCGTGCCGGTGATCGCTTGGGATCCCTTGATCGCAATCGCGGCCCGGGATGACTACGCCAGGAATTGCGGCTTCGATTATCCAATATTCATTTGCCAAAAAAACCCACCCGATGGCATACTCACGCGCGTCTCAGCCCGATGAATCGGGTTCGCAGCGCCCCTTTCCTCATGGAAGTCGACCTGCCACAAACCACCTCCAAAATCGACGGACCGCTCGTCAAACAATTCTCGATTTTTCTCCCCAATAAAGTCGGCGCGATGCTGGACGTGGTGAAGCTGCTCCATGCCCACAGCACCCATGTGGTCGCCATGAGTATTTCGGAATCGACCGACTCCGCGATCGCGCGAATCATCGTGAGCGACCCCGAGCAGGTGGAGGAATTGTTTAAGCAACACAACGTCGCTTATGGAGTGTGCTCCATGGTCGTGGTGGAATTGCGGGAGGTGGCGACGCAACTCGCGAAACTGTTGGCCGCCCTGTTGATGGCCGAGGTGAATGTGCATTTCACTTACCCGCTCCTGACCCACCCCCGCGGTTTTGCCGCGCTGGCCCTTCACGTGGATGACACCGATTGCGCCTCATCGGTCCTCCTGGGCGAGGGGTTTAAATTGCTGAGCCAGGCTGATATCTCGCGGTAGGATTTTGAAATGCGGAAAGGCTGAAAAACTAAGAAACTGAAATAATTTCAGCTTTTTCGCGTTTCAGAGTTTCAGCATTTCCCCCGACACCCCTTTGCGCGCTGTCGAATCCAAGGCATAATTCCCGCCAACGCATGGAAGAAGCAGAAGCCATTTCTCCGACGCCGCCTCCGGATAAGGTCCTGCGGATCGCCATTCTATTGGTGATCGCCTTCGGTGCGGCGGAATTGGCCGGCCTCGGTGTTTTTTATATCGGCCGCTGGCGCGCCGAATACATCGCGGCGCACCCGAAGGTGACGGCTCCGGCGACGACGCCTGCGGTCGTTGCGACAGCTCCGCCGGTGGCCGCGGTCACGACTCCGCCTCCGGCCACAACTCAAATTACTCCGAGCGCCGCCGCGCTTTCGGTTGCCGAACGCCTGCTGAAGGAAGCGACCGAGTTGCGCGACAAGGGCGACACAACCAATGCGCTGGCCCGCCTTCAGGATGCCTCCCAGCGCGATCCGAAGAACGCCAGCGTGCTCGCCGAGATGGCGATGATTTACGAATCGATTCAGCTTTTCGATCGCTCGAACGAAACCTGGAAGAAGATCCAGGAGATCGGGCCTTCTGCCGGCGCGCTCTATGAGCTCGCCGACATGAAACTCAAGACGGGTGTAACGCCCCCGGCCCCCGCCACCACGACCGGGCCGGGTCTGGCCGGCACTTCGCCGCTCGATGCCGGCACGAGCCGCAATGATGCGGACGGCATTCCGGACGGCTCGACTTTCGGCATCACGGAAGTGACCGCGGTCGATAGCCCGGACGCGGAATCGGAAACCAACGTGAAGCTGAAGATCAGCGTGAAGTCGCGACCGAACACGCCGATCGATCACACGAAGGTCAAGATCCAGGTCTTCTTTTACGACACGTTGGACAACAAGGAAGTGGTCCTGACCGACGCGGATGTCAGTTACGAATGGCTCACCCCGCGCCACGATTGGAAAGACACGAATCCGGAGATTCTGGCAGTCACTTATCTGCGAGCGAAGAAGACGGTTTCATCCGACGCCGAGCTGTCTGCGGCCGCCGCGGCCGTGACGCCTTCGGCGGGCGGGAAGAAAAAAACGCCGAGCAAGAAGGAGCTGGCCACGCAATTGCCGGGTGAGGGCGGCCACCGGAAATATCTCGGCTACATCGTGCGCATTTATTACAACGATCAGCTCCAAGCCGTGCGCGCTGACCCCACCAAACTTCTGAATCTTTTCCCGCCGCCGTTCACCGCCCCTTCGCAGTAATGCAACTGCTCATCGTCCACGACGACGCTGAGTTGGGGAGCAGTTGGCAGGAATGGTGGCGGATTACACGGAGCGCAAACGTAGCGGCGCCGTCCAGATCGTAAACGAAGCGCAGCGCAATCGAACAGCAGCCACCAAAGAAACGCGGCTGCTTCGGCGCGCTCCGAAAAAGCCAGGGCCTCTTCCGACATTGTAGCCACGGCCCTGTGGGCCGTGTTATTCTAGCCGCCAATGAAATTGATCGTCCACCTGGCCGCGTTGCTTTTTCTCGCGGCAACGGCGCAGGCCCAAATCCAGGTGGAACTAAAATTTCAACGTCTCCAATACATCGCGCACGAGCCCATCATTGCCACGCTCAAAATCGCGAATCTCGCCGGACGCGACGTCGATCTGCATGACGAAAGCGGCCAGCACTGGTTTGGGTTCGAGGTCAACGCCGGCGAAGGCCGTCTTCTCACGCCGTTCAAGCAGGCGGCCACGGAGCCTCCGCTTCACGTGGAAGCGGGCAAAACCGTGACCCGCAAAATCAATCTCACGCCGGTTTTTCCGGTGCACGATTTCGGCGCCTATCACGTCCGGGCCAACGTTTATTTTGCCGACCTGAACAAATATTTTTATTCCGCGACCAAAGTTTTCCAGGTCACGGACGCGCGGCCTATCTGGCAAAAGACGGTTGGCGTTCCGAATGGGATGCCGGGCGAGGGTGAAGTTCGCACCTACTCGCTGCTCTCGAACCGCTTTTCCGATCACACCGCGCTTTATGTGCGCGTGGAAAACAAAAACAACGGCGCGGTTTACAGCACCTTCTCGTTAGGCCGCGTCATCGCCAGCGACGAGCCGCAGGCCGAGATCGATCGAGCCAATCAGCTCCATATTCTTCATTGCGCCGCGCCTCGCACCTGGACTTATTCTCACGTTGGTTTGAACGGCGAACTTCTGAGCCATTCTACTTTTATGGAAACAAAATCGCGTCCGCGTTTGCGGCATGCGGCGGATGGCGCTATCGCGGTGAGTGGTGGAATGCTTAACGTCCCAGTGGCCGAGGCCGTGCGCAGTCCCGTCCCGAAATTGTCCGCGCGGCCGCCCGGCGCCGCCCGCGACCAATAGAAATCATCGCCAGCTTCCTTGATGAATCAGCACCGCTTCGCCTTATTCTCCGCCTTCGCTGGTTTTATCGTGCTCGCTTCCGCCGCCTTCGGGCAATCGAGGACGATCGTGATCGATGCCGGGCACGGCGGCTACGACCGCGGCGGCGTTCCTGGCCAGCGCATCAGCGAGAAAGACAAGACGCTCGATGTCGCCCAGCGCCTGCGGCGCATCCTCCAAGCCAGCGGCTATCGGGTGATCATGACCCGCGATAGCGACGTCTTTGTGCCGTTACCGACGCGAGTGGCGATCGCCAATTCCTACCGCGGCGCGAGTTTCATTTCGATCCATTTCAATTGCGCATCACGAGTCGGCGCCAACGGCATCGAGACCTATTATTATCGCGGCGACAGCGCATCGCTCGCCGCCAGCATTCATCGCAACGTGGTCTCGAGCGCGCCTTCGGAAAATCGCGGCATCCGCCGCCGGGGCTTTTACGTGTTGCGACGGACCGCCATTCCCTCGGTCCTGGTCGAATGCGGTTTCCTGACCAACCCAACCGAAGGCCGGCTCGCGCAGACGAGCGATTACCGGCAAAAATTAGCGGAACAAATTGCGCGAGGGATTCGCAGGGAACCGGCGGCCTCCCGGCCGCTTACCGCGAGTTTGAGAAGCGTTTCCCTCGGAAACGACTTCGTGCGCGTGCCTGCGGAAAGATTTTCAACCCACCGGAAACGCTCGTCGAAATCCTCTCGCCATCAGACAAGCAGGAAAAAGAGAAGCAGCAGCGAGAGCGACAAGCCGAGGAAGAAAGCGAAGAAAAAGAAGTCGGAGGATTGATTGGATTCCCCGATCGTAAGCGCCGCGGCAATGCGGGAGGCCGAAGAGGCGGCATTCGCGCGCGGCGTGGAAGTGGAAGCTTTGATGGACCAGGCTGGCGCTGGTGTCGCCCGGTGCATCCGCGAGGTTTTCCCGAACCCAGGGACGGCGATTGTTTTCGCCGGCAAGGGCCACAACGGCGGCGACGCGCTGGTGGCCGCGGCCCGTTTGAAAAAATCGGGATGGGAGATCGACCTGCGCCTGATCTTTCCCGAGGAGGAAAGCGCCGAACTCACGCGCAAGAAGATCGCAGACTTGCGGAGCGAGGAGTCTCGGCTCGTTAATGAACGTGCCGGTTTGATCGTGCTCGATGGTTTGCTCGGCCTCGGCTCGAAGCATCTTTTGCGTGAACCGGTCCGCACAGCGGCGCAAGAGATCAATCGCCTGCGCCGGGAACAACAGGCGTTCGTTTTTGCGGTTGATTTGCCCACCGGTTTGGACGGCGATACCGGTGAAGCCGATCCGGAGGATTGCGTCGTGGCGGATTTCACGATCACGATCGCGTTCGCCAAGCATGGTCTCCTTACCGATCGCGCGACCAATCTAGTCGGTCGCCTTGAAGTCGTTCCGCTGCCCGACCTGACGATCGCGCCAGTTCCGCTCAACGATCTGCTCGCCAACGCGCCTTCGCTCGGCTCGCTTTTGCCGAGGCGAAAATTCGGCGCCTACAAAAACGAATTCGGCCGCATCGGAGTCGTCGCGGGCTCCCAGGGATTTATCGGCGCCGCGCTGATGACCGCGCAAGGCGCTCTCCGCGGAGGCGCGGGACTCGTGGAAGTTTTCGTCCCGAAGGAAATTTATCCGATCGTGGCCGCGGCCGCGCCCCCTGAGGCGATGGTCAAACCGATCAGGTCCTACCGGGATTTGCTCGAGGAGAAGATCGACGTTTGGGCGCTCGGTCCCGGTTTGGGAAAATCGCAGGCAAAAGATATTTTGAAACTGATCGAGCGCGCGACCCAGCCGATGGTCGTCGATGCCGACGGCTTGAACATTGTTTCCGAGGAGGTCGAACTGCTCAAGCGCTGCGCCGGTCCGCGTCTTCTCACGCCGCACCCGGGCGAGATGAAACGATTGATGGATCCCGGAAAAATGTCGCGCGCGGGCCTAGCCCGAAATTTTTGCGACCTCTTTCCCGTGGCGCTTCTGCTCAAGGGGGCGAGGACAATCGTCTGCCAAAAAGGACTGCCGGTCAGTTACAATTCGACCGGCAACCCCGGGATGGCGACGGGTGGAATGGGCGACGTCCTCACCGGCGTTTGCGCCGCCTTGGTCGGACAAGGCGTTTCACTTTACGATGCCGCGCGCGTTGGCGCCTGGGTTTGCGGACGCGCCGCGGAGATCGCCATCTTCGAGAAAGGCGAAACCCAGGAGTCGCTTCTGCCGCGTGATGTTCTCAAAAACCTCGGCGCTGCCTTTAGCGAGCTCCATCAAGCAGCGGCGATCTCCAGACCGCCGACCTCTTAATCCAGCGGTTCGTAAAGCGCCGTTCCTTGACGCTTACGGCTTCCGCTCTTCGCTGAGTTGTTGGAACCGCGGATCTTTCCGAATCGGGTCCCAGATCGGATCGAGGCGGAGAATGGCGGCGGTGATCGAATGATGATACGAAGCTGAAAGAGCCTCCTGGAGCAACGGAATCGCGCGGTCCGCGTCCCCGAGCAGGGAATAGGCGCCGGCGAGAGCTTTCGTGCCGGGAGCACGCCATAAATCGTGCTGCGTTTGGCTGAGAAGCGCCGGGCCTTCGCGCTCGACGGCCTGCCGATTGCCCAAAGCCGCGCCCGTCCAAATAAGCGCCTCGCTGATGTGCCGGGTGGTATCACCCTGGTCACGCAGCGTCATCAGTTCGCGACGCGCCTCTTCGAGCAAGGCCCGCGCTTCGGATTTATGACCGGCGAGAAGCATCAACCCGCCGAGCCATGATTTGCGATCGGCGATCCGGAGCGGTGAAAGATCTTTTCTCTTTTCCAGCGCCTTCGAGAGCTCTTGGACCGCCTCGTCGAAGCGACGGCGATAAACGAGACAGTCGATATATTCACTGAAAGCCACTTCGCCTTCTGTCAGATCTTTACCGCGCAATAGATTTTCAGCAGCGTCGAGGTTGCCTTCCGCCGTGTAAGTTTCAGCCTTCTCGGCGACAAATTGAATTTCCTCCGGTGCAACGGCAAAGGCGCGATCGAACATTTCGCGGGCCGTCTGGAAGTCGCGCTTTCCGCGATAACTGCGGGCGAGATTCGCCCACATATCCGGATTGCGGGGATCGAAAGTCGTCGCCTTTTTCACAAGTTCGATGGCTTCATCAAGTTTCCCCTGCCGCCGTTTTACGAGGCCGGTATAGAAGATCGCATTGCCGTCATTGGGCGAACGCTTCCGCGCTTCGTCCAGCTCCCGCAGCGCACCGTCGAAGTCCTGCCGGCAAAAATAATAAAACAAACCAAGCGCGCTATGGGCGTCGCCCAGTTCCGGCTGCAATCGCACGGCGGTCTCGGCCGCTCTCCGCGCTCTTTCGAATCGGTCGGGCGTCTGCTCGCCGCCGAAATAGAGTTCCGACTCGGCGATCGAAAGCTGGGCCCAGGCCTGCGCGTATTCCGGGTCCAGATCGACGGCTTGCTGAAGAAATTCACGACCCTTTTGCACGTTCTCATTCGACTGGCGTATAATCAGAGCGAGCCCGCGGAGATAGGCATCGTAAGCCTGCGGGTTCTTCGTCGGGACGTTCGCGATTTGTTGTTGCTCGCCGCCGGTCAGATGCGCCTCGAGGGAAGTCGCGATTCGCTGGGCCACTTCCGATTCCACCGCGAATATATCGGTTAGCTTGCGGTCGTAGGTATCCGCCCAGAGGTGCGAATCCCCTTCGGCCTTGATCAACTGCACATTGATCCGCACCGCGTCTCCCACTTTTTGGACGCTGCCTTCCAGGATGTGCGCCACGCCCAATTGCCTCGCGATTTCCGGAAGGTTCCCGGGTTTGCTTTGATATTGCTGGGTAGAAGTGCGCGAGATTACCTTCAAGTCCGCGATCTTCGCCAGCCGCGTCAGGATTTCATCCTGGATGCCGTTCGCGAAGTAAGCGTTCGCTTTGTCCTCGCTCAGACTCGCAAACGGCAGGACAGCGATGCTTTTCCGCGGAATGGTCGCGGCGGCCGGAGACGGAACGCTCGTCCCCGCCGCGGTCGCCGAGCTTCTCGTTCGGAAATATTGAAAGGCGAGCAGGGCGGCGGCGGCGAACGCGACAGTTACAATCAGTGCCGTGAACTTTCGGCTGCTCCAGT
Organism: Verrucomicrobiota bacterium; assembly: GCA_041167565.1. Classification (GTDB taxonomy): domain Bacteria; phylum Verrucomicrobiota; class Verrucomicrobiia; order Chthoniobacterales; family UBA10450; genus AV80. Next base: position 32,802 of record JBEEHU010000115.1, on the reverse strand, counting down.
AGGGGATGACTTCGTTTGGCGAAACATTTTCCGTCCGCTTCATCCCCTGCGGAGTCATTTCGAAGGCCCATGCTATGACGAGCGCGATTGGAAATCCGGCCGCTACCATCGTGACGAAGACCTTCATGACCCACGTGGGCGCTTCAAAGGTCGGGAACAAAATCGAGCCCGCCTGAATCAACAGCCACGCGATGACTGCGTATGCGACCGCAACCTTGTAAACATTGCGCCGCTTCAGCTCGGCGAAGAAGTTCTTTGGGTTCATCGCGCGATGCATTCGAAATCATCCGCGCCCTTCGCTCGGCAAAAATCCCCCCAGCCGGCCGCGCGCCAATACTCCGGCAGCTTCAGAGCGCGCACCAGTTCATGGAACCTTGACTCATTCCACAGCGGGCGAAAAACGGGCGCCCAGAGCAAAGCGGAATCGAGGCCGGTCGGTGAACGGAAATCGAACCACAACGCGTCGAGCGCAGCCTCCTTTTGTTTCGCAAAAACTGCGACAGCCGCGAAGGCAAGGCCGGCGTGTCCGCTCAGTTCTCCGCTCGGCGTGTGCGCTTCCGCGAATGCGATTTGCAATCGGGAGATCGAGCTTGAATCGCCGGCGACGGAACCCAGAGCGTTGTCCATCGCGGCGAGCAATTTTTTATCGGCGGGAAGTGGCCATTCCATTGGCGACCGGGCGAGGACGCGCCGGGCTCGATTGGCTTCGCTGCTCGAGAGTGCCTGAAGCAGTTCCACCCGACTCTGAAAGTTTTGTAGGTTTCGGCTGATTTTTTTTGACCGCTCGATCCCATCAAGGCTTTGAGTCATCTCACCACGAAACAGATGAACGAGGCTCTCGAACAAAGGAGGAATCCACGCCAGCGGTTCAAGCTCAGACGCCCGTCTGGTTTGCGCTACGGAAGCTTCAAGGTGGCCAACGGTCAGGAGCAGGGCCGCATAATGCGAATGGGTCTCGGCCTCGCCCGGACTGAGTTCCACCGCGCGCCGACTCTCGGCTTCCGACTCGAGCAATTGGAACCGGTCGCGCAGCACATCCGCCAGCGCAGAGTGAGCGGTCGCGTTTGAACCGTCGAGAGCCAGCGCCTTGCGAGCCGCCTTCTCTGCTTCATCGAGCGATTCTTTCATTGGGGCCAGCTCAAAGAAACGGCCCGCTGCTTGGACGTTGGCCAGCCACGCCCACGCTTTCGCGAAACCCGGATCTCGCTGGACGGCTTGATCGAGCAGCGTGTTAGCGCGCCGGAGGCTCTCCCGTGTGCGCAGCGCAATCAGAGTTCGCGCCTCAACATAATTTTCGTAAGCGACCATATCCTGGGTGGGCGGTTCTGATTTTTCTCCAGCCGCGACCTTGAGTTGAACGGAAAGCGCCTCGGCAATCGCGCGGGCAATTTCCTCCTGGATGGCGAACACATCGTCCAGCTTGCGATCGTAAGTTTGGGACCAAAGGTGATAGCCGTCGCCTGTGCGAACGACCTGAGCGGTAATGCGAAGTCGATCACCCGACTTGCGGACGCTGCCCTCCAGAACGTGCGCTACGCCGAGAGTGGCGCCGATCAGCCGCAGATCGCTGTTCTTTTCCTTGAAGGCAAACGATGAGGTGCGGCCCGGGACTTTCAATTCGGTGATTTGAGCGAGGCGATTCAGGATCTCTTCGGTGAGGCCGTCCACGAAATAGTCGTTTTCCTTATCGCTGCTCATGTTCACGAACGGGAGGACGGCGATGGATTTGCTGTTCGGCGGCGACGCCACTGTCTGCGGCGCCAGTGCTACTGCCGATGTGACGACGGTTTTGTTTCGAAGGGTTTGAAACAAAAGCAAACCGAGCGCGGCCAGAGCGACCGCGATAATAACGCCGGTTAGTTTCCGCCCAGTCCTGCGGGTGGTGGACTCGTTAGGTGTAACCTCTTCCGCGCGGACGATGCCTTCCGGTGTGATCTCAAAAGCCCAGGCGAGAATGACGGCGATAGGCAATCCCACCGCGAGGGCCATGATCAAGACCTTCATCGTCCAGGCCGGTGCCTCAAAAGAAGGGAGAACGATCGAGGCGCCTTGGAGGAGGAGCCAGGCAACAACCGCATACGCGACCGCGACCTTGTAAACATTGCGCCGCTTCAGCTCGGCAAAGAAGTCTCGGAGATTCATGGCGCTTACCGCGCCGCCATTTCTAGCGGGACAGGCGACGCTGAAACAGTGAAATCGCCCGGGTTGTTTTCGGCGAATTTCGCGAGTGCGCGACGCCGCTCGGAGGACGGCGTGGTCGGGCTCGGGCTAGTCAACTCCAGGCTTGAGCTGGCGTTCGTACTCCGCGCTGTCGAAATGGCCTTTCGATTCTGCGATGAGCGCCTCGGCATATCGCCCTGCGAATCGGGTTAACTCGGCGAGTGTCATCGTGATCGCTGAATCAGCGCACGAGCAGGTCCAGTTCGCGTAGATTCAAACCGGCCTCACGATAGTACTTCCGCGTTAGCTCGAGAAGTGTGAACCCATCCTCGTAGGCTGCAACGCTACCATTCACCGCCTTGTCCAGATAGATGAGGCTGCCCTCGACTATGACAAGAATCAGCGCTGCCTCAGGTGAGTCGTCGGTGATGACCAGCGTGTGAGCTTCGCCGGCAGGTTCGTAGATAAATGTTCCGGGCTTTGCAATCCAGTCATGCTCCAGGTATCGCCAGTGACCACGCATCGTGTAGCCACGAGTGGTGCCAACGTGATAGTGAGTGCCCAGCTTGGCGTTGGGGAGACCTTTCAGAACGACGCTGAATCCACCAAACGTGACGTTAAAGCAGCACGGCTGGAACCAGACGCCTTCCGCATAAGGACCCCAGAGGCGGTCGTTTTCCACGTTGATGTTGGCAATGAAATGTTCGCGGCTCCGCTGATTCGAATCGAGGCCATCGGTGACACTGCTGAAGGCAGTGATTGGCATATTTCCTTCTTGTTGTGCGCCAGCTTCTGTGGGTTCCCCGTTCGGCTCGGATTACTTTTTCTCGGGTGCCGCGGGCGCTGATGAAGATGAGGCAGGTATGGCCGGCAAATCGGAACTGAACATGTCGGCAACGACTTTCCATTTGCCATCGGCTTGTTTTTTCCAAACCTCGCAGTACTTGCCTGTATCCTTGGCGCCATCTTTCATCGTCATCGCGTAGGTGCCGATCAAATAGCCCATATCGCCGGACCTCGCGATTTCCACGCGAGTGGTTTTCCAACTGATACCCGTCAAGCTTTCGAGAAATCCTTTCCACAAATTTCGAATGCCAGTCTTCGATGTAACCATCGATTGGTTCGGCGGCAGGACCATCGCGTCGTCGGCGTAAAAGGAGACCGTCTTATCGAGATCTTTCGCTGCTGCGACTCTCGACCATTCCGCGTCGGCGTCACGAAGAGCTTGTTCCATCTTCATGTCCGCCGCTGCCGTCGTGCCGACAAATGTAAATGAAAGCAGAGCGATGCAGCCAGCCAGGAATAACGTTTTTGTTTTCATGGTGTGATCGAGCCTTGGAACAAATTTACAGTCAATGTTATTTCCAATCTGAGGGCCGACTGGCGGCGGCCGCCGGGCAATTTCAGGAGACGCTCCACAGCGGGTTCGCGCGAGGCCGCTTAGCCGGCAAGCGGGCGAAGTCCGCTGCATGCAGTCGCCACGCGTAATCCCCGAGCATCCACGACGTGGCAGACAGGTCCGCCGTCATGGGAGAGCAACTTGACCTTGGCGCCGGCCGCGAACGTTCCCTCGGGCGGATCCGCTTGCTGCGGGCCGATGTAGTAGTACGGCTGCTCCACGATGACCTCATGCGTGAAGTGAGTGGGCGGCGGCTGCAGGTTGCGCTTCGGCACCAGGGCCGAATCCGGTAAGACCGTCGCTTTCGGTCGCTGCATGCGATCCATTCCGTACTCCTTTTGCCGCTCAGCCGTTCGCGCCCACCGCCAAACTTTCGTCCGGCAGAACCTTTGGCGCCAAAATAGGAAGCGCGTGCTGATGTTCTTGTCCGATATTGGCCACCATCAAGCCGGCCTCGGCCATGGCCTGTAGATTCGGCAACACATAGGGCTCGGCGGCGCTCAGATTCACCACGTATCCCAAATCCTGGAGGCTGGCTGCCGTCATTTTGCTGAGCGGGTTGTTGGGCGCCGCGATGAATCCCGACATCAGTTCGTTTTTGAAAAGCGACTCACGCCAGTGGCTGTCCCGAGTTCCCGGCCCACCGATATTCTCCACCGGCACTGCCGTGGGACCGGTTCCTTTCAGGATCCCATACTCTTTCTTCGCATTCGTCCCCGTGAATTTGGGGTTGTTCGTTCCGGCCCCAGTCAGCAGTCCTTTGTGAGGCCAAATCGTGCCGATGCCGATGACGTGCCCCATTTCGTGAGTGATCACATCGAGCAAAGTGCCGTTGGCTTGCATCTGGGCCAGATCGGCGGTGTCAAAGGACATGATGCCTTTGGCCGGTAGAAAGGCATTCGCCCCAGCGGATGCCGGGCGCAGGTTGGTAGGGCCGGCCTGTCCCAGAATGCCGCCCGGGCCGTCAATCGCCACCCCTTGCGCCTCGATCAAGAGGTCGTCGATCACTTCGCCGCCGACAAGAACACTGGGCAAATCGCCCACAATCACCTTGGTCCATCGTTTTGCCGCCGTCTTAAAGGCGTTCTTCTGTGCGGTGTTCAGGCCCCCAAGAAACCGGACCACAATCTTGTAGGCCGATTGAACTGCTTTTGCCGGGGCTCCGGCCTTAACGCTCGCGTGGGCAACATAGGACTCTATTTTTGGCGCTGATTTTTTTTTCATGACGACTCCTGGGGTTGAGGTTGGGGTTGGGTTCGTGAACCTGGAGAGCAGATGCTTCTGCGTCGAGGTTCAGTCGTTGAGTCTCTCCGCTCCGGCGCGGATGCGTCAAGCGCAGACTAACGGACGGAACTGACTGACGGCTTGGGTTTCCGCGATCGCTCTAATCTTAAAGTTAAACCAAGCCGCCGGCTGCGATTTCGCGAGCGGTGACACGGACCGAACCAGGAGGGATGCGCGCGCCGGCGACCGCCGCGATGGCAGGCGCCACCGGCGCCTCGAAGGTGCTGCGCCGCGTCCAGTCGTGCAGAAAGATCTTCGTGTAATACGCTGTGACCTGAGCGTCCCGAATGATCAGGCTCGCGTCGCGGTTCTCGGTCGTTCCCTGGCCGGTCCAATTGTGGCTGCCGACAACGGTGATCTTGTCGTCGATCAGGATGCCTTTGTTGTGATTACCCGTCTGGAGTTTCACGCGATCGGTGTTGAACCCGAACTTGGCGAGATCGGACAAGATTTTGTGCGGATCGAAGTCACCGCGCACGATGATGCGCACGTCCACGTCCGGATCCTTGCTCTTTACGCGTAATACCTCCACCAACTCAGCGTAACGAGGCGACTGCGCGATGGCCGCGCTCAGGCTCTGGTTCTGGAAGTACAGTTTGCTCTTCGCCTTTTTGATGAGCGGAAGAACGCTCTCCATGTAGTTATCCGGTGTGAGCAGCGGAGTGACCTTCAGTTTCTTGTTGAAGACTTGCTCGGGGAAAAACTGCACGCCGCCTGCGTCCCTGAGCGCTACGACCACCGCGAACTCCTGGGTCACCGCGGCGATGCCGGCCACCAGCCCCGCCACTTTCTGCAACGGCTTGGCCTGGGCGATGTCATGCTGGATGAACCGGTCGAACTGTTCGGCCAGCGTTTCATTCTCCACGATGACGTGCCAGTCGCGGTTCTGCTTCCGGTGAAACGCGTCCTTCTTAGCCTGCGTCGGAAAAGGATTCTTGATCGGATCGATAGCCGGTTGGTTGGAGTCCTTCCAGTTGCCGCTGGAAAGCCAGAAGACCGTGCCGTCCCGGACGGCGACCTTGATGTGGTAGGCGGTTGGAAAAAAGGCCTGCGTCACCTGGGGAGAATCGGCCACTGCGGCCCAGACAAAATTCATCCGCGTCTTGAGCGGTTGCTTCAACGCGGCGCGGGCGGTTTCGTTGTCGGGATTTCCGCCGTCCATGATGAAACTGAGCTTGCGCGGGCTGGCAAGCGAGGCGGTCAGCTTTTTCAAAATATGCTTGGCCGTGAATTCATACATCGTCGCCGTTATCCTCTTCTCCGTGTTGCCGAAGAACTCCGAGAGCAACCGGAAGCCGGCATCCGGGCTGGCGTGGCAGACCATCTTCATCTCCTGGTCCACCGCAGCGAGCGGAGGCGTGGACGGGACATACGGAATGCGGGGTGCCGCGACTGCAGCGGCGAGGGCCGTTGCCGCGGCCAGTGACGGCTCGGCAGTGACCATCCCCATAAGTTTCGGTGCGGATTTGGGCGTCAGCGCCTTGCCGTGGACGAGCGCGAAACGGACTAACTGCGCGGCGCTCGCAGGGACGACGTCGACTGGCACTCCGCCGATCTGCGTCGGCAGTAACTCCGCTTTCTTCAGCTTCGATTCGGGTCGTTTTGTGAGCACGCTGACGATGATGGCAGGTTTATTCGTCAATCGGCCCTTCCGGAATTGGAAGCCAGACCATACTTCTACTACTCCGGGAAGACCGGCGAGGATGGGACCGTGTTCAGCCAGAATGTCGTCGATGCGAGCGAATGCGGCGGCTTGGGGTGATTTGGTTTTCATAAGGCTGGCGGAGGTTGTGCGGTGTCAGGCAAAGTGAGAGGGAATGCTTGACGCGCCACGGTTCAAGGAGGGTTAAGTTTTTCTATCGGTCTGGCTGGAGGGCGATTTTCTGCCTTTTTTTGCGCGGTGGCGAGTTCTTTTCCTCGCCCACTGGCAGCTCGTGATCTAGACGGGAATTGTCCGGATGACGCAGGATGACAGCAGCCCGCATTCGGCTTAACTTCAAGCCATCGTATGAACGAACCCGTTTACATCCTTGGCGGCGGCCGGACCGACTTTAAGCGCAACCTGAAGAAGGAAGGCAAAACCATCCGCGACTTGATCACCGAATCGGGCCGGAAAGCGATCGCCGATGCGAAGATCGACCCGGCGGAAATCGAGGCCGCCGCGGTGGGAAATTTCAACGCGGGGCAATTCACGAAGCAACTGCACCTCGGCGCGTTCGTTCCGGAAATCGATCCGAAATTGCACGGCATTCCCACGATGCACACCGAAGCGGCGTGCGCTTCCGGTTCGCTCTCGGTCTTGCTCGGCGCGCAATGGGTTATGGGCGGTTTTCACGATGCCGTTCTCGTCGTCGGCGCCGAACAACAGAAAACGATGTCGTCCCTGGACGGCTCCGATGTCCTCGGCGCGGCCGCCGATTATCACATCGAAAAACCGGAATACGGTGATTTCATGTTCCCGAAATTGTTCGGGCGCATCGCGCAGATCTACATCGAAAAGTATGGCGCTTCGGAAAAGGAACTTTCCTGGGTGGCGTTCAAGAACTATGCGCATGCGCGTTTGAATCCGCTGGCCCAGATGCGCGACGCGGATTTGACCTACGATTGCGCGTCGCAAGTCTCGGACAAGAATCCGAGCGTGGCGCCGCCGTTGAAGGTTTCGGATTGTTCGCAGATCACGGACGGGGCCGCTTCGCTCGTGCTCGTCTCCGGAAAATATCTGGATCGCATGGGCCTCGACAAATCGAAGCTGCCGCGGCTCCTCGGTTTCGGCAGCACGACGGATTATCTGGCGCTCGCGAAGAAAGACGCTCCGACCTTCAGCACGGCGCGCAAAGCGGCGACGAAAGCGTTTGGAATGGCGAACTTGAAGCCGCGCGACATGCATGGCGCCGAAGTGCACGATTGCTTCTCCATCACGGAGATCGTCGCCTACGAAATCCTTGGGCTGGCCGAGCCTGGCAAAGGCGCCGAGCTGGCGATGAGCGGGGCGACGGCGTTGCCCCAGGTCCGTGGAGAACACATCAAGGGCAATGTCGCTTGGGAGATTCCCGTGAATGCGGGCGGCGGTCTAATCGGCGACGGCCATCCGGTCGGGGCCACCGGGGTCCGGCAGGTTTTCGAAGCGTATCAACAACTCACCGAACAGGCCGGCGCGCGGCAAGTCGCCGGCGCGAAAAAGTACCTGACCTTCAACATGGGTGGCAGCCTAACGACTGCTGTCGCCATGATCTGGGGCCGGGATTAGAAGCAGCTTACGCGGCGCGGCTATGCGCGCGCGAGGCCGCGCTCAGGTGCGCTCGCAGAAGCGCAATGCGGACTTTGGCGGCTTCACAACGCTGGCGTTCGCGGGTCGCGTCACCTTCGGGCAAATGCTGCCTGTCGTACGGGGCCCGGGCCGGCTTTAGGCAATTCTCAACGAATTCGTTCGCGATGCGGGCGCGTTCGAGATTCAGGGAAGTCGTGATTTTTTCCGCTTCGGCGAGCGCGATGTCGCGGATGGTGGCGTAAGCCTGGATCTCGTCGCCCACGTAGGTGGACATGGTGTAACGAGTCGGCTCCGCCATCTTCGGTGGTGGCGCAGGCACCCGGAAGGTCGGCCGGACGATTGCGTTTTGTCGTGGTTGAGTGAGTTGCATGCACCGAAAAAAAGCAGCTCCCGTACCGGCGAGAACATCGCGGCTGGATTTGGACCGGCGCAGGCCGGTGACCGCGCAGACTAATTGCCAACGGTCTTCGCTGGAGAAGCGTCCAGCAGCTTCTGAAAGCGCGGATCGTTCCGGATCGGGTCCCATTGCCAACGCTTCCGCAAGTCGCTGTAGGTAACGCAGACGTTGGTGTTATCGACCGGGCCGGGGGAGGCGAGCAAACGTTCCAAAAGCGGCAGGGCGGAATCTGCATCGCCCACGCGCGCATAAATCATCGCGAGAAACCCGACCATCCAAGGCGCATCTACCGCGTCCTTGGATTCAGGAAGAAGCTCTACGGCCCGGCGACCTTCGCGAATCGCTTCCTCTTTGCGCCCCATGAACGAATAGAGGAGGCCGAGATTGGCGTGACGAAGTGCGTTGTCAGGGGCTTGCGTCACGGCCGCTTCGAACTCGGGCAGGGCGGCGGCGAACTGCGTTTGAGCGGCTGCCTGATCGCCGCGCGCGAGCGCGACGCATCCGAGGAAAAAGCTTTTCGGAGTGGGCAGCCCATTAGATTGGAACACCGCGAGCGGGCATGAGGTCATGGCCAGGTCGGCGGCCGCGTAGTCGCGTTCGATCATGGCAAGGTCCCATCGCGCTCTGGTGACGAGACCGGCCGGATCGTCTCCGGGGGCGATTCCGGCCAGGGTGGATTTCAGCGTGGCGGTGTCTCCGCTCGAATAAAAATCGATGTAGGCGCGGTTGATTTTGTGGTTAGCGGAATCTGGGGCAAGGGCGACCACGCGATCGTACCGGCGCGCGGCCTGGGGCCACTCGTGCAGAAAACCGTAGGTATAGGCGATCTCGAGGGCGACGTGCACATTCCCGGGGTCTATTTCCTCGGTCTTTTTGAGTAATTCGAGATTGTAATCGAATTTTCCCTGACGACGGCGAATCGCGGCCCTGAAGTATCCAATGTCGCTGTCGTTAGGCAGAGCGATCGCCGCCAGCCGAAATTCCTCCAGCGCCTTTTCGTAATCCCGCTCCGCCCAATAGTAATACAGGCCGAGCGCGAGATGGCCCTCGCCGAGGTCCGGATTCAACTGCAACGCTTTCTCCGCCGCCTGCTTCATCAGCGCCTTGCGGTCCTCTGTCGGATAGAACCAGCGATAAATTCGCGCGACCGTCGCGGAAAGCCGCGCATGAGCCAGGGCAAACGAAGGATCGTGTTGAATGGCTTCGCTATAAAGTTGCTCCGCCACTTTATAATCTTCGAAGAGCCGATCGACCTTCGTTTCGTACGTCCTCGCCTTCAAATAAACCACGTAGGCGTCCGTGTTCTCAGTCGGTTTGGTTTCGACGCGCCCTTTCTCCGCCGGGCTCAGGGTCGCGCGCAGCTCACCGGCGATTTCGGAGGCGAGCTCGCCCTGAAGCCCGAGTGAATCCGAGAGCGGACGGTCGTAGCGCTTGGCCCAGAGATGCCGATCATTGCGCGCGTCGATGAGCTGCACGTTGACGACGACGCGGTTTCTGTCCCGGCGCACGCTTCCTTCCAGGATGTTCACCACGCCCAAAGCCTGCGCGATTTGCGGCAGGTTGTTCTTCGTCGCGCCCCGATACGGCATCACCGAGGTGCGGCTGATGACCTTCAGTTCGTGAATTTTTGCCAGGCTCGTGAGGATGTCGTCCTGGATGCCATCGGCAAAAAAGGCGTTCTCCTTGTCGTCGCTGAAATTATCGAACGGGAGGACCGCGATGCATTTTTCGGATAGGCTCGACGCCGACTCGTTAGGCCGGAATCGTTGATAGACGAGGATCGCGACCGCGCAGATCAGAACGCCGATAATCAGCGCGTTCAGCTTCTGGCCGGTATGACGGACGGTCGATGGCGCCGGGGTCGCGTCGTCGGCGCGCTTGATTCCCTCCGGCGTAAGCTCGTAGGCCCAGGTGAGAATCATCGCGATCGGAAACCCGAGAACGAGGAGAACAATTACCAACCGGACACACCAACTGGGAATCTCGAGGAAGGGAAAAGTCTGGGTGGCGACCTGGATCAGCAGCCAGGAGACGATGGCGTAGGCAACCGCGACCTTATAGATATTGCGGCGGCGAAGCTCGGTGAAAAAGTTGCTCGGATTCATGCGCCTTCGCGGAATTAGTAGTGCCCTTCTAACGCATAGCGAGTCTAAAGGCGAGAGACGAGGTGGATCGCGCGTTCCGTCGCGCGATGTCTGACGCGATGTTGCAGTCTCCACTCATCGAGCGGCGGAGCGCTCGATCCACCATGACACTCGCGCGCTGAATGCTAACTTGCCGGATGGCGTTTGAGCTCGAATCAAATTACTCGCCGCGGGGCGACCAAGCCCAGGCGATCGCGAAGCTTTTGAAGTCGATCGAAGCCGGCAATAAGCATCAGACCCTGCTCGGCGTGACCGGTTCCGGCAAGACCTTCACCATGGCGAATGTCATTCGCGAGCTCGACCGGCCGGCCCTCATCATTTCGCATAACAAAACGCTGGCGGCGCAGCTTTACTCCGAGTTCAAACAATTCTTCCCGCGCAACGCCGTCGAGTATTTCGTCAGCTACTTCGATTACTACCAGCCGGAGGCCTACATCCCGCGCTCCGATACCTACATCGAGAAAGATTCGTCGATTAACGAGGAGATCGAGCGGCTCCGGCTCTCGGCCACGAGCTCCCTGCTTTCGCGCCGGGACGTGATCGTCGTCGCGAGCGTCTCCTGCATTTACGGCGTCACCTCCCCGGAGGATTACCTGCGGATGCTTCTGACTGTGAAACGCGGGCAACAAATCTCGCGCGAAGCCGTCCTCGGCCGCCTCGTGGACATGCTTTACGAGCGCAACGACATGAATTTTTCTCGCGGCAAATTCCGGGTGCGCGGCGATGTGGTCGAAGTCTATCCGGCCACCGCCGATGAAGAAGCAATCCGCCTCGAATTTTTCGGCGACGAGATCGACGCGGTCACGCGCTTCGATCCGCTGACCGGCCACGCGCATGAAGGCCTGAGCGTGATCACATTTTATCCGGCGAAGCAATTCGTCACGCCGGCCGACAAGTTGAATCGCGCTCTCTCATCGATTCGCAACGAACTCGATCACCGCATCGTCGAGTTGGAATCGCAGAGCAGACTGCTCGAGGCGCAACGGTTGAAAATGCGGACCGAGTACGATCTCGAGATGTTGCAGGAGATGGGATTTTGCAACGGGATCGAGAATTACTCGCGGCATCTCTCAGGCCGAATGCCCGGGTCGAAGCCGTTTACGCTCCTCGATTTTTTTCCGAAGGATTACCTGATGGTGGTGGATGAATCGCACGCGACGATTCCGCAGATCGGCGGGATGTACGAAGGCGACAAGTCGCGGAAAACGGTGCTGGTCGAATATGGATTTCGGTTGCCGAGCGCGCTCGATAACCGGCCTCTGAATTTCAAGGAATTCATGGGGATGACGAACCAGATCACCTACGTGAGTGCGACGCCGGCGGAGTTCGAGATCAAGAACAGCGTCGTCGGGAACACCGGATACTTTCCGCATAAACGGGAGCGGATCGGGGAGGACGAAGCGGTTCCGTTCCTGGTCGCCGGAGAGGGTATTGTAGGGCAAGCGCATCGCTTGCCGGGCGCAGGCATGGCAGGCGGTGCGCCTGCCTTACAAATCTCACGAACCGACCAACCTGTTAATGAGTTCGATGTTCATACTCCCGGATCGCCGCTCGTGGTCGAGCAGATCATCCGGCCGACGGGGTTGCTCGATCCGAAGATCACGCTCAAGCCGCTCAAGAATCAGATTGATGAAACGATCGAGCTTTGCCGGCAACGCGTGGAGAAACAGGAGCGCGTCCTAGTCACGACCTTAACGAAACGCACGGCGGAGGATTTGTCGGACTATCTGCGCGATGTCGGGTTGAAGGTGCGTTACCTGCACAGCGACATCGACACCATCGAGCGCGTAGAGATCTTGCGCGGATTGCGCGCGGCCGACTTCGATATTCTCGTCGGGATCAATTTGCTTCGCGAAGGGCTTGATCTTCCGGAGGTCTCGCTCGTCTGCATCCTCGATGCGGATAAGGAAGGTTTTCTACGGAGTCAGACGTCGTTGATTCAAACCGCCGGCCGCGCCGCGCGTCACATCAACGGCGAAGTCGTTCTTTTTGCCGACACCGTGACGCAAAGCATGCAGGCGTTGATCTCGATTTCGGATTATCGCCGCACCAAGCAGATGGAATACAACGAGAAGCATGGGATCACGCCTACGACGGTGACGCGCGCGATCCAGGAAAGTCTGCACACGATTTTGCGCGGGCGCGAAATCGCGGCATCCGTGATCCAGGAAACGGGCGGCGATTTCAATCTCACGGAATTGCTCCGCGAACTGGAAGACGAAATGCAGACCGCCTCCGCGAACCTCGAGTTCGAGCGAGCCGCGTTACTGCGGGATCAAATCATGGAAGTAAAGAGTGGGACCGGCCTCACGAAGATCGAACCGAAGCGAAAACCGGTAAAGTATTCTCGCGGCGGTCCGCAACGCCGGCGCGGTTCGCGGGTCTGATCTGTGTAGCCGCTCGCACAGTTCTGGCTCTTGTCCTGACCGTGCGTTTCATTTCGATCTTCGCGATCTCGATCCTATGTGCCGTTGCGACGAGCAGCGCGCAGTTGAACGAATCGAGTTCGCTACCCGAAGTCGAATTCTCCCGCCTCAGCCAGCGCGATCCGAACCCGTTGGGCCAAAAGGCGCTCGCCATCCATCCGGAACAATGGAAACACGGGGAAACCGAGCATTTCATTTACCATTTCGTGGATAGCTTTGTCGTGACGCCACTCGCCGTGGAAGCGGAGTTTCATTATCGCGTGGTGGGGAAAGAGCTGCGGCGCGAACAGCCCGCCGGCGATACGAAGTCACAAATTTACATTTTCCAGCAGCCGGCCGATTGGCAGCAATTCCAGGCGTCGGGAAAACTGGAGCCGTGGACAGGCGGCATCCATTCCCAGGGAAGCCTGTTTATCCTGCGCAATCCCGCCTATAAATTCAGCGGCCCTGTCCTTGGCCACGAAATTTCCCACCTGGTTCTGCATCGGTTTTATCCGGACGGAATCCCGTGTTGGCTGGACGAAGGCTTTGCGCAATACGTCTCGAAAGGGGCGCGGGCGAGTTTCCAGCGGGCGCGCAATTACAACGCGAAGGCGCACTCGCAGGCGATCGCGGCCGACGAGCTGATTCCGTTGGCGAAATTGATCGAGATGACTTATCCGCCGTCCGATCGCGTCGAGACGTTTTACGACGAATCGGAAAGGCTGGTTCGCTTTCTCGCCGCGACTGACAAAGCGAATTTCCTCACGTTCCTCGACGCGCTCGCCCGTCATCAGCCGTTCGATTCTGCGCTTGCTCAGAGTTATGGCGGAAAATTTCCGACCTCGACGGTGCTCGAGGAAAAATTTCGCGAGTACGTTACGAAAGAGTTCGGAACTTCTTTGCAACAAGCGGGTGGCGGCTAAAATTGCCGTCATCGATGGCGAAAACCAAAGCTAGCCCGGCGGCTTCTAACATCCACGCGGTCGTCGGTTCCGACGAAAGCGAAGTGAAACGCACGGCCGCGGAACTGGCTGCGCAATTGACTCCGCCCGACGCGGGCGAATTCGGCCTGGAAGTGATCGACGCCTGCGCGGATAACGTGGACCAGGCTGTCTCGCGGATCAGGTCGGCGATTGAAGCATTGCAAACGCTCCCCTTTTTCGGCGGTGGAAAACTGGTTTGGCTGAAGAACGCGAATTGTCTGGGGGACAGCGTCATTGGGCGATCCGCCGCTGTTCAATCCGCGCTCGAGGACCTGGGGGGAATTCTCGAGGCCGGTCTGGGCGCGGACGTGACCCTGCTCATCAGCGCGACTGAAACCGACAAGCGCCGCTCGTTTTACAAAGCGCTGGCGAAACGCGCCGAGGTCCAGGTAATCGACCGGCTCGATTCGTCGCGCGCGGGTTGGGAAGAGGAAGCCACCGAGATCGTGCGGGGACGCGCGAAGAAACGCGGCCTCAATTTCGAAGAGGAAGCGCTGGATCTCTTCGTGCTCCTGACTGGGGGCGATACGCGCCAGATTGAAAACGAGCTGGAGAAAATCGATCTGTATCTCGGGAATGGAGAACAGAAGCCGCGCGTTTCTACTGAGCAGGTGCGCGAGCTCGTGCCGCTTTCCCGTGCGGGCGTGATTTTCGAGTTGGGTAATGCGCTGGCCGCTTGCGATCTGGAGCGCGCGCTGATGCTGGTAAAGCGTTTGCTCGATCAGGGCGAAACTGCGATCGGCATCCTGCTCGTCGCCATTCTGCCGACCATTCGAAATCTCTTGCTTGCGAAAGACCTGATCGAGCGCAATCGGATGGCGCGTCCGCACGCGCCGTTCAGTTTTATCTCGGCCCTAAATCGTTTGCCCGCCGAAGCGACTGAGCATCTACCGCGCAAAAAGGACGGCTCGATTAATGGTTACGCGTTAGGGATTGCGGCGCAGCAAGCCCACCGGTTCGAGACGAAAAAACTTATCGCCGGCTTGGAAGCGTGTCTGGAGGCGAACCTGCGTTTGGTCAGCAGCCAACTCGATCACGAACTGGTGCTGACGGAAATCGTCGTGAAGCTTCTGGCCTGCTGAGCTGTTACGCGCTGGAGCCGCGGCCCTGTGGGCGGCGTTGGGATTATGCGATCGATCAAAAGGCCCATAGGGCCGTGGCTCCAGGAATTAAACCGTCTCGCCAGTCTGCTTGCGCGCCATCGGTCCCACCCACGGGATGTCCCAACGCACGCCACTGAATGCTTTGATCATCGCGATGATCATCACGACGAGGAGCCCGAGATGGACCAGCGCCGAAACGAAAACCCAGAGCGCGGCGAAGATCGGCCCGGCGACGGGGATCGACCAGAAAATCACATGAAACACCCAGGAGATAATGTTGAAGAGAAACCAAATGCCGCCAAAAATAATGGATTGCATCGCGTAAAAGCGCACAAAGGCATCGTGCTTCTCCAGGATGTAAAAAATCAAACCGCCAATCAGCGGAATACAGGCCAGAGCGGCGGCGACGTTCGACGGCAGCCCCGTTGAACCTGGAGTTGCGCTCGGCCCGGGGGATGGATTCGCAGACGGAAGAGGCGTCGGGTCGACTGGAGCTGGCATGCCTCAATGTAGAGGAATGGCTGGCCGGTTTGTCAAGGTAACTCGAAGGCCGCTTTTCTCTTTCGCGCCGCGGCGAGCGCCGGTACGATCGAGACCTTGTGAATCCAGTCATCGTCCAAGCAGGGGAGCAGCGCTACAACGTCTTCGTTGGGTCGCGACTTCTCGAGCAAACAGGACCGCTCGCTGCTCAAAAACTCAAAGGGCCGGCCTGCGCGATTATTTCGGACGATAATGTTGCGGCGCTTTTTGTGGAGGAGCTTAGCCGAAGTCTCACCGTCGCCGGCTTTCGGCCTACCGTGATCGCGGTTCGACCGGGCGAAAGCTCGAAAGCGATGGGTCAGGCGGAAGCGATCTGCCATCGGATGATCGAGGGGGGACTGGATCGCTCCTCGTTCGTCGTGGCGCTCGGCGGTGGAATGATCGGCGATCTCGCGGGATTTGTGGCGGCGATCTATCACCGCGGAATTTCGTGCGTGCAGGTTCCGACCACGCTGCTCGCGCAAGTCGACAGCTCGATCGGTGGAAAGACCGGCGTAAACACCGTCGCGGGGAAGAACCTGATTGGGACCTGGCATCAGCCGGCGCTGGTCATATCCGATGTGGATACGTTGGCCACCTTGCCGCCGCGCGAATGGAAGCAGGGTTTCGCGGAGATCGTGAAGCATGCCGTCATTCGCGATGCGGAGATGTTTGAAACGCTGCAACGCTTCGATCGCAAAGATTTGGCGGCCGTTATCCGCCGCAACGTCGAGATCAAAGCCGCAGTCGTCGTCGCCGACGAACACGAGACGACAGGCGAACGAGCGTTGCTCAATTTCGGCCACACCGTCGGACACGCGATCGAACGGGCAGGGGATTACCATGATTTTCTCCACGGCGAAGCGGTTAGTCTCGGCATCGTCGCCGCATGCGAGATATCCGTGCGGAAAGCAGGCATGCCTGAAGCGGATAGAGCTCGAATCATCCAAACGTTGGAGGCATTCGAGCTGCCGACGCGATTGCCGTCCGATTTCCCGAGGGAAAAAATCCTGGAAGCGATCAGGTTCGACAAAAAATTTGCGCAAGGGCGAGTGCGGTTTGTCGTCGTGCCGGCGATTGGCTGCGCCCGTCTCGCCGCGGATGTGACGATGGAAGATATCGAAGCGGCAATCCGAAAACTGTAGCGGCGGTCTTATGACCGGCGTTCGCGCTCAACTGGAATCATTCGGCGGTCATAGACCGCCGCTACAGGAGATCACTTTCGCGCGGCGCTGTAATATTCGACCAATCCCTCCACCACGCCGTCGACATACTCGCGATAAATGCTTGGGCGTTCGACGCCGTTGATTGGCCGCGTTCCTTCATAATCTCCCGCTTGAATGCGCTCGACGACCTCATGGCTGTTCATGACGTACGGCTCGAAGTAAACGACCGGACATTGATAAAGTCGCGTCGCGACCAGATTCCGCGCGTAAACATAACCGCTCGTCCCGACTTTCGTGACGTTGTCGGTTGTGTACTGATATGGCGGCAGGCCGGTCTTCTTCGCCATCGTTCCCGCAGCCGTGTCCGCGAGTTTGATCTCTTCGTCGTAAGCGCGGCTCAACAGACGGCGCAACATTTCGAACCGCACGTCATCGAACGCTAGCTCGGGCGGGAGGTACGAACCATTCACGAGAAGGTGCAGATGATTCTTATCGCTGAGCGTCGGATTGTGCTCATCGCCCCAGGCCTCGGCGTTGAAATGCAGGCAGAGGACAACGTCCGGCCGCAACCTGGAGTTAACGCGGCGCGCTCGCTGCCGGATTTCGCTCCCGCGATAAAAGAGGATTTCGCTTTGCCAGCGGACCGTTTGGTCTTTCAGCGGATCATCCGGGCCGTCGAATTCTTCACGCGGATTCTCCGTTCCGCCGGCTTTCAAAACTTCACGCGCGGCTTCCCGGAAATCTTTGGGGCGAAAAGGCGTGACCGGTTCCGGCTTATCGCGCACGAACGACACCCGGGCGCCGAGCGCGCGAAGTTTTACGGCTAGCATTTTGGCGACGCGCAACGTCATCTCGCCTTCCTCGATTGGCGACGCGTCGCCGGATTTGAACCAGCGCTCTTCCATCTTCGCCCATTCCCCGCCGATGTGGCCGGGATCGAGCGCGATCTTCAGTCCGGAGAGGATCTCGGTTTTCTTTTTGCGTGGTAGCGCGTGAGCGGGCCGCCAACTTCGGGGAACGGCTTTGCGTTTCCGTTCGTCCGTCGCGAAACGCAGAGGGAGCCAGGTTTGGGCGTCGCGGTCGGTGAGGATGCAGGCCACATCCGGATCGACGCGAATCAAATCCTCGCTGATTCCATGCGTGCAATAAACGCCGCGAAGCAACTGCTCGAATTCGTCGTGCGTGATTGTTTTCTGAAATTTCGCCAGCGCTTTCCAGTCAGGCGGATCTGCGATCGGAGTGCTGAGGTGATCGGCTGCGAAAATGGAAGACGAAAAGACGAAGAGGAGGATTCGGAGATGACGAAGGCGAAAGATCACGGTTTGGATTTCCGGCTGTTCAATACGATGCTCGGCAGATGCTGACGATTCTTTTTCTGGGCGACGTGGTCGGCGAGCCGGGCCGCAACGCCGTCATCGCGCAGCTACCCCGCCTGAAGGAATCGCACGCCGTCGATTTCGTGATCGTGAACGGCGAGAACGCGGCCGGCGGCCGGGGGATTACGCCGAAGATCACGATCGATCTCCTGCGCGCGGGTGTCTCCGTTATCACGACGGGCGATCATATCTGGGACCAGAAAGAGATCATCTCATTCATCGATACCGAGCCCCGCTTGTTGCGTCCGATAAATTATCCGGCGGGCGCGCCGGGGAGCGGCTCCATTGTTCTCGAGACCGCGAAAGGCAAAGTGGGCGTGATCAGCGTCCAGATGCGGACCTTCATGCAGCCTATTCTCGAGAACCCGTTTCCGGCGGTCGAGACGGTCGTCGCGGCGATGCGGCAACAAACCCACATGATTTTCGTGGACGCGCACGGTGAGACAACGAGCGAGAAGATCGCGATCGGCCGTTTTCTGGACGGAAAGGTTTCGGCCGTGATCGGGACTCATACCCATGTCCAGACCGCCGACGAACAGATTTTCCCGGGAGGCACGGCGTTTCTCTGCGATGCCGGAATGTGCGGTCCCGCCAGTTCGATTCTCGGGCGCGCGGTCGATCCAATCGTGCGGCGCTTTATTTCGAATCTGCCGGCGCCATTTCCGGTGGCGCGAGGCGACGTGCGCTTATGCGGCGTGGTTGTTTCGATCGACGAATCGACTGGCCGCGCGCTGAGTATTACGCGCGTCAATGAACTGATTCCTGAGACGGCCGAGACGCCGACTGGAGCGTAGGCGCGCAATCTCGCCGCGCGGACGATTGGTTGATCTGCCGGCCTGGAAAGGCCGGGACCGCGAGCAGAGCCGAAACCATTCGGGAGATGCAAGCGCTGCAACCGTCGCCGGAATCAATGCCATCAAAATCGCGCCCGGTCTTTCGCGCTCTGTCTTTGCTTTGGAGTCGAATGGGCCCGGCGCGGCTCTACCTCCTTGCGGCGGCGCTTTTGCTTTTGGCCTTGGCCGCTGTCGGACTCGTGCATCTCGTTTCGTCCAGCGCGGCGCCTAAATCGAAACAAGCGGAATCCGCGGCTGCGATTTCGGCTCCAAAGGATGCGATTATTGCGATCACAGAAATTGGTTCCACCGAAACAAAAGTCCGGAACGGCCAACGAGATGTCGCAGTAAGAATCGGCGTCATGCCGCGGCCGAAGACGAAGAAAGGTGAAGTCGAGATTCGCGTTTTGTTTTTCGATGTGACGCCGAACGGCGAGATGCGGCCAACGGACGCGGAGGTAAATTACGAATGGCTGACGCCCATTCGCGACTGGACGGATCCGACTCCGAAATATCTGGTCGCGACATATCTCGGTGCGGGAACGTCGCGGAAATCAGCGGAAAAACTTCGCTACGGCGGATTCGTGGTGCGGGTTTATTTCGACGGCCAATTGCAAGCCGAGCGGTCGGAGCCGAAGGAGCTGGTCGCGTTGTTGCGGAACGGACCAAGAGCAAGCCCGTCACCTGCCGCGGTCGTTCAGAGTCAGGCGCAAATTACCGCCATTACGCCGAGCCCCTTCGCGCCTCAACCGCGGCCAGGGCAGAGCGCACCTGTCGAGAATGCGACTGCCACCAACCCACTAACGGCTTCTCCAACGCCGCTTCATGCGAATCGGGAGAGTTCCTCGGCGGTGCCGTATGCAAGTCCGGTTCCTGACAAACCCGGTTTTGTTTACAGTCCGCACAATCCGAAGTTTCTCATCGACGTTCGCGGATTCCCGCCGGGGACGGAGGTGAACGACCCGAATACCGGCAAGCCTTTTAAGGTGCCGTAGCCGCTCCAATTATTCCTGCACCGCCGCCGCGCTCTTCTCGGCGGTTTCGTCGTCTGCGTCATCCGCTTGCACGGAGAACCGGCGTTTTCTGCGCGCTGCGGGCAAGGGAGACAAAGTCATCGTCACATTGCGGCCGGCGATCTTCGGTTCCATTTCCACCTGCGACATTCCGGCGAGATCGTCGCGCACCTTCTCCATCAATTGCATCCCGAATTCCTGATGCGCCATTTCGCGGCCGCGGAACTGGAGTTGCACGCGCACCTTATTTCCTTTGTCGAGAAATCCTTCGCCGTGCCGGATCTTCGTCAGATAATCGTGATCGTCGATGTTCACCCGGAACTTGATTTCCTTCAGCTTCGTCCCTGAAGTTTTCTTCTCCTTTTCCTGCTTCGAGATGTCGTACCGGAACTTCCCGAAATCGACGATCTTGCAGACCGGCGGATTGGCGGTAGGCGCGACTTCGACCAGGTCGAGGCCGAGACTTTGAGCTTTGCGCAACGCGTCCGAAAGCTTCATGACGCCGAGTTGCTCGCTGGTGGATCCGAGGATGACCCGCACTTCGCGGGCGCGAATCCGACCGTTTACACGAATTTGTGGTTGCAGATTAAATCAAAGCTCCTGACCGGCGACTCGGGAAGTGAACCGCGACGCCGTATGTAATTTCCCCGCATTTTCCAGGCATCATGGCTGACGACCGAAACACTTCTGCCTCACCGTGGTTGCGGACCTCGCGGTGACGAGCCTGCTTTTCGCAAGCCGACTGGAAGTAGTAAGCAACAATCGCGCGGTAGCAAGGCTAATCTCTTGTTATGCCGGCGGCGGCTCGCCGAAATGGGCGGCGTGCGCAGCGTAGGCGGCGAGATCATCGAGCATCGCATCGATCGTGCAGGCGATTGGTTCGAGCTTCGCGAAGCCGGAGAAAATTGCGCGATCGCCGATCTCGCTATCGACGACGAAGGTGGGGCGTTGCGTGACTTGGAGCGCGTGAAATTCCGCCGTGCTCGCCCGCGCGCGGGCCTCCACTTCGGGCGAACGCGCGCGCTCGAGCAGTTTTGCCTTGTCGAGTTCGGCCGCCTTCGCCCCGATCTCCGCCGCGAGATCCCAGTTGTTGGTCTTCAGCCCCTCGCGCTCGGTCGCATTGGCGAGCGCCATTCGCACCCGATCATCCGTTACGCCGGAGTCCCGCGCGGCTTCCGCCACGAGATTGGGCGCCAGACATTCCTGGATATCTGGCTCGAACCAACCCGGCTTCAGCATGAAAGGCGAGCGCATCATCATCCCGCTGCGCCGGTAAAACCATTCCGCTTGCTCGATCGACTTTGGAAAACCAGATGCATCCATTAAGGCGATCTTCCAAACGAAATCGACGCGGTCCGCGTAGCGTTTCTTCAATTCCTCCCACGCCGGTTGCGCCCAAAAACACCAGGATGAAATGACGTCGAGGTACATGGTTACTTTCAGCTTCATCGTCCTGGCTCCGCGTGGATCGTTAATCTGCTTGTCATGGTGAATTGAACGTCCAACGTCCAACGTTCAACGTCCAACGCTTAATGGAAGAGGCGGGCGTGAGTTAACCGCGCCAGATGCTCGATCTCAATCACATCCTTCTCTTCATCGCGTGCATTTCGCCCTTGGTCCTGCTCGGCCAGACGTGGCGCCGCGGCGGATCGCAACGCGCCTGGCGGCTGGCGGCTTTCGCGGTGCTAATCGTCACCGGCGTTGCATGGTTGATAACGCCCGACACGGCTGGATTCGTCGGCGGTGGAGCGTGGCTGGCTTTGCTGTTCTTGCCCGCGGTCGGGTTGCGGAAGGCGGCAGAGCTGGCTTCCCAGCAACGTTTCGCGCCGGCCCGGCAACTCACCCGTGCGCTTTGGTTTTTGCATCCCGCTGGTGCCTTGCAGGCCGAAGCCGAATTGCTGCGCGCTCTCGAGATGGCGGAACGCGGCGACATTTCTTCGGCGCTTTCGATCCTCGGACCGTTGCGGAACAACGACACAAACGCCGGCCGGCAAGCGACCGCTCAATCTTTTCGGCTGCGCGGCGAATGGATCAACCTGGCGGGATGGGTCCGCAGCGAAATTCCGCCGGAGGTGCGGCAGACGGATTTCGCTTTGCTGCCGGTTTATTTCCGCGCGCTCGGCGAGACCGATTCGCGGAACGAACTCGTCATCGAATTCGCCACCATGGCAAGCACGCTGACGCGCACGCAACAACCGGCCTGGAGCTACCACTCCAGTTTACTGCTGGTCATGGCGTTTTGCGGTCGTCTCCCGTCACTTGCGAATCTGCTCGAGACCAAACTCCGGAAACTTCCGCGCGATCTCGTCGGATTCTGGATGGCTACGGGCGAACTTGCAGCTGGTCAAATTTCCGCGGGGCGCGCGCGCTTGGAGAAATTGCACGCGACAACGACAGACCAATTACTGCGCGCAGAAGCGGCGCAGCGTCTGGCAGCGGCGAATGCGATCGCAGCTACGCCGCTCGCCCCATCCGCCGCGGCCCTTCTTTCACGCATCGAGCTCAGCGATCGGCCGTCATCGGGCGTGTTCGGATCGAAGACAACGAAGCCGACCACTGCGGTGCTCATTTTCATCGGACTCAACGTCGGCATGTTCCTGCTCGAAGTGGCGATGGGCGGTTCGACGAATCCGCGGACGTTGCATCGGCTCGGCGCGTTGGAGCCGTGGGCAGTGCGATTGGGAGGTGAATACTGGCGCCTTCTTACGTCGCTTTTTCTCCATTACGGTCCGCTGCATCTCCTCTTTAATTTGTATGCGCTCTTCATCATCGGCCCGGGATTGGAGCGACTTCTCGGCTCGGTTCGGTTCGGGCTTTGTTACTTGCTCTCCGGTCTGGGGTCGTGTCTTGGCGTCCTGCTTTGGCGCGGCCTCGATGTAAGCCGGTACGACCAACTCGTGGGAGCGTCGGGTTGCGTCATGGGAATCGTGGGCGTGTGGGCCGGCTTTCTTTTGCGGCACCGGCATCAACCAATGGCCGGGCGGCGCTTGAAAAACATCCTGCTGATCGTTGCGATCCAAACCGCGTTCGATCTTTCCACACCGCAAGTCAGCATGGCATCGCACCTGAGCGGGTTGCTGAGCGGCGTCGCGCTCGGGCTGTTGGTGAGGCAGCGAACGACTGGATGACCCAATTGTAGCGGCAGTCTATGACCGCCGGGGATCTGCCACTTCTCCCTGACTGCCAAACTCGGCGGTCATAGACCGCCGCTACAGGGCCGCGATGGAATGCTTGATGCTAAAGTTTTTCCTGTCAGATTCACGCTTCGTTTTTATCGGGCCGCTTCACACGCTCCATGCCGACCTATCACACGTATAACGTGATCCCCACGCTGCCGGCCGCGCTCGAGCCGTTGCGGGAAATGGTCTTCAATCTCTGGTGGACCTGGGAGCCCTCCGCGCGCCGTCTTTTCCGCCACCTCGATCCGGACCTGTGGAATCGGACGAACCATAATCCGTTGCGCATGCTCCAGCTTTCGCGGCAGGCGCGGCTGGTCGAGGTGTCGCAGGACAAAAATTTTCTTCGCGAACTGAAGGAAGCACACGACGCCTTCCGGCATTATCTCGCGCGCAAGGACACCTACGGGAAAACCGGCAGCGGGAACGCGATCGAGAAACCGGTCGCCTATTTTTCCGCGGAGTTTGGCTTCCACGAATCGATCCCGAATTACTCCGGCGGCCTTGGCATTCTCGCGGGAGACCATTGCAAGTCGGCCAGCGATCTCGATCTGAATTTCGTCGCGATCGGATTGCTTTACCGGCACGGCTATTTCAAACAGGAAATCGACAAGGACGGGCTGCAACATGCCGTTAGCCTGAACCAGAATTTTCATCACCTCCCGATAAGGGAAGTGCGAAAGGGCGATCAAAATTTGCTCGTCTCCGTGCGCCTGCTGGACCGCGAAGTTTGGGCAAAGATTTGGGAGCTGCACGTCGGCCGCATCAATCTTTATCTGCTCGACACCGATATCGCGGAGAACAGCGCGGAAGATCGCCGCATCACCGCCGAACTTTACGGCGGCGATCTTGAAATGCGCATCCGGCAGGAAATCGTGCTCGGCATCGGCGGAGTGAAAGCACTTACAGCGCTCGGGATCGACGCCGAAGTTTTCCACATGAACGAGGGACATTCGGCCTTCCTCGCGCTCGAACGGATTCGCCTGAACGTGGCGGAGAAGAAATTGGATTTCTATTCCGCGCTCCAGCTCGTTGCCTCGGCCAACGTTTTCACGACGCACACACCCGTCCCCGCCGGCAACGATGCGTTTCCGCGCGAAATGATGAGGCGATACTTCCGGGAGTTCGCGGCGCAGCTCCAAATTCCTTTTGAAGAATTTTTCCGGCTCGGGCAGACGAGCGTGAATCCGCAGGACGCCTTCAGCATGACGGTCCTGGCATTGCGCGTCAGCCGGCATTCGAACGGCGTGAGCAAATTGCATGGCGACGTCAGCCGATCGCTCTGGAAAGATGTCTGGGCCGGCGTGCCTGGTCACGAAGTTCCTGTCACCAGCATCACCAACGGCGTCCACACGAAAACGTGGATGGCGCCGGAGTTTTCCGCCCTCTATCAAAAATATCTCGGCGATTGGGAGGAACATCTCACCGACCCGGATTTCTGGCGGCGCGTGACCGACATTCCCGACGCGCAGCTCTGGGAGACGCATCAGAAATTGAAACTGCGCCTGGTTGAATTCGTGCGGGACCGGGTGCGGATGGCGCGCGAACGCTCGGGGGAATCGCCGGAATCCATCCGCGGCGTCAATCGCATTCTCGATCCGGAAATTCTCACCATCGGTTTCGCGCGGCGCTTTGCGACCTACAAGCGTGGCGCGCTTCTCTTCAGCGACCAGGAACGTCTGAAGCGTTTGCTGAACGACGAGACGCGCCCGGTGCAATTCATCTTCGCCGGAAAATCGCATCCGCAGGATGAAGGCGGCAAGGCGCTGATCCAGCAGGTTTACAAATTCAGCCGCGAGCGCGGTTTCGAAAATCGGATGGTCTTCGTGGAAGATTACGACACCTACATCGCGCGCCGGCTCGTGCAGGGCGTCGATTTATGGCTGAACAATCCGCTGCGTCCGTTGGAAGCGAGCGGCACGAGCGGAATGAAATTGCCGCCGAATGGCGGACTGAATTTGAGCGTGCTCGATGGCTGGTGGTGCGAGAGCTACAACGGCAATAACGGCTGGGCCATCGGCGCCGAGATCAGCGGCGGCACCGTCGATTTCCAAAGCGAAGTGGATGCGGGCAGCCTCTATCAATTGCTCGAGAACCAGATTATCCCACTTTATTACGCGAAGCCGGACGGGAAACTGCCGCTCGCGTGGCTGCAGTTGATGCGCGAATCAATCCGGAGCATTACCCCGATCTTCAACACCCACCGGATGGTGAAGGAATATACCGAGCGTCTCTACGTGCCGGCCGCGAAGGCGCACAAGGAATTCGCGCGCGACGAATGCGCGGCCGCGACGGACTTGAGCAAATGGAAAGCGCAAATGCGCAAGGACTGGCCGCAGGTTAGCATCCTCGAGGTGCAGGTCGGCAATGCTGATCGGCAAAACATCCAGGTAGGCGAAGCGCTGCAAGTTTCGGCCAAGGTTCATCTCGGCGCCGTCGCGCCGGACCACGTGCGAGTCGAGGCGTATCACGGCGAAGCCGACAACGGCGGGATCAAGAACCCGACCGTTACCGTTCTCGACGAAAGCTCCCCCGCGGAAGGCGAGGGGAACTACACTTATCAAGGCGCGGTGCCCGCTTCAGAGAGCGGCACGTATGGTTTCAGCGTTCGCGTCGTCCCGATCCATCCGCATCTCATGCAAACGCACGAGCTGCGCTTGATCACCTGGTCGTAATCTGGCATTCTTAATGATTTGCAGGGTCGCGGGGTCTTTCAACGGTAACAGGAGCTCTCGACAACAAGGTGAAAATCGTCCTCACCGGATAGCGGTGTCCAGAACATAGCCATGGCTAGTCCCGTTCCTTGACGCACGAGCACAACTTGCAATTTTCTTTGCTTCAGAGAAATTACCACTTTCCCTGAGTAACAGTTTTCCGCTTCGCTGAATGTCTCTCCCTCTTAACGCTCTTTTTGTCGATGTTCCGAGCCCATTGATTCGCCCAGCCATTTGTCGCGTGGGAATGCTACGCGTCTGGTCTCTCCGAGTTGTTGGCTTGACAGTGTGGCAACTTTTGATTGCCTGCTTGTCAGTTGCCGCTGTCAATTTGTGTGTTACGCCTTTTTGTCTCGCGGCCTCTTGTACAGACACATGGGTGGCAACGCCGACAATGGCAGCACCCGGTGGGCGCATGGACCACACTGCCGTGTGGACGGGCAGCGAAATGATCGTCTGGGGTGGATATGATCAAGCAACCGGACTGTCGCTGAACAGCGGCGGTAGATATAGGCCCGCCACTAACAATTGGATAGCTACGAACGTCGCAGACGCGCCGGAGGGTAGGAACGGACATAGTGCCGTTTGGACCGGAAGCGAAATGATTATTTGGGGGGGGTTTGGTCTTTTCCAACAGCCGAGCGGTACCTTTGTTTATACCACGACGAATACCGGTGCCAGATATGATCCGGTGACTAACACTTGGAAGTCGATGAGCAAAATTAACGCCCCATCGGCTCGATTACGTCACACCGCTATTTGGACGGGAAGCGAAATGATCGTGTGGGGTGGCGAAAGGGTAGGAAGTACGACTTTAAATACAGGGGCAAGATACAATCCAGCTACGGACACCTGGAGGCCGATGACCGTCGCGAACGTACCTGCGAGCCGCTCCTTGCACTCAGCCATCTGGACAGGAGTTGAGATGATCGTGTGGGGCGGCCTTAGCAGAGATTTATCTGCGAGCACGGTGGATACCGGCGCCAAGTATAATCCCAGCAGCGATACTTGGATTGCAACTAGTTTAACCAACGCGCCGGCTGCCAGATACAGTCACAGCGCTGTTTGGACTGGCAACGAGATGATCGTGTGGGGCGGTACGTATGCCGGTCCCAGCCTTAACACAGGCAGCAAGTACAACCCAGTCACAGATACTTGGACTGCGGCCAGCACAACCAACGCGCCCGCGCGAGACAGGCATACTGCTATCTGGACCGGCAATGAAATGGTAATCTGGGGGGGTGCTAGTAACGGTCCTCCCGTCAACACCGGTGCCAGATACGAACCACTTCAAGATGCTTGGACCGCGACTAGGGCCGGCGATGCGCCATCGGCCAGACGCAACCATACTGCACTCTGGACCGGCAGCCAGATGCTAATTTGGGGCGGATTTATGGAGCCGCCTGCCACAGTGAATACTGGTGGTATCTATTGCGCGAGTGTTCCCGGACAATTGCTCAATATCTCCACGCGTATGCGAGTGCTTACTGGCAATAACGCGCTTATCGGGGGCTTTATTGTTTCTGGTACTGACCAAAAGAAAGTGATTGTACGAGGCATTGGACCTAGCATGACTAGCTTTGGTGTCGTTGGAGCACTGACTGATCCCACTCTCGAGTTACATGACTCAAGGACAACTCTCGCCTTCAACGATAATTGGAGGGACACGCAGGAACGAGAAGTCCGAGCTACCGGGTTGGTGCTAAGTGAGGACTTGGAATCGGCGATTGTGGCCACTTTGCCGGCCAACAACTCGGCTTACACTGTGCTTCTGGCAGAAAAAAACGGCAATCCCGGTATAGGTCTAGTAGAAATCTATGATTTAGCCCCTTCGGACAAGTCAATGCTCGCGAACATCAGCACTCGCGGCTTTGTGGATACCGATGATAATGTGATGATCGGCGGACTCATTGTGGGGTCGGGCGACAGGGGTTCGACTAAAGTAGTGGCACGTGCGATCGGCCCGAGTCTCAGCAGTTTCGGAATTAGTAATCCACTTCAAGATCCTACTTTGGAACTGCACAATGGCAATGGCAGCATAATCGCAACTAACGACAATTGGAAGACGGACGATGCGGGAGGGAGTCAAGAAGATGAGATTCGCGCCACAGGTCTCGCGCCAATAGATGAGCGCGAGGCGGCGCTGCTACGCTTTCTCATACCGGACAACTACACTATTATTCTGCGCGGGAGGAGCAACGCAACTGGCATCGGATTAGTAGAAGTTTACAATCTCCCGCAATAAACGCGCCGCCTTTACTAGCCTACAGTGGCGAGCGCGCGAAAGAAACCGTCGAGGTCATTGTCTTCCCTCACGAGATCGGTCAGCGACTGGAGTCGCTCGCCATCGGCCGGCTCTGGCAGGCGCACGACGTGAACTTGCTTCCCATTTCTGAAGGCAATCTCGTCCCATTGAATCGAAGTGATCGCGTCGTTGAATCGCGCCACTGAACGGCCGCGGAAATAGGCGCGCGTCGTCTCCGGCGGTGAAAAAATCGCAGCCCTGATATCCTCTTCGGGAACGATCGTGCGCATCGAGCCCTGCCGCACTAGCTCATAAAACAACCCGTGGTCCGGTTGGATGTTGTGGTATTCCAAGTCGATCGCCTGGAGCCATGGATCGCTCCACGAAAGTTTTTCTTCCTCTCGAAAAGCCGCGAGTAGGAATTTCTTCGCGACCCAATCGACCCGGTCGCGCGTGAGGGCGACATCGCGTTCGAGATCGTTCAGCGCCGTCTCCCATTCGCGCAGCAACCAGATCGTCTCCTCGTCATCGTGCCCGATTTCTTGCGCCGCTTTCAAATAGAGCCGCTGCACATCAATCGCGGAAATCTTGCGCCCGTCGCTCAGCTCGATGATCCAATGGTAATCCTGATCGCGGCTGATTGATTTCGTCGCCCCAACCGGTTGCGCGATTTCGATCTGCGGCGCTTTGCCCCGCTCGATCAATTCGAGGACCAGCGCCGTCGTCCCCATCTTCAACGCCGTGGCCCACTCGCTCATGTTGGAATCGCCCAGGATGACATGAAAGCGCCGGTAGCTGCTCGCCTCGGCATGCGGTTCGTCGCGCGTATTCACGAGCGGCCGCTTGTTCATCGTATCGATGCTGACCAGCGCGCTGAAAAAGTCCGCGCGTTGCGAAATCTGGAACACTCCCGGTTGGCCCGCCGCACTCTCGCCTTCGATGCCAATTTTTCCCGCGCCCGCAAAAATCTGCCGCGTGATCAGGAACGGCAGTACATCGGCCACGAGCCGATCCCACGGAACGTCGCGGCGCATCAGGTAATTATCGTGGCAACCGTAGCTGTGCCCGACAAAGTCGGTGTTGTTCTTGTAGAGGCGCACTTCCTGCCCGGCTGGCAGCTTCAGGTTCCGGCGACGCGCGCATTCCGCCAGAATGCGCTCACCGGCTTTCTCGTGCGCCACCAATTGCCGCAGCGTTGTGCATTCCGGGGTCGAATATTCCGGGTGCGCGTGATCGTTGTAAAAGCGCGCGCCGTTGGAGAGAACGAGATCGCTTTTGATTTCCTCGAAACTCAGCGGCCGCTTCCGGTCGATTTCATAATAGGCCGATTCATCCGTGTCCTGAAGCAACTGCGCCGCGCGGAACCCGCGGGCATCGCGATGGGGATCTTCGAGGCGGTAATCCCACTTCATGTGGGCGCCGTGCTCGGTGTAGGAACGGACGAGCTCGATCGATTCTGCGACGACATCAACCGAGTCCGCCCCCTGGATCGTGATCCCGCATTCCGTCTCGAGTCCGAACACCCTTTTCATCGCCGGTTTAATGTAGAGGCGCTTGTGCCAAGCGCCTATCCTACAGTCAGGTGCTCGCGGCGGCGAGCGCCTCTGCAACCAAGCGCGCTACATCGTCGCGACAATCAATCGCCAGGCGATGCCGCCTTGCGTCAGGGAGTGTTGATGATGGCTCTGCGGCGGCAACGGATCACCGGCCGTCGAGATAATCTCGGTGCCACAGCCCTGACATTTGTAGATGCCTGACTGCGGTGTCACCGATCCCGGCGGATGGGCGGGATCAAACATGGGGTGGGACAAGTTCGTCAGGTAATGGGAGTACTTGTATTGCGCCATCTAGCCCCTGCAGTGATCCGTTGGATTCTTTCCGCAGGAACACGGATTCGTAAAGTGGGAGAATTCCTACAGCCCGGCGATCCGACCCTTCGCCGCGGACGAGCAACGATCCAGAAGAAAATTCGCGAACTTAGCCCCCCCGACCTCGTAACTAGCAGCAGACCCATGTCCCTCGATCCCTCCGCCGAACAAACCGCGCCCGACCTGCGCACGCCGCTTCACGCGCTCGTGGTGGTTACCCCCGATGGGCGCATCCAATTCGCTACCGAGCGCGCGAATACCTGGTTGGGGGAATTCTCCGTTACCGCCTCAGACCGCCTGCCTCCGGCCGTGGCGAATTGGCTGGAAGAGGCCATGCCTTCGCAGCGGCCCTCTCGATTTATCGTGACTCGGCCGGGCATACGCGTCTCGATCCAGATCCTTTTTCGCGAAACTGGATCGGTTTGTCTCCTGTTGGAACAGGAAGCGGAAAAGCGCCGGAGAAACGGCTTCGGCGGACCTCTCACACGACGTCAAACCGAAGTGCTTTCCTGGGTCGCGCGCGGCAAGACCAACGCCGAGATTGCCGCGATTCTGAGTTTGAAAACGGGAACGATCGGTAAATATCTCGAGCGAATATTTCCCAAACTCGGCGTGGAGAACCGCACCGCTGCGGCGAGCTTTGTCCTCGGGACAAACAAAACGGCCTAGCCCGACGGCAACGACGCCGCGCCGTGACCAGCGCGAGTGCCCGTGGCAAAGCAGCCCTGAAGCAAATAGCCGCCGGTCGGCGCTTCCCAGTCAATCATCTCGCCGGCAACGAAAACCCCTGGCAGCTTTCGTAGCCGCAGATTCTCGTCGAGTTCCGCCCAGGCCACCCCGCCAGCGGATGAGATCGCTTCGAGGATCGGACGCGGGCCGCGCAATGGCAGCACGAAATTCTTCACACGACCGAGCAGTTCCTCGCGGTCTTCAGATGGCGAAATGGTTTCGAGCAACACCACTGCGCCGGCGCTCAACTTCCAGGCGCGAAGCCACTCGCGCGCGTCGGGCAGGTTCGCGATGCGTTCGCGCAGAACCTCGACAGTGAGCTGCGGTTTGAAATCGATCGCGACGGATGGCTCGCTCATCCCGCGGAGCGTGCGACCAAGGCGATAAATGGCGCCGCCCTCGAGTCCGTGCGCCGTGATGAGCAACTCGCCCGAGACCGATTCCTCGCCGGCGCGCACCGTGAGATTTTTCAGGGGCAATCCCTCGGCGCGCGAGAGCAGAGCCGGCGGCCAATCGACCTCCCAGCCACAGTTGGCTGGTTGCCACGGCGTGATCGCGATTCCATGTGCGGCGAGGATCGCCGGCCAGGCGCCGTCCGACCCAGTTTCCGGCCAGGAAGCGCCGCCGAGCGCGAGAACGATCGTGTCGGCGACAATCGAGAAATTGTCCACGGTCGTTTGGAATGTCGCGCGCCAGCTGTCTGCCTGGCGAGCGAGTTCGAGGAACCGCGCGCCGGTCCGGAACTGGACGCCGCTCGCGCGAAGACGTCGCAGCCAGGCGCGCAAGAGCCCGGCAGCTTTTTGTCCGCGCGGAAAGACACGGCCACTGGTGCCGACGTAGGTTTCGACGCCGAGATCCGCAGCCCAGGCGCGGAGATCATCGGGTCCGAAGTCTTCCAGCAAATCGCGCCAGCGCTCCGATTCGTCGACATAACGGGCCGGAAAATTTGCGACCGGTTCGCCATGCGTGAGATTGAGGCCGCCGCGGCCCGCCACGAGAAATTTCCGGCCGACCGAGCGCTGAGCGTCGCAGACCATGACGCGAGAGCCGGCGGCATTGGCGACTTCAGCCGCACGGAGCCCGGCGGGACCACCGCCGATAACGAGGACAGAGTTGACGCGCATCGCAGGATTGTAGCGCAGTTGTTGTCATCCCGAGCCGCGAAGACGGCGAGGGACCTCGCAAGCGCTCGACCGCTTCCGCGCTGCGACAGGCGTATACGTCGGGTGATGCGTAATGTTTCGCGATAGCGCAAATTTCACTTGTGAGGTCCTTCGGCGCGCTTCGCCAGCCTCAGGATGACATGTGCTAACCGCTACCGCATCACCTGGTCGATCGATGCCGGGTCATCGAGCAGGATCCATTCGACAATCGAGAGCGGGAGACTGCCGTTCTTGATCAAGTCATCGTGAAATTGTCCGAGCCGAAAGTTCGCTCCGGCTTTGTCGCGATAACGGCCGAGCAAATTCATGATCTGCCATTTCCCCACGATGTAGCTGATCTTCTGCGTCGGACTCGAGGCCGCGCCCGCCGCTTCGCCTTCGGCCGCTTCTCGATCCAGTCCGCCTGCTTCCATGAAATATTGGACGGCCTGCTCGAAGCTCCACTTGCCGGTGTGCAAATTCACGTCCACCCCGATGCGCGCCGAGCGGTAACGCGAGAGCCGCAGGATCTGTCCCTGCGCTGCTGAGTTTTCCGGATAAAGCCCGGTCCGCAGCAGCATCTCCTCGCCGTAAAGCGCCCAACCTTCGACGAAGACGCCGTCGCCATGCTGCCGCCGGATTTCATTCGGAAGATGATTCGCGATCGAGAGCTGCATGAAATGTCCGGGAATGCCTTCATGCCCGAGGATCGGCCGCGGGTCCTCGATCGCGGCGCGGATGAAAAAATTCTTCGATTGCGGATCGTAGGTCGGGATGAAATAAAACCCGGTCGGGTCCTTATCGTAAACGCCGGGCGGGTTCATGAAGCCGCCGGGACTGGTCGGCTTGAACGCTTCCGGCAACTGCCGAATCTC
>JBEEHU010000114.1:0-29553 GCA_041167565.1 Verrucomicrobiota bacterium | reverse complement strand
ATCGCGCTTTGGATCGCCTCCGCGATCCGATTCGCCTGCCGGTCGATTTGTTCCAGTTCGCGACCCTCGATCAACAAGCGGATCTTCGGCTCGGTTCCGGAATATCGCAGCAGCACCCGGCCTTTGCCCGAAAGCTCTTTCTCCGCGTCGCCCACCAGTTTCATCACAGCCGGTAATTCTTCCAACGGCCGCTTCTCCTTCACCTTCAAATTCCGCTGGGCCTGCGGATATTTTTTCAGGCATTGCTTCAGCTCGCTCAATGGTTTCCCCGTCGCCTTCATGATCCGCAACACTTGCAGCGCGCTGATGATCCCGTCACCGGTCGTGGTGAAATCGCGGAAAATCATGTGCCCGCTCTGCTCGCCGCCCAGGTTCAAATCGCGCTCGACCATGGTCTCGATCACATAGCGATCGCCCACTTTCGCGCGCACAACTTTCCCGCCGAGCGCCGCGAGCGCTTCATCGAGTCCGAAATTGCTCATCACGGTCGCGACGAGCGTTTGCTCTTTCAGCCGGCCGGATTGCAGCAGATCGACCGCGGCGATCGCGAGAATTTCATCGCCATCCACGAGCTCTCCCTTCTCATCGCAAAGCAGGACCCGATCGGCATCGCCGTCATGCGTGATGCCAATCTGCGCGCCGCTCTCTTTGACAGCCCGCTGAATCTCGGACGGAAACGTGCTTCCGCATTGCGCGTTGATGTTTGTTCCATTCGGCTCGTCGTGCACCACGCTCAAATCCGCGCCGAGCTCGCGCAAAATGCAGGGCGTCGATTTGTAGGCCGCGCCGTTCGCCACATCGACCGCGATCCGCATTTTCTCGAGCGACATTCCGCGAGGGAAACTGGCTTTCGCGAACTCGACGTAACGGCCGAGCGCGTCATCGATCCGGCGGGCGCGTCCGATTTTCCCGGCGGTGGGGCGAATCGAATCGATCTCACCGCTGAAAACGAGATCCTCGATCTGTTGCTCGATCTGGTCGTCGAGCTTGTAGCCGTCGTGCCGGAAAAATTTGATGCCGTTATCTTCGTACGAATTGTGCGACGCGGAGAGAACGATGCCCGCATCGGCGCGCAGGGAGCGGGTGATGTAGGCGACGCCCGGTGTGGGTAACGGGCCGATGAGCAGAACATCCACGCCGAGCGAAGTGATGCCGGCGACGAGTGCGTTTTCGAGCATGTAACCGGACAGCCGCGTATCTTTCCCGAGGACGATTTTGGGTCGCGCGCCCGTCGGATGAGAGCGTGGATTGAGTTGGGTGAAAATATGGGCCGCGGCGCGCCCGAGCTTCAGCGCTGTTTCCGCCGTGACCGGCTCCACGTTCGCCACGCCGCGGACGCCATCAGTGCCAAAAATTTTCTTCTCCTGCGCCACGTTATGAGCAGTGACGAGTGACGAGTGACAAGTGGCAAGTCAAAAAATGCGAAGCCCGACTGCATTTCTCGTCACTTGTCACATGTCACTCGTCACTTTCTCCTTTCATCTCGTTGATCTTGCGATGCAACGTGCGCCGGCTGATGCCAAGCTTCTTCGCCGCGGCGGTAATGTTGCCCTTCGTCGTGGCGAGCGCCTGCATAATGAGCCGCCGCTCCGTTTCGTGCAGATCAAGCGCGCTCGACTTCTCCCCGAACGCCTTGCTCGCGGTGACGCCGCCGGGCAATTCCGCGCCGGTCGCCCGACGCACGTTCGCCGGCAAATCGCGCAACGCGATTTTGGGTCCGCGCGCCATGACCACGCCGTGCTCGATTGCCGTCCGCAACTCGCGCACGTTGCCCGGCCAATCGTAAGTGAGGATGGCGTTCATCGCATCGGCGGTCAGGTCGAGCAGCGGCTTCTCGTTCACTTTGGAGAAGTGCCGCAGAAAGGTGCGCACGAGGAGCGGGATATCGTCCTTCCGCTCGCGCAACGGTGGCATTGTGATATGCACGACATTCAGCCGAAAAAACAAGTCGTCCCGGAATTTTCCTTCGGCCACGAGTTTCTCGAGATTCTTGTTCGTGGCCGCGATCAGGCGCACATCGGCGCGCAAAGTCTGATTGCCGCCGACGCGTTCGAAAGCGCGTTCTTCGCTGATTACGCGGAGCAATTTCACCTGCGTGCTGGCATCGATCTCGCCGATTTCGTCGAGGAAAATCGTGCCGCCATTGGCCTGCTCGAAGCGCCCGACCCGGCGTTCGTGCGCGCCCGTGAAGGCGCCGCGTTCGTGCCCGAACAATTCGCTTTCGAGCAATTGCGGCGAGAGCGCCGCGCAATGCACCGTGACGAATTTTGCCTTGTTCCGCCGGCTCAAATTATGGATCGCGTGCGCGGCCAGTTCCTTGCCCGTGCCGCTTTCGCCTTCGATCAGGACATTCGCAGAGGAGGGCGCGACCTGCCGGATGATATCGAGCACTTCATGCAATCCGGGCGATTCGCCGATGATATTTTCGAGGCCGAAGCGTTCGTCCACCTGCTGGCGCAGCGTCCGGTTTTCCTGTTCCATCCGCCGAGTGGCCAGCGCGCGCGAGATGAGCATCTCGACCTTGTCGAGATTGAGCGGCTTCGTCACGAAATCGTAGGCTCCGCGTTTCATGGCCTCGACCGCGGTGTCGACCGAACCGTAAGCCGTCATCATGATGCAGATCGGCGGATGCGGCAGCTTCAGTGCTCGCTCGATCAACGCCATGCCGTCATCGCCGCCAATCCGCAGGTCAGTCAGCATCACATCGATCTGCTCACGCTCGAGCACATCCATCGCGCCGCGAATGTCCTCCGCGACGTAGGTATCGTAATCGTTCTCGAGCAGACGCCGCAGCCCATCGCGCGTGTGCTTTTCGTCATCGACGATGAGGATCGTGGGCTGAAGAGAATCCATTTTATTCTCCTGTCATCCCGAGGCCGGCGCAGCGCGCCGAAGGACCTCGCAGTCGCGGAACCCGCTTCCGCGAAGATCCGCGCGTATCGCGCCGGTGATGCGGAATGATGCGCGGTAGCGATTGCTCGCTTGAGAGGTCCCTCGGCGCGCTGCGCCAGCCTCGGGATGACACTAAGAGCAACGCCTCACTCATTTCGCGCCGCACCATTGATCGACCCAGTCGTTTACCGTCTTCCACCACAGCCGCGAGTTCTGCGGCTTCAGCACCCAATGGCCTTCGTCGGGGAAGTACAACATTTTCGACGGCACCTTCAATCGCTGCAGAGTGGTGAAGAGCTGGAAGCCCTCCGAAACATCGAGGCGGAAATCGAGCTGGCCGTGCACGACGAGCGTCGGTGTTTTGAATTTCTCGGCGAACAGATGCGGCGAGAATTTCCTATAGAGCTCGCGGTTTTTCCAC
Organism: Verrucomicrobiota bacterium; assembly: GCA_041167565.1. GTDB lineage: Bacteria > Verrucomicrobiota > Verrucomicrobiia > Chthoniobacterales > UBA10450 > AV80. The sequence continues at coordinate 26,240 of JBEEHU010000114.1, read as the reverse complement.
GGCGGGCCTTTAAATTCCCACTCGTTGAACCAAAGCTCTTCCGTCGTGCCGTAAGCCGACTCGGTGTTGAAGACGCCGTCGTGTGACACGATGCACTTGAAGCGATCGGTGTGGCCTAACAACCAGTTCGCCATGTAGCCGCCGTAGCTCGCACCGAGCGCGGCTTCGCGATCCTTGTCGATGAACGGATAGGTCTTCTCGACGTAATCGAGCCCCTTCATCAAATCCTCGTACGGCTTGCCGCCCCAATCGCCGCTGATCGAGTCGGTGAACTTCTGCCCGTAACCGGTCGAGCCGTGGAAGTTGATCATAACCACGACGTAGCCGCTGGCCGCGAAGAGTTCCGCGTTCCAGCGATACGTCCAGGAATTCCCCCAAGCGCCCTGTGGTCCGCCGTGAATCAAGAATTTGAGCGGATATTTTTTCGTGGCGTCAAATCCGGGTGGTCGAACCATGAAGCCTTCCACGCTCTCGTTGTTCGCGCCGGGAAACGTAAACGATTCCATCGGTTGCATGTCGATCTCCGAGAGCAACGCGTCGTTCATGTGCGTCACCGCAACTGGAGTCAGGTTAGCGCTCTTCGGCTTTTCCGCGACGTCGAGGCGGGCGATTTCGCTGGGGGCGCCGATCGAGACGCGACTAAAAAAAAGCGAGTTCCCGTCCTTCGAGAAAACCAGATCGTCCGCATGAAGCCGCGCGACTTGCTTCGGTTGTTTGCCATCCATCAACAACACCCAGATCGGCGCTTCGCCGTGATCCTCCGCCGTGAAACAAATCCCCTTCGAATCGGGGGTCCAGGTGAGGCTGCCGACCGAACGGTCGAAATTGATCGTCGCATTACGGCTCTGGCCGAGCTTTCGCTGATATAGGATCAGCGAATCCTTGTCCGCTTCGAAACCGGCGCGCGCCATCGAACGCCAGGCGATGTGTTCTCCATCGGGCGAATAAACCGGCGTGTTGTCGTTGCCAGGGCTCGTGGAAATTTTCTTTGGCGTTCCGCTCGCCATCGGCACGATGAAGATTTCGTTGTTCGTGCTGGTTGCTTCGACTTCATCGATGTTGCTGGTGTAGGCGAGCTCCTGGCCATCGGGCGAAACCGAATACATGTCCTGACCACCGAGATTGAATGGCGGGACATCGTGATCGCCCGGCGTGAGATCGCGCGGTGCATCATTTCCGTCCGCGCTGACAACGAACAAATGGCTGCGCTTGTGTTCTGTGTACGAAGTCCAATGCCGGTAAAGCAGCTTCGTGAAAATCTTCGCCTTCACCTTGCTCTTGCTGAGCGCTTCGTCGCGGCTCTTGTTGTCCGCGTCGTCTTTCGCGTCGGGATAAACCGATGAAACGAACACGAGGCTCTTCCCATCCGGCGACCAAATGCCGCCATCCGCTCCCGTGGAAATGTTTGTGACCTGATGCGGCTGGCCATCCAGTCCGCCGCTCTCCGGAGTGAAGTTGGACATCCAGATTTGCGTCGGGTCGGTGGCCTTCGAAGTCCAGATCAGCCGCTTGCCGTCCGGCGAAAAACGCGGGCGCTCTTCGTGGTTCGGCGTTTGGTTCAATCGGCGCGCGTCACCGCCGGCGGCGGGCACGATCCACAAATGCGAGATCTTCGTGTTCGCCTCGAGGTCCACGTCCACCGCGTCGAACACGACCCACTTCCCATCCGGCGACGGCACCGGAGCGCCGACGCGTTTGAGTTTCATCATGTCCTCGAAGGTGAAAAAGTGCTTGTCGCTGATAGTGAGCTTGCCTGCCAGCATCATCCTCCTGTTGTCTGCCGGACTCGGCGTTGGAGATTGGGCCGTAGCCGAAGCGGCGATCGCGAGAGAAAGAATCAGGATTTTCCAATGCATGCTTTTGTCTCCGTGGTTGAGTGCGCAAACTCCCGCCGAACCCAGGCATGCGCAACCGAAGGGTTCTGGGTAGCGCGCGCGTCTCGCGCGTTGGTTTAGGCGTCTCGCCGAAACAATCTTTCCGAAAGTCCGCGATGGCGAGACGCATCGCCAACGCGCGAGACGCGCGCGCTACCCGGAATGGGCTGCGTCGTTCACGTCAGGCGCAGCAGATTACTGCCGAGCATGACGCCGTTGTAGATGAAATAGAAAACGGCGAAGGCCGAATGGTAACGCGCCGATTTCGTGAACGCCGCGATAGAGCCCAGGACGATAAAGAGCAGCATCGATCCAGCGTAGAGCGGGCCTAACGAGAGGAAGCGTTCCCAGCCTTTCAGGAGCGTATCGACCAGATCGATCGCGAAGTTCGCCGCGATCAGAACAAAGAAGCCGCGGCGATGCTCGAAGTAATGTTTTCTCCAATTTGTGATCGGCTCGCCTTCCTGCTCGTTTGGAAAGAGAAGCGCCGAGGCCAGGTAAAGATTGATCGGCGCGACCAGGAGCCAGAGGACGAGAAAGAGCGTCCAATGCTCGATGGTTCGCCAGCGATAACGCATGGACCCAGTAACCTGGCGTGCGCTTCCGGGTCTGGATTAATTGGCCTACGCCGCCGAGCAGCCGCGTCACCGCAAGGCCGGCCACGATGGAAGTAAGAACGCAGACGTATTCAAACGGATCCATGCGCGATTTGAGCTTGGCGAACGGGACGCGCACGTGTCGAGACGCTTTCTGGCCGAGCAATAGAAGCTCGTCATCCAGCCTCCGCTCTTCCATCATGGTCGCATGAAACTGCGTTGCTTTTTCGCCTGTCTCACTGTCGCGCTGGTCGCCTCGTCGGCCGATGTGATCGCCGATAACAAGATCGCGCTGGTCAACGGCACCCTTATCGATCCCGCCACTTCGAAGGTCGTGCCGAATGCGCTGATTATTATCGAAGGCGACCACATCACTTCCGTTGGCCAACAGTCACCCGAGACTTCCGCGAAGGGCCCGCGCGTCATCGATTGCAAAGGCAAGTTCATTCTCCCCGGTTACATCGATACTCACGTTCACTTCTTCCAATCCGGAGGTCTTTTCACGCGGCCGGATGGCGTCGATCTCACCAGCGTCCGGCCCTACAAGGACGAGGTCGCGATGATCAAGCGCAACCTGTCCGATACCTTCAGGCGCTACTTGCGCAGCGGAATTACCGCGGTCGTCGATATCGGTGGACCGATCTGGAATTTCGAGATGCGCAAGCTCGCGAACGCCGAGGCGAAAGCGCCGCGGGTGGCGGCGGCTGGGCCACTTATCTCGAGCGTTTCGCGGCCGCAGCTCGATCTTGGCGATCCGCCGATCGTGAAGATCGACACGCCGGAGCAAGGCCGGGAGATGGTGCGCAAGCTCGCGGCGCAAAAGCCCGATTACATTAAGATTTGGTACATAGTTCCGCCGGCGCAGCCTTCTTCGCCCTCTCCGGCAGCGTCGCCTGCCGCTGGTCAATCCGATATCGAACGGGCGGCGATCTTCCGTCCGGTCGTTCACGCGGTCGTCGATGAAAGCCATAAGTTGAAACTCCGCGTGGCGGTCCACGCCACCGAACTCGAAGCCGCGCGCGCCTCGGCTGAGGAAGGCGCCGATCTTCTTGTCCACAGCGTTACCGACAAACTGGTGGACGATCGCTTCGTCAAACTCCTGAAGGAAAAAGGAACGATGCTCACCCCGACGCTCGTCGTCTTCGAACGCTATGGCCGCACCTTTTCCAACAAGCTCGAGCTCACTCCCGAAGAAAAGGCCTGGGGCAATCCCGAAATAATCGCCTCGCTCGACGTGACGAAACTTCCGGCCGACAAATTGCCCGATCGGATCAAGACCGCGATGGCGAACCCAGCGCTCGTGCTCGGCAGCATCCAAAAGACCTACGACATCGCGCTCAAGAACCTGAAGACGCTCCAGGATGCCGGCGTCACCATCGCCACCGGCACCGATGCCGGGAACATCGGCACGATCCACGGCCCCGCCATTTTTCGTGAGTTCCAGCTCATGAAAGAAGCCGGTCTCACGCCGATGCAAATCCTGCAATGCACTACCGGCAATGCCGCAAAAGTTTTCGGCGGCGAAGTCGGCCCGAAGATCGGCGCGATTAAACCGGGAAACTTCGCCGATCTCGTGATCCTGAAATCGAATCCGTTGGATGACATCAAGAACGCTTCCGACATCGACAGCGTGATGAAGAACGGCGTCCTTTATCCCGCTGACACCATACTTCCGAAGTGAAACCTCACACAACGGTCACAACGGATCACAAAGGCTGATGATTAAGTTAGCCACAGAACAGGGTCACTTTTTTCCCATGCTCCGTCGTGTCCTTTGTGCCCGTTGTGTGAGACCTCTTGCAGTCGCGATCCTGATTGCCGCGCTCGCCCTCGTAGTTCGCGCCAGTAACAAGAAGGCCGATGTCTCAAAAATCCACGGCCGCATCCAGTTCGTGAAGAGCTTTCCCGACTACAAAGTGCAAGCCGTCACGAGTTTCCCCGATCTCAAAGTCGAGATCGTCGAAAGCTTTCCAAATGCCGCCGGCCAATGGCAGATCGTCGATTCCTTCCCCGACTACAAAATCGAGATGGTCGATTCTTTCCCCGATTTCACGATCCAATTCGTGAAAAGCTTTCCGGGGCCGGCGAAGTGAGCATCGGACAACCTCTCGGGCTGTCCGAGGAATTTGGGATTGCTGGTTTCCCCGCGCAAGATTATTACTGACCTTAGTGTGACGCCTTTTCAGGCACTCTTCCCAGTAATGCCAAAAAACGCGCGGCCAGCTGACGCCTTTTTTCCCGTCATCATAACGTCCACTTTCGTTAGCCCGTGCGCAGGCTCCTCAAAGTCACGACTGGATTACTCGGGACTGTGCTGTTCGCCGCGGTAATCGGCTTTGGAATCAGCACGACTAAAACGATGCCTGATCACGCGTGGATTCTCGTCGATGACGCCAAGCGGGTTTACCTTTCTCAGCCCCGTTTGCTCACGGCGCGAGAAGCCTACGAGCTAAAATACAAGCCTGACGACGACTGCCGGAACAGCAACGGATTCGTTTCTGAGGGCCGGAGTCTCACGGGATTGTTTTTGCAGAAGATTGGCCTTCTTCGACCCGTGCCAGAGCGGTGGAATGAGGGCGGAACCTGGAACTGGTAACCTAACCAGGCGATGCAGGCTGACGGCGGGTAGCTTTGTGGTTGATTTTCTCGAATGTTTAAGATGCTGCTGCGGACGTGGTGTGTCACTAGATGCAAATGCCCCACCCGAACACCGAATGAGCAAACGGAAGAAAGCCTTTGATCGATATCGGTGCGACGTCTTGCTCATCGCCGGAGCCACTTTGGCAAGACTTCAGAAGGTGGAGACAATCTTCGGGCGATGTTTGCTAATTGCGTTGAAGGATGGCGATCCGCTCACTGTCGCGCATCTCGACAGGTTAGAAGACGCTCAACGGATCAAGACCCTTGGTCGGTTCATCACTGAGTTCAAGACGGCATTCCCACGGCGACTACCAGATGAGATGGAGCAGCGATTTGATCGCTTCTTGTCGTCTCGAAACTATTTTGTGCATCAGTTGTTCACGGCAAAGCATTTCGACCTGCAATCACGCGAAGATTTGCGAAAAGCCCACGCATTCATGACGGACCTTTGGAGGCAGTTTCCGTACATCGAGGAGCGTCTGTTGGGTTTTTTAGCTTTCACTCGGCGATTGCTGGCGGGTGCCATGGAAGTCGAAATTCCGGAAGACGACCCTTTGCACGATGCACAGGTCCGCGCGTTAGAGAACACATTTATTGAGGAGCTACGTCACAAGAACGCGAACTGAGATGACTTCATCTCGTCCAAAACTCGCCTGGAGCGTCGCGCTCACCCTGGCCATCATCTCGTTTGCCTCTGCTCAGGATGAAGAGGCGCCGCGGATGCCCACCTGGCAGGACAAGATCGCGAAAGGATTCGTCCCGTATCATCAGCTCACGGTCGAAGATTTCAGGATCGATGACCAGGCTCATCCGCAATCCGGCTTTTGGGTTAAACCGTTCATGCATCCGCATTGGAAATATATCTTCCGGCGGAATGGCGATTGGTGGTACGCCTATGTCGATCCATGGATTGTGTTTTCCGGTTTCGACAAGAATGAGTCCTCGCGCAAGAGCAAATTCCGGGAGATGCAACGGTCGCTCCCTTATGCTCAAGCCTATCTGGATCTTTATGAGATCCATGCCCGCCAACTTGCCGCCTTGAAGCCAGGCGAACTTCCCTCAGGTCGCGGGGCCACCCAGCAAGACGCGGGCGCTGCGTTGCATAAAAACCTGGAAGCTTTTCTCAAGGAAAAATACCAGCCGCTTCAATCCGAAACAGAGGAGTTTGTCAAAGCGACGAAAGCCGGCGCGAACGAGAAGAGAGTTCGCGAGCTGGCGCAAGCAATCCGGAAGCGGCTGGATGCGGTTCCGGCGCCGGCCGGTCCACCTTACGATTCTGCGCCCGCGACGCCTGCTTCAAGTCCAGCGCCGCAACCAAGCGGGACGGCTGCCAGGTGAAGCGCGATCCCGAAGGTTGTTTAGCGACGTAGCTGCCAGGAAAAAGAGATGCCTCGTTTTCGCGAAACGATCCCGATCGACGATTACGTGCTCGATATTTTGATGCGGGACCTGGTCGGGCACGATCGGCAGCCGGCGGCGTTTCTCGTTTATCTTTATCTCTACGGGCAAGCCGCGCGCCGAAAATGGAAACCAGTGCCGGCGAGTTTGCGGATGCTCGCGGAAGCGACCGGGCTTTCTAAAAGCGCCGTGCAAACCGCGCTGGAGAAGTTGCGCCGCCGCGAATTGATCGAGACAACGAGCGAACACGCGACAGCGGTTCCGCAGCATCGCGTCCGGCGGCATTGGCGCTCGCGCTGACTTAATAGACGAACGGTATCAATCGCTTCGTCCGGGCGATGTAGGAGCGGTAGCTGTCGCCGAGGCCGGAGGTCAAGGCGCGTTCCTCGACGTTCATCCGATAAACGATGACGGCAAAGACCGGGAGCATGACGACGAGAAGACTCAGCCAATTTCCGAGGGTGAGAACGATCCCGAAAAAAGCGAAGAGAGCGCCGGTGTAGGAAGGATGCCGGATGAGGCGGTACGGACCGGAGTCGATGAGTTGATGGTCCGCGGCGATCGCGACGTTGACGGTGAAGAAACGGCCCAGCCGCCAGATTGCATACATTCGAAAAGCGAGGGCGAGAATAAAAATGGTTACGCCGGCAACGATGAAGAGTTGCCGGCCGGGTAAACCAGCGAATCGATATTTTTGCGCGACATGGATTCCGAAAAACATGCTGAGCGTGATGACGATCCACATGAGCCGCCACGATTGGGCGTCGCGTGATGGGCCGGTGGTGCGCGCGCGTTTTGTGAACGTGAGCAGCAATTCGGACGTGACGTAAATAAGGCCGAGGAGGCCGGCGATCGGGAATCTCATTTTCTGGCGCGCGGAGACGCTCGCTTAAAGGTTGGCATTTGCACCGCGGGTCGTGCAACAGAGAAGATGTGAGTTAGGTTAGATGCATCATGGCTGATGTAACTATCGAGATCATTAAGAACGGGCCCTACATCGTGACGGGGCGCGTCGAATTAAAAGACGACGACGGGAACGCGTATCCGGCGAAAGATCGCGTGGCGCTTTGCCGCTGCGGGGCCTCGACTACGAAACCATTCTGCGACGGCACCCATTCGAAGATTGGTTTTCAGGCGGCGGAAAAGGCGGTTCCTGAATCGGCGGAGAGTTGAGGTTTACCTGATCGCGAACCCGGCGGCACCCATACTGCTATGTCTCTGGGATGCGCAGGTGGACTATTTCCAGAACGCTCGACGGTGGGCGTGGTCTCTCTTCACTTGGCGCACTCGCTTTCATCTGCCTCCTCGCTTTCGCGCCGCAGCTAAACGCGACCATCGTTGATGTTAATTCGCCGACGACGAGCTGGACGGCGATCCGTTACAGCAACAACAATCCCGATCCCTCCAATGACCAGCAGACCGGCAGCTCGGAAGGCGACATCGTCGGTAATATTTCTCACGCCTCGGTTTATACCGCTTTCGGCGACGCGGGCACGCCATCGCTCACCGACGGCACGCTCGCCTTTCGCATCCGACTCGGTGCTGACGTTAATCCAAACGGCTTCAAGACCGCTCTGTTCGTCGGGATCGACGCGAACAACGATGGCAAAATCGATTTGTTCGTCGGCGTCAATAATTCCGGCGCGGGGGACACCATCGGGCTTTGGAATCCGGGCACGGGCGCGAACATCAGCCCGAACACGACCTCGATCGTCTCGACACCCCTGGTCAGCTACACCCAGACGGCGTCGAATTATTCGTGGGTCCCCGTCACGACCACGATAGATCCATCGGTCGGGACTTCGCTCGATATCGACGGCGGCGGGCAGAACGATTATTTCCTCACCTTCGATGTCCCCTTTAGTGACGTCGTCGGGCAACTGGCCGCAATGGGCATTACCGGCTTCAACCAAAATTCCACACTCACCTACGTCATCGCGACGGCGACGCAGGCCAACAGTTTGAATCAGGATCTTAACGGCGTGGACAAAAACTACGACGGTTCCGCGACCTGGAGCACTCTCGGCGTGCTCAGCGAGCAAATGAGCGCCAGCGGGATCTCCGCCGTGCCGGAAATAAATCCGGCAGCGTGGATCGCATTACTCGCCGCCGGTTTGATTGGCGATCGGCTCTTCAGGGTCCGCCGGGCTCGCCGGCGTGAGCTCTTCCAGGTCGCGCGTTAGTGGGCGAGCGCGGGCTGCTCGAACGTTCGCAACGAGATTCGCCAAATAGCCGCGAATGGGTTAGCATTGCGCTTGCGCGCGCAGCCGAACAACCCTCCCGGCCCAGCTTCATGAACAGCTCAAATCCCAAAGTCGAAGAGAATGCCGCGAAAACGGCGAAGGCCAAGCCGGTGATCCTGCTCCTCGAGGAATACGAAGATTTGCTCGACGAGTTACAGGACCTCGCCACCTTCGCGCGACGGAAAAACGAGAGCACGATTTCCGTTTCCGAAGTCCGGAAGCGGATGAACAAGGTCGCAGCCCTCCGCCGCTAGCGTTCAGAATTCTACCGAAACGCCCGCATATCCCGTCCGGCGTGGCGCGGGATCGATCAGACCCGTCAAAAAAGCGCGCGAGTAATATTTCTCGTCAGTTAAGTTTGAGACGCCCGCGATGAGGCGGACGTTTTTGGTAAGGTACCACTCGGTCGAAAGATTGAAGACCTTGTAGGACGGGATCACTGCCGGAACGCTCACGACAGCGCCGGCGAGCAGCGGCTGATTGGAATCCGCCCAGAACTGGTCCGCCACATAGACGCCTGACAAAGTAACGCGGAAACATTTTTCCCTTTGGAAAGTGATGCCGCCTTTCCAGATCACATCCGGCGCGTAGGCGGGTTTGTTGCCGACAAAGGTTCTGCCTCCGCTGTTCGGCACGATCTGGGTGCTTTCGGTGAACTCGGCGTCGAGCAGTTGAATGTTGCTGAAGACAATGAACTGGAGTGGACGCGACGGCGGCGGCGCGACGGTCACGTCTTTGTTCGACGACTTGGGATCTGCCGTCGTCGTGACGGGTGCGATCTCGGTCTGGAACGGCGCGAGCAAGTCGTAAGAGAACTCGGCTTCGAATCCGCGGTGACGCGTGTTGCCGGTGTTTACGATGACGAAATCGGTGGTGGTGACGTTTTGCGATTCGGTCCGATTGCTGAACTCCATCCAGAACAAACCAACGTCGTACCACAAACCTTTGATGGGAGTTCCATGAACGCCCAACTCGATATCGAGCGATTGGAACGGGTCCGGAATCGATGCGCCCGGCAAAATCGTCCGAGTGGTTCCGGCGATGTCGAAAAAGCGCGTCGGTCTCCAACCAGAGGTAGCGCTGAAGTAGGTTTCATTCCCTTTTCCGAAATCGTTCCCGAGTCCAATTCCCCAGAGCGGAACCCAGTGATCAGCGCTGATTTTTGCCGGGCCGGTTGTTGCTGTAGTAGGCGGCGTTAGCGTGGAATTTGGCAGCCACGGCGCGTAAGTTGAATCGACCTCGACGTTTTCATGATCGAGCCGGAACGACGGAACAATGTGGAATTTCCCGATCCGGATCAGGTCTTCCATGAAGAACGCCTGGTAATCGGCGAAGCGGTCCTGTCGAAGAGGGATGATCGGCGAGATCGTGTCGCGCGGCGCGTAGAGAAAGTTTGGGCCGGTATTGGCGGCGTTCAGCGTGTAGCGATTGAAAGGCGCCTCGCCGTGATACGCGACGCCGCCGAAGGTGAGAGCGCTGCCGCGAAACATGGTCCCTTCGCCCCATTTCTTCCGGAACCGGAGATCGACCCCGCCATTGTTAAACTCTTCGTATGCGAACAAAGTGCTCGTCGGATTGGCGCCGGCGGCGGTCAGATTTGCGCCGCTCCGCGCATCGATGTCCTGGTGGGTTAACCAGCCTTTGGCTTGCATGAGCCAGTCGCCAATTTCCAATTCGTAACGGAGAACTCCCGTGTAACGATCGACCCAATTGTGGTTGTAGGGCGTGGGTGAGAAATTCTGATCGGCAACAAATTGAGGGAAGGTGAGCCGGCCGGGGTCGCCGCCCTCGAATCGGCTGGCGTGAATATCGATCGCGATCAGTTGCTTACTGTCCGGGCGATAGCCGAGGTAGCCGTTGGCCTGCCAGAGATTGTACTCACCGTTTTGTCGCTGCCCGTCGGAATGCTGGTAATCGGCATCGAGCCGGAATTCGAAGGGTCCGTTCGCCTGCTGAACGGCAGCGTAGCTGTTGTAAAACCCGTACGCGCCGCCCGTTTGTTCCAAATAGGCGCCCATGGGACTTCCCGGCACAGGACGCTTCGTGATGAAGTTAATGGAAGGCGCCGGCTCCGGTCCGTAAAGCAGACTGCTGCCGCCGCGGATGAGTTGAATCTCACTCACGCTTTGCGGAACCGGTTGATAGTAGAGCGTCGGGAAACCAATCCACTCACTCATGAGGGGCAGGCCGTCCTGAAGGAAGAGGGTGTATTCGGACTCCTGTGGATTTCCCAGGCCGCGATAACTGTAATTGAACTGGCCGGGGTTTTGTTGCTCCGAAACCAGCAAGCCCGGCGCTTTCGTGAAGAGCTCCTGAAGGTTGTTGTTCTGCACCGGCGGCTGCTTGTCGAGCTTGATCACGGTCGCCTTCTTGGTGACGGTGATTTCCGTTCCCGACACCTCCTTCATGATGTGCTCGAGCTTGGGCCGCGTGTCATCGTGCGGATGAGGCGTGGCCACCGGCTCGCCGGTCACATTGATGGTCTGGGTTGTGACAGTGGTCTGCGCGTCCAGCGATGGGTTAAACGCGATCGTGAAAAGAGCCGCGACCGCCGAGAACGCGAAGGTGCGACACGTGCGATACGGAAAGAGCATTGCCATGCATTACAAACTCGTAATGTTTGCGGCAAGCATTTTCGTTACGCGCTTTTTGGAAACGAAAGCGTGACCTTCGTCCCCAAGTCCACTTCGCTCTCGATCGTCGCGGAGCCGCCGTGAAGTTCGGCAATCGATTTCACCAGGGCGAGACCCAGGCCCGCGCCTTCCGAACTGCGCGATGGGTCGGCACGATAAAAACGATCGAAGACTCGCGGCAAATGTTCCGGCGCAATTCCACAGCCGGTATCTTTTACGGAAATCTCGGTGCGCCCGGACCGGGCGACGACGGAAATCAGAATCTTTCCGCCGGCGGGAGTGAAGCGCAGTGCATTTTCCACCAGGTTGCTGAGGGCGCGGCCAAACAACATCGGATCGGCCTCAACATTGCCTTCGCCGGTGCAAGAAATGGCGACGCGTTGGTCTTCTGCGATTGGTTCGTAGAACGCCGCGATTTTTTCTGCGGTTGCGCGCCCATCGAACCGCTCCCGATGGACTTGGCCCTCGGCCGCTTCCGCGCGAGCGAGAAAGAGCAGGTTCTCGGCAATGCCGGAGAGCCTTTTGCATTCGGCCACGCTCGATTCGATTACTTCCCGATATTCATCCGACGAACGCGGGCGCGTGAGAGCCACTTCCGCTTCGCCCAGGATGTTCGCGATCGGTGTGCGGAGTTCGTGCGCCAGATCGGCAGAGAATTGAGAGAGCCGCGTAAAAGAATCTTCGAGTCGATCCAGCATCTCGTCGAAAGCATGGGCGAGCGGTTGTAACTCCCGCGGCCAGCCATCCAGCGCCAATCGCTCGTGCAGCCGCTTTGGTCCGACCCGTTTCAACGACCGGGTCATTTCGCCGAGTGGACGCAGGCCGCGCTTCGTCACCGTGAACGCAATCCCGGCCGAGGCGAGAACGCCGAACGCCAGCACCGCCGCGAGGAGGGCGGCGAATTCTTTCATGAATTGATCGTCGGCCGAGCGGTCCTGCGCGACCTGAATCGTGTAGGATCGATCGCCGGCCTCTTCCGCAATCGCCACGAGCGAAAATAATCGGCCGTGGGCGCGAAGATCCTTCGGCACGGGTGATGAGGTCAGACTTTGCGAACTCGGAAAAATTCCCGGCGGCAGCAGCACATTCATTCCTGTTGTCTCCGCCACGGTGGCGCCGTGAGAATCCAGAACCCGCACCGAGTAGGCCGCGCGCTCCCCGGCGCCCAGTGTCTTCAATTCCTCACCGAGAAGTTCCGGGCCTCTCGCCGCCTTCAAATCGGCGCGCAAGGCAAAGAGTTTGTCGGCCAGGACTTCATTGTCTTCCTCGAAGGCGTGGCGAACGACGATCCAGTACAACACCCCCAGTCCGCAGCAAAGCAGCAATGCCGCGGCCAGGGTGAAGAGCAGGACGAATCGCGCGGCGATCGAACGCGGGTTACTCGGCTTTGAGGACATAACCGGCGCCGCGCACAGTCTGAATGAGTCTAATCTCGAACGGATCGTCCACCTTCGCGCGCAATCGCCGCACCATCACGTCTACGACATTGGTGTTGGTCGCGAAATTAATGTCCCAAACGTGCTGCGCGATCTCGGACCTCGAGACCACCTCGCCTGCGGAACGAACCAGATGAGCGAGCAGCAGAAATTCCTTCGCGGTGAGATTCAGCGCGGCGCCGGCACGAGTGGCCTTATGCCGTTGCGTATCCATTTCCAGATCGGCGATGCGCAATTTCCCGGGCTGTTGCGCCGGCGAACGCCGCAGCAAGGAGCGGACGCGCGCCATCAACTCAGAAAACGCGAATGGCTTCACCAGATAATCGTCCGCGCCGAGCTCGAGGCCTTTCACGCGATCGCGCACGCTGTCGCGAGCGGTCAGGAAAAGGATCGGAGTCCGTACTCCGGCCCCGCGCAGTTCCCCCACGACGGTCCAGCCGTCCTTCTTCGGCAGCATCACGTCAACAATGAACAGGTCGTAGCGCCCGGCGCGCGCCAGCTCCAGACCGGATTCGCCGTCGTACGCGATCTCGACTTCGAAGCCGTCTTCGCGGAGGCCCTTGGCCAGAAAAGCGGCGGTCTTTTTTTTGTCTTCGATTAGGAGAATGCGCATTGGCGAAAAGCATAGGGCTTTCGGAGATTCAATCCAAGCTCCTCCGGATTCCGGCGGTGAATCCGGTTGCGATCGCACGGATGCGGCGGAAGTTTTGCGTCATGACAACGTCCCCGAACGAATACGCGCACCCCGAAGCGCTGGTGGATGCGGAGCGGATGGAAAAACATCTCAGCGACGACGGGATTCGGATCATTGAATCGAACGAAGACATCCTGCTTTACGATACCGGCCATATCCCCGGCGCCGTCCATATCGATTGGCGAAGCGACCTCCAGGACCAGGTGATCCGTGATTACATTGCGCCTGATAAGTTCGCGGAGCTTTGCAGCCGCAACGGCATCACGCCGGACACGACCTGTGTTTTTTACGGCGACAAAGCCAACTGGTGGGCCTGTTATGCGCTCTGGGCTTTCCGTTTGTTTGGACACGAGAAAGTCAAAATCCTCAATGGCGGCCGCGACAAATGGAAGGCGGACGGCCGCCCGATGACGCGCGAAGTGCCGAAGTATCCGGCGACAAATTATCCGGTGCCAAAGAAGCGCCTCGACAAGGAGATTCGCGCGTTCGCCGATGAAGCGCTCGCCCAAAGCAAGGCGGGCCAGCCGCTCATCGATGTGCGTTCGCCCGGCGAATTCAAGGGCGAGATCACGCACATGGCGGAGTACCCGCAGGAAGGCGTATTGCGCGGCGGCCATATTCCGGGCGCGAAAAGCGTTCCGTGGAAAACGGCGACGAACGAAGACAGCACCTTCAAGCCGGCCGGCGAGCTGGCGGAAATTTATTTCAACAAATGCGGCCTGAAACCGGGAACCGACACCGTCGTGTATTGCCGCATCGGCGAACGCTCGAGCCACACCTGGTTCGTCCTCACCTATCTGCTCGGGCTCGAGAATGTGCGTAACTACGATGGCTCCTGGACGGAGTGGGGCAACAAAGTCGGCGCGCCGATCGAGAAAGGTTAGTGTTCTGTATCCTCCGAAATTAGAAGCGATCATCAACCTCTTCGAGTCGCTGCCCGAGATCGAGCGACGCGAAACGCTCGTCTCCTACGCGGACAACGCGAAGAAACAGGAGCCGCGCGCCGGGGAAAAGTTTGCGCTCGAAGATGTCCGCAAAGATGAGGAATGCGCGGACACGGTTGGCGTTTACCTCCAGGTGGATGACGAAGGGAAGGCGCATTTTCGAATGACGCTTGGTCCCGAAGTGCAGACGCTCACCCGCGCCATGACCGCCATTTTGTGCAAAGGGCTCGACGGGCGGACGCCGCAGGAAGTTCTCGAATTGCCGAGCGATTTTGTGACGCGCATTGTGGGCGCGGAGCTCGTGCGCGTGCGCAGCCAGACGATTTATTACGTGCTGACGCGGATCAAAGGCATCTGCAAAGTCTATCTCGACCGCCAGCGCATGGCGGAAGTGGCGTAATGCGTGGCACAGGCTTCGCGCCTGTGGTATCTCCTTCGGCCGAATCACGGGCACGACGCCTGTGCCACCGCCAATGCCGCGCAACCACGAGCTCAAAAAAATTCTGCTGATCGGCTCCGGCCCCATCGTGATCGGGCAGGGCTGCGAGTTCGATTATTCCGGGGTGCAGGCGTGCAAGGCGTTGCGCGAGGAAGGCTACGAAGTCGTGCTGGTGAATTCGAACCCGGCCACCATCATGACCGATCCGGAATTCGCCGATCGCACTTACATCGAGCCGATCACGCCGGAAGTGATCGAGGCGATTCTCGAGCGCGAAAAGCCGGATGCGATCCTGCCCACGATGGGCGGGCAGACAGCGCTGAACGCCGCGATGGAATTGAATCGCAACGGCGCGCTGGCGCGACACGGAGTAAAGTTGATCGGCGCGAATGCGCAGGCCATCGCGAAAGGCGAGGATCGCCAGCTCTTCAAGGAGGCGATGCAGCGCATCGGCCTCGATGTTCCGCGGTCGGGAATCGCGCACTCAATCGCCGACGCTCTCCAGGTCGCCGACACGATCGGCAAGTTTCCGCTCATCATCCGGCCGGCGTTTACCCTCGGCGGCTCCGGCGGCGGCATCGCCTACAACCGCGACGAGCTCGAGGAAATCGTTGGCCGTGGCCTCGCCCTTTCGCCCGTGACCGAGGTGTTGATCGAGGAATCGCTCGTCGGCTGGAAGGAATTCGAAATGGAGGTGATGCGCGATTGCGCGGATAACTGTGTCGTCATCTGCTCGATCGAGAACTTCGATCCGATGGGCGTGCACACGGGCGACTCGATCACCGTCGCGCCGGCCCAGACGCTTTCCGACCGCGAATTTCAAATGATGCGCGACGCCTCCTTCGACGTCATCCGCGAGATCGGCGTCGAAACCGGCGGGTCGAACATCCAGTTTGCCGTCAATCCCGAGAACGGCCGGATGGTGGTGATCGAGATGAATCCGCGCGTGTCGCGCTCGTCGGCGCTCGCCTCGAAAGCGACCGGCTTTCCGATCGCGAAGATCGCGGCCAAGCTCGCCGTCGGTTACACGCTCGACGAGATCCGCAACGACATCACGCGCGAGACCCCGGCGAGTTTTGAGCCGACCATTGATTATTGCGTGGTCAAAGTTCCGCGGTTCACCTTCGAGAAATTTCCGCAGGCGGATCCGACGCTCACGACGCAGATGAAAAGCGTCGGCGAAGCGATGGCGATCGGCCGGACCTTCAAGGAAGCGTTGCAAAAGGCGTTGCGGTCGCTCGAGATCAAGCGCTTCGGTCTATGCGGCGATGGCAACGAGAAGCGCGTCGATCCCGAGGCGTTGCGCCTGAAGCTCGCGATCCCCAATGCCGAACGGATTTTCCATCTCGCCCAGGCTTTCCAGGATGGGATGTCGATCGAAGAAGTGTTCGAACTGACGAAGATCGACCGCTGGTTCCTGCACAACGTGAAACAGATCGTCGAAGAGAATTCCACGATCGCGACATGCGATCTGCGTCGCGCGAAGAAGCTCGGCTTTTCGGATCGCCAGCTCGCGGTCGCGCACGGCATTTCCGAAGCGGAGATGCGCGCGGAGCGTAAGGCGGCCGGCGTCATTCCTACCTACCGGCTCGTCGATACCTGCGCCGCCGAATTCGAAGCGTTCACTCCCTATTACTATTCGACCTACGGCACCGAGAATGAGATGCGGCCGAGCGACAAGCCGAAGATCATGATTCTCGGCGGCGGGCCCAACCGCATCGGGCAGGGGATCGAATTCGATTACTGCTGCGTCCACGCGGCGTTCGCCCTGCGCGAGATTGGTTTTGAGACCATCATGGTCAACTCAAACCCGGAGACGGTTTCGACCGATTACGACACGAGCGACAAACTTTATTTCGAGCCGCTCACCCTCGAGGACGTGCTCAACATCTACGAACAGGAACTGCCCGAGGGTGTCATCGTCCAGTTCGGCGGGCAGACGCCGCTCAATCTCGCGGAGGGATTAAAGGCCGCGGGCGTGCCGATCATCGGGACGCAGCCGGAAAGCATCGAGATGGCCGAGGACCGGAAGCTTTTCGCGGCGATGCTCGACAAGCTCGGGCTTCGCCAAACCCCTAGCGGTTCCGCGGTCAGCGCGGATGAAGCGGTCGCGATCGCGGACCGGATCGGTTATCCAGTTCTCGTTAGGCCATCGTTCGTCCTGGGCGGGCGCGCGATGGAGCTAGTTTACAACAGCGACGATCTGCGTCGTTACATGCAAAGCGCGATCGAAGTCAGCCCGGAACGGCCGGTCCTGGTGGATCGTTTCCTGGAAGACGCGATAGAAGTCGACGTCGATTGCATTGCCGACGGCGAGGCGAGCGTCATCGGCGCGATCATGGAGCACATCGAGCAGGCCGGCATTCATAGCGGCGACAGCGCCTGCGTGATTCCGACGTTCTCATTGCCTCCCGCCGTCCTGGACGAAATCCGCACCGCGACGAAAGCGATGGCGCGCGAACTAAAGGTCCGCGGCTTGATGAACGTGCAGTTCGCCCTAAAAGGCGCGGACGTTTATGTGCTCGAAGTGAATCCGCGCGCGTCCCGCACGGTGCCGTTTGTAAGTAAGGCGATCGGAGTTCCGCTCGCGAAATTGGCCGCGAAAGTCATGACCGGCAAGACGCTGGCCGAGCTGAACTTCACCGAGGAGATCGTGCCGAAACATTTTTCGGTGAAGGAAGCGGTCTTCCCGTTCCTGCGTTACCAGGGGACGGATATCGCGCTCGGGCCTGAGATGAAATCGACCGGTGAAGTCATGGGGATCGACAGCGATCTCGGGCTCGCCTACGCGAAATCGCAGATGGCGGCACCGCCGCCGTTGCCGAAGGGCGGCAATGTCTTCATCAGCGTGAAGGACAGCGACAAAGACGGAATCGTCCCGGTCGCTCGCGATTTTGTCAGCCTCGGGTTTGGGATCATCGCCACCAGCGGAACTGCCAGGGCGCTGAAGAAGGCGGGAGTTCCGGTGACGAAGGTATTCAAGATCGGGGGAGGACGCCCGAATGTGTTGGATCGCGTGAAAAACGGCGAGGTCGATTTTATTATCAACACGCCGAGCGGGAAGACGCCGCGCGAGCACGAGGTCTTGATCCGCAACACCTCGCTCGCGCAGAAGATCCCGATCATGACGACGATTCGCGCGGCGCAGGCGAGCGCGCATGGGATTCGCTCTTTGCAGCGCAGCAGCCTGCACGTGAAAACGCTGCAGGAATATCATCAGCCGTAGAGTGAGCCGGCGTTACTTTGCCGCGTGACAGCTCTGCGCCTTCGTGCCACTGGTCAAAGATGAAACTGACATTGCTTTGCTGCGTGCTGGGGTTGGCATTTGTTGCCGCGCCAGTTCGCAGCCAAGAAAAAAAAGACGAGAAGAAAGAACCAGTCGCAATGAATGAACCAAAGGAAGTCGCAGTAATTAAAACCAGCGAAGGCGAAATGGTCGCCGAGTTTTGGCCGGACGTAGCTCCGAAGACAGTCGAGAATTTCAAGAAGCTGGCGAAAGCCGGTTTCTATGATGGGACTGCGTTTCACCGCGTGATTAAAGGATTCATGATCCAGGGCGGCGATCCGCTGACGAAAGACGAGAAGCAACAAGCCCGCTGGGGTACCGGCGATCCTGGCTACAAACTCGCCGCGGAATTCAACAAGAAGTCGCATGAGCGCGGCGTGCTTTCGATGGCGCGTTCGCAGGATCCGAATTCTGCCGGCAGCCAGTTTTTCATCTGTCACGGCGCGCCGAAGTTTCTCGACGGGCAATACACCGCCTTCGGCAAACTCATCAAAGGTGATGACGTTCTTGAGAAGATCGCGACCACCAAGACGCTGCCCGGCGATCGGCCGGAAAAGCGGATGAACGTTGAGAGCATCAAGATCGTTCCCGCTGATTCGGTGAAGTAGCGCAGCCTCTTGTCGGAATGACAAAGGTCGCCCTGGTGCAGATGCAGTGCGGGACCGATCTGGCTGCAAACCTGACGAAAGCGATCGCGCGGATTCGGGACGCGGCCCAGCAAGGCGCGCAGATCGTTTGCCTGCCGGAACTGTTTCGCTCGCAATATTTTTGCCAGGCCGAAGACCACGCGAACTTCGCGCTGGCCGAAGAGATTCCGGGGCCGACCACGACGGAATTGGAAACGGTCGCGCGTGAAACCGGCGCGGTCATTATCGCTTCGCTTTTCGAGAAACGCGCCGCGGGCGTTTATCACAACACGGCGGCGATCATCGACGCGGACGGGCAATACCTCGGGAAGTATCGCAAGATGCATATCCCGGATGATCCGTCCTACTACGAAAAGTTTTACTTCGCGCCGGGTGATCTCGGTTTTCAGGCGTGGCCGACAGCGCACGGAAAAATCGGCGTCTGCGTCTGCTGGGACCAGTGGTATCCCGAAGCCGCGCGGCTCACCGCGTTGCGCGGCGCGCAGATTCTGTTTTACCCGACCGCGATCGGATGGCACCCGCGCGAGAAGGAAAAATATGGCGCGGCGCAATACTCCGCGTGGGAAACCATGCAGCGCAGCCACGCCATCGCGAATGGCTGTTACGTCGCCGCGATCAATCGCGTCGGCCACGAAGCGCCGGCGGGCGGAGATGGAATCGAATTTTGGGGGCAGAGCTTCGTAGTCGCGCCGAGCGGCGAAATTATCGCGCAAGGAAGTGTCGATCGCGAAGAGATCGTTATGGCCGAGATCGAATGGAATCGGGTGGACGAACACCGGACGCATTGGCCATTCCTACGCGATCGCCGCATCGATGCCTACGCCGGGATCGAGCAGCGCTTAATTGATTGAGGCTCTTCTGTAGCCGCTTCGCTATGCGAAGCGCGAGAGCATCGGCGTCGATGCCAACGTCGCCCACAGGGCGACGGCTACAGAAGGCGCGATCGGCTCATCGATTAATTGGTTTCATTTCGCTGTCCACGGCGGTACGTTTAGGCCATGAAAACGATAATCATTTCGCTGGGAATGCTGTGCACGCTCGCGATGCTGGCGCACGCGCAGGATGTGACAAAAGCGACGGTCAAACTGGAATCGAAATCCGGCAGCCAGGTCACGGGCACGGTGACCTTCACGAAGACAGGCGATGACGTCCAGGTCGTCGCTGACATCACTGGACTGAAACCGGGCAAACATGGATTTCACATCCATGAAAAAGGCGATTGCTCCGCGGCCGATGCCGCGTCAGCTGGCGCGCATTTCAATCCGACGCACCAACATCACGGCGGCCCGGCGATGCCGCCCGAACGTCACGCCGGTGACCTTGGCAATCTTGAGGCGGACGCTTCCGGCAAGGCGCACCTCGATTGGAAGGGCAAGATGAGCTTGAGCGGCGCGGATTCGATCATTGGTAAATCGGTCGTCGTGCACGAGAAAGATGACGACCTGAAAACGGATCCCTCCGGCAACTCCGGCGCGCGTATCGCCTGCGGTGCGATCGAGGCTGCGAAATAATTCAGGAAACGTCCTGAAGATTCCCCGCCAGGATCGGCGGTCATAGACCGCCGCTACAAGGAATGCAGTTACTAACTCTCACCGAAATTCGCCGGCACGCGCAGAACGGCGCTGCCGTGGAAGCGCGCGTCCACGTCCAGGTGGAAGGCGTTGCCTCGAAGGTCACCCGCGAACAAAAGCCGTATTGCGAACTCGCCCTGGCCGATGCCTGCGATCGCATGACGTTGCGGGTCTGGAGCGATCATCCGGAATTCAAAGCGTGCGGAACTCTCAAGGCCTCCGACTTCATCGAGCTGATTGGCGAGTTCGTGCAACATCAGCAGTTCGGGCTCGACGCGCGAAATTGGAAAGTGCGGCATCTCAACGGCCAGGAACGTTCCGAGCTTTTGCAGGGACCGCCGGATCTGCGCGCAAGGCAATTGGCGGACTGGAATTATATTGTCGAGCGGACGCGCTCGCTCGGTGATCCACGCCTGCGCGCGTTGGGTGAAGCATTCCTCGAGGAACACGGCGACCGGTTTCGGCGCACGGCCGGCGCGCGGTCCTATCATCACGCGCGGCGGGGCGGACTCGTCGAGCACGTCGCGCAAATGATGCGGGTCGCGATGGAGATCGCGCCGCTTTACCCGCAATTGAATCTCGATCTCCTCGTCGCCGGCGTCTTGTTTCACGATGCCGGGAAACTTTGGGAAAACCATTTGCCCGAGACCGGCTTCACGATGGGCTACGACGAGCGTGGCGAATTGATGGGCCACATTTCGATCGGGCTGGAGTTGGTCAATTCGCTCTGGCGCAAAGTCCTGACGCAGGAGAACACGAGCGCGTGGAGCGCGTTGATGCCTGTGTCCGAAGATGTCCGGATGCATTTGCTGCATTTGATCGGCGCGCATCACGGCGAACCGCAATTCGGTTCCCCGGTCAGCCCGAAAACGCCCGAAGCGATGGCGCTTAATTACATCGATAATCTCGATGCGCGGATGGAAATGTTCGCCGCCGGTTATCTCGTCGCGAAGCCGATCGCCGAACGCATCTACGATCGCGTCCGGCCGTTGCCCGGGAATCTGGTGAAGCCGCTCGATAAATTCGTGGCGCCGGCCTCAACGCCTCCACCAGGGCCAACGTTCGGTGAACTCTTATGACAACGTATCGACACACGCAGTTCGGGTCGGCGATCGTGCTTTCTTGCGGAGTGATTGGATTGACGATGTTGCTGGCCGCGGCATTCTCGACTCATCGAACGCCCTTTCCGTGGGTCGGCGTTGCTGTGCTCCTTCTTGGCGCTCTTTTTTCCGCGCTCACGATCACAGTCGAAGACGGCCTGCTGCGCGCGAGTTTTGGTCCCGGCCTAATCCAAAAAAAAGTGAACCTGGCGGAGATAGCTTCCGTTCGTCCAATCCCAGTTCGTTGGTGGTACGGATGGGGCATCCGGCTTACGCCGCATGGATGGCTCTACAATGTTTCGGGGTGGAAGGCGGTCGAGATCACCCTGCGCGACGGCCGCCAGTTCTGCCTCGGCACCGACGAACCGGAAGATCTTCGAAAGGCGATCGAGCAAGCATCTGTTTAGACGCGCTCTCGGTTTTCACATCTCCGCGAATCGTCGTTTCGCTTCAGCCAAATACTGTTCGTCGATCTCGAAGCCGATGAGATTTTTCACGCCGCAACGTTTCGCGGCGACGGCGGAATTCCCGATGCCGAGGAATGGATCGAGCATGACAAGATCATCGCGGATTCCGTGAAGGCGGATGCAGTTCTCGGCCAGCTTGATTGGGAACGTGGCCGGATGCGGTCGTTCCTTTTCCCGGCGCTGGATTGTTTCGTATGGAATGAACCAAGTGTTTCCACGACAACGCCGATCATTTCCGCGGGTGTGACCCCAGCGCGTTATGTTGCTCTTGTCGGCGTACGGCACCCCCAAGGCAAGACGATCGATCGGAGTTTTTCCCTCGGGCGTGAGATGGAAAATGTATTCGTGACAATCGTTCAGATATCGCGGCGAACTGATCGGCTTGAAGTGTCCGCGCGAAACGATCTCGTCGGTCTCGCTCTCAATCGAGATCGCCTTGATCCAGTGGATCGTGTTCTGGAGCACGAAGAGATCGCGCACCCGAAGAACCAACTCATGCGGCAGCAGCGGATTTGATGGCGAGGCGCCCAGGTTGAGGAAGAGCGATCCGTCGGGCTTCAGCAAACGCCGAATCTGCGTTAGCCATTCATGGCACCATTCGAGATAACCCGCGCGGTCCTGTCGATCTGAGTAACGACTGTAGGCGATGCCAAGATTGTAAGGCGGCGATGTGACAACGAGATCAATTGTTGCGCCGGCAATCTTCGCCATCCCCTCGAGACAATCGCCGTGGCGCAGATCGAACGAGGTCACGAAACAAATTGGAATAAGAGCGTTTCATGTACAAGCGACAAAATCTGTGCGGCTCGGGATGACAACATGTTCCATGATTTCGAGCGCTCAATGTTGTGATAGATTGCCCGATGTCCGGCAAACCTTCGAAGCTGAAAATCGCGGATCGCGAGTTCACCTCGCGGCTCCTTGTCGGCACCGGCAAATTCGGCTCGAACGAATTGATGCGCGATGCGCTCGTCGCGAGCGGAACGGAGATCGTGACGGTCGCTCTCCGTCGCGCCGATCTTTCCGGAAAACATGATCCGTTCGCGAACATTCTCGATTTCATCGATTCCAAGCGCTTTCTCGTCCTTCCGAACACGAGCGGCGCGCGCAACGCCGCGGAAGCCGTGCGCCTGGCGCGGCTCGCGGTCGCCGCGGGATTGCCGAACTGGGTGAAGCTCGAGATCCATCCCGACGCCCGATATCTGTTGCCTGATCCAGTCGAGACTTTGGCGGCCGCGGAGATTCTCGTGAAAGAAGGGTTCGTCGTCCTGCCCTACATCAACGCCGATCCGGTTCTGGCCAAACGTTTGCAGGATATCGGCACGGCGACGGTGATGCCGCTCGGCTCGCCGATCGGCAGCAACCGCGGAATCGAAACGCGAGCGATGATCGAAATCATCATCGCGCAGGCGACGGTGCCGGTCGTCGTCGATGCGGGTTTGGGCGCGCCGAGTCAGGCCGCCGAAGCGATGGAGATGGGCGCTGACGCGGTCCTGGTTAACACGGCGATCGCCATCGCATCCGATCCGAGCCGAATGGCGCGCGCATTTCGCCAGGCAGTCGAAGCCGGACGGGAAGCGCGCGAGATCGGTTTGGGCGAAACGAAATCGACGGCGTCCGCCACAAGTCCGCTCACCGGATTTTTCTCCAGCGGAGCGAATTGACATTCTGGGGAGCGCACGCTTGCAGCGTGCTGGTTTCGGCATTCTGCCGAAACGAACTTTCCGTTTCGTTGTTCGCTGCCCTCAACGCATGGATCCTTTGAAAAGTTCGCGAACGCGGAACGCGTTCGCCAGCCCGCTGCAAGCGTGCGCTCCCCAGAGAAGAGCTGCCGCGGCTATAGCGGGCGATACGCGACGCCGGCGTCGTTATAGAATTCGACCTGCCGTCCGCCGACGCGGCGGACGAAACGCCAGCCATGCTGGTGAGCAATGTCTCGAAGCTCGCCATCGGACAGCGCGCGGACGACGCGCAGCTCCGAAGGATGCGTCACGAAATACTCCGGTTTCACCGCGAGCATCCGCGAGATTTTGGCGATGACCGCGGGCAATTGCTCGTGCATTTCGTCATTCTCGCACAGAGGACACAAAGGTCACAAAGTTTGGCGGCGCGGCGGGGCTGAGTTAGATTTGCGCCCGATGTTCTCCGAAACCGTCGTCCTCCGCGGACACATAATCGATTCGCTCATCCTGCCGAAGGTGCTCGATCAAATCCTGACGCAGGGCGGCGATTTCAAGATCGGTGAAATCAAGATCGGCCAGAATCGCGTCGATCAAAGCTACGCGCGGATCGAGGTCTCCGCGCCGACCCACGAGACGCTGGATGACATCGTTCTCCGGCTGCGGCAGCACGGCGCCGAAGTGATCGAAAAAGCGGATGTGCAATTGGCCCCGGCGCCGGCGGACGGGGTGTTCCCGAAAGATTTCTACGTCACGACGAACCAGCAAACCTTTATCACCCTGGATGGCGCGGAGATAGAAGTGCATCCAGCGCTGATGGATTGCGCGGTCGTGGTCGATCGCAGCGCGCGCCGAGCGACCGCGAGGAAATTTCACGAGGTAAGGCGCGGAATGGAAATCGTGATTGGCCATCAGGGAATCAAAGTGATGCCGGTTCAGCGATCCACGTCGCACACCGCTGTGTTCGAATTCATGTCGACCAACATCTCGCTCGAGAAACCGAAGAGCGGTGTGATCCGTGAAATGGCGACAGAGCTCAAACGTGCGCGCGAAGAAGGCGGCAAGATTCTGGTCGTGGCCGGTCCGGCCGTGGTGCATTCCGGCGCCGTCTTGCACCTCGAGAAGCTGATTGAGCTGGGTTACGTCGATCTCCTCTTCGGCGGCAACGCCATCGCGCTGCACGACATCGAGAATGCGCTCTTCGGCACGTCGCTCGGGATCAATCTGGAGCGCGGCTCGCTCGCGGAGCGCGGCCATGAGAATCAGATGCGCGCCATCAACCTCATTCGCGAGGCCGGCAGCATTTCGCGCGCGGTCGAAACCGGCGCGCTCATGAGCGGGATCATGGCCGCTTGCGTGCGGCATGGCGTCGAGTTCGTCCTGGCCGGCTCGATCCGCGATGACGGACCGCTGCCGGAAGTCATTACCGATACGCTCGCGGCCCAGGATGCGATGCGCGAAAAAATTACCGGCGTCACAACCGCGCTGATGATGGGCACGATGCTGCACTCGATGGCGGTCGCGAATTTGCTCCCGGCCACTGTGAAAACATTATGCGTGGATGTGAATCCGGCCGCGGTCAGCAAACTGACGGATCGCGGGTCATTCCAATCGCTCGGCCTCGTCTCGGACCTCGAGCCGTTCCTCCGCGAATTGACGGTCACACTCGCGCGCTAACCGACATGCGGCAGTTGCTCCTTTGCCCGCCGGATTATTACGGCATCGAATACGAGATCAATCCGTGGATGAGCCGGGCCCGCGGCGCCGATACCCCGCTCGTGCAGGCGCAGTGGAAGGGACTCTTCGAAACGCTTTCGAAGCTGGATTGCAAAATCGAGCTGGTCCCGCCGCGTCCGAAACTTCCCGACATGGTTTTCACCGCCAACGCCGGCCTCACCGTCGGACGCCGCTTTATCCCCAGCAATTTCCGGCACGTCGAACGGGCCGGCGAAGCGCCGCATTTCGCGAGCTGGATGGAGGAGCACGGCTACGAAATTGTCTGGCTCCCGAAAGAACTGTATTTCGAAGGGGAAGGGGACGCGCTCTTCGGCGGCGACGTGCTTTTCTGCGGCTACAAATTCCGTTCCGATATCCACTCGCATCGCGCCGTCGCTGATATTCTGGGTTGCCTGGTTATTTCGGTTGAGCTGGTCGATCCGCGGTTTTATCACATCGATACCTGCTTCTGCCCGTTGCCGGACGGCGGCGCGATCTGGTTTCCCGAGGCCTTCGACGAATACGGGCAGCGCGCGATTCGCGATCATCTTCGCGATTTGATCGAAGTAGCTCCGGAAGAAGCCGCGCATTTCTCCTGTAACGCCGTGGTGCTCGATCGCGACATCGTTTTGCCCGAAGGCGCGCCGAAGCTCGTCACCACGTTGCGTGATCGCGGCTACACCTGCCACCCGTTGCCGATGACGGAATTCCTCAAAGCCGGCGGCGCGTGCAAATGTCTGACGATGTTCATGCCGCAGAAGGAAGTGTAGAGGCGCTTGTGCCAAGCGCCTAACCGCACTGACAGGTGCTTGGCACAAGCACCTCTACATTTTCGCGGCGCGCTTTCGCGCGAGTTCGTTCTCAATCTTCCCCAGCG
>JBEEHU010000113.1:0-10063 GCA_041167565.1 Verrucomicrobiota bacterium | reverse complement strand
CGCCGATCAAGGCCGCGGCATCGAGCGACCCGACGCCGTAGAGCAAACTGTTCAACGCGCGACTCGCCGCGAACGCGCCCACTAACCCTGCTCCGAGACCGATCGCGATGAGCGAAATCCCTTTGCCGAGAACCAGCTTCAGCACGTCCGCGCGGCTCGCGCCGAGCGCAAACCGAATCCCCATCTCGCGTGTCCGCTGGGTGGTGCTCAACGCCATCACTCCGTAAATGCCCACACTCGCCAGCACAAGCGCCAGCCCCGCAAACGCGCCGAGCAAACTCATGGTCAACCGGCGCGCGGCCAGACTCGCCGCGATATTTTTCTCCATGGTCGAAACCGCCGCGACCGGCTGATCCGGATCGATCGCTTCGATTTCGCGTTTCACCGCAGCCGCCAGCGCCAGTGGATCGCCCGCCGAAACCCGCACCAGCAGGGTCACGTTTTCATTCGTGAACTGCGCGGCGGGAAGATAAATCTGCGGGAAATTGAGTTTCTCCACGTTCTCTTCGCCGGGCGAATCGTTCCGGGTTCGCGGCACGATCCCGACGATGGTCAACGGCGGCGGATTCGGCTTGAGAGTCTGGTTATTGTCGAGCTGTTTGCCGACCGGATCCTGGCCCGGGAAATAACGGGCCGCGAGACTCTCGTCGATAATCACCACCCCCGGCTTGTCCGCCACATCCTGTGGGCCGAAGGCGCGCCCGCGCAGAATCGGCATCCCGAGGACACGAAAATAATCGGGCGAAATCATGTTGATCTCAGCGGACGGCTCCTGCCCGCGCTGATGCGGCGGGGTGCCGGTGATGTGGAAGGAGCTGTCCCATTCGCTGTCATCGAACGGCACGTTCACGCCGATGCTGGCGGCGGTGACAGAAGGAAGCGCGGAGACTTTCGCGAGGAGCCTATCGTAAAACGCGTTGATTTTTTCTTCCTTATCGTAGCGCACACTCGGGAGCGCGACGGTCATGGTAAGGATGTTGCGCGGATCGAAACCGAGCGGCGCTTGTTGCGCGCGCCAGAAACTTTTCAGCATCAAGCCGCCGGCCGCGAGCAGAACCACCGCGAGCGCCACCTGCGTCACGACCAATCCGGCCCGCGCGCGTTGTTTGTTCAAACCGTCGCTGCTGCCGCGGGCGCTTTCATGCAAGGCGAGGGCGAGCGAGCTGCTCTTCGAGATTCGCCACGCCGGCCAGATCCCCACAAGCACGCCGGAAACGATCGCGACCGCGATGGTGAATCCGAGCGCCGAGAGATCGATCCGAGTTTCCTGGAAACGTGCAACGGTCGGCGGACTCAGGGCGAGGATCGCGTCCAGGCTCCAGATCGCGAGCAGCACGCCGGCGAGCGCGCCGAGCAGCGCGAGCACCGCGCTTTCCGTCAGGACCTGCCGCGTCAAACGCCAGCCACTCGCGCCGAGCGCGCTCCGCACGGCGAGTTCTTTTCCGCGCGCCAGCATCCGCGCGAGCTGGAGGTTCGCCACGTTCGCGCACGCAATGAGCAGAACACAGGCAACGGCGCCGAGCAGCAGGTAAAGACTTTGCCGGTAATGCCCAACTGACGCTTCCAAAAGCAACTGGGTGGTGATCCGGCGGCCGGTATTTGATTCGGGATACTTTTTCTCGAGCGCGACTGCGATCGCATCCAGATCGGCGTGGGCTTGTTCGAGGGTTAAACCGTCCTTCAGCCGGCCCAGCGTTCCGAAGCCAGGGTGGTTGTCGCGCAAAAGCACGCCGGGCTCGGTCCGAACGTCGCCGAGCGGAACGTAGATATCGGCCCGCCGCGACAAGGGCACGCGCACTATCGACTGGAGGACACCGATAATTTCATACGACACTCCATCGACGAGCAGGTGTTCTCCGAGCACTTCGCGGGAAGCGCCGAAATTTTGCCGCCACATCTTGTCGCTGATCAGCGCCACCTTTGGTCCATGCGGCACGTCGTCGGCCTCCGTGAAATCGCGGCCGAGCTGAGGGGGCACGCCAAGCACGGTGAGGAAATTTGCAGTGACCCTGCAGCCCCCGATTCGTTCCGGCGCGGTCCCGCCTTTGACGCTCGAGAGATTGTAAGACTCGCGCCGAAAGAGCGCGAGATCGGTGAAGGTATGCTGAGAAGCGCGCCAATCGAGGAAGTTCGGATAACTGACCGAGCCGCTGGGGAAAGTCGGCGTACTTTCCCGAATGTTAATGAGCCGTTCTGAATGCGGATAAGGCAATGGCCGGAGCAGGACGGCGTTGACGACGCTAAAAATGGCGGTGTTCGCCCCGATCCCGAGCGCGAACGCGAGGATCGCGAGGGCCGCGAACCCGGGAGATTTCCCGATCATGCGAAACGCGTAACGGATGTCTTGAAGCAGGGTTTGCACGGAGCTTGAACTCGTTAGGCCAATTTCATTCGGCACGCAAGGCAACGATGGGATCGACCCGGGTCGCGCGTCGCGCGGGGAGCCATGCGGCGACGAACGCAACGGCGGAGACGAGCAACACGATGGCCACGAAAGTCACCGGATCAGACGCGCCGACTCCGAAGAGCAAGCTGCTCAGCAAGCGCGTTGCAGCAAACGCCCCGGCGACGCCGACGATGAGACTAATGCCGACCAGCATCATGGCCTGGCCAACGATCAGCCGGAAGATGGAGGACTTGCCGGCGCCCAACGCGATGCGGATTCCGATCTCACTCGTGCGTTGCGCGACGGAGTAAGCCATCACGCCATAAATTCCGATCGCGGTGAGGAGCAGAGCCGTCCCCGCGAAGATCGAAAGCAAGAGCGTGTTGAAGCGCGGCCGGGCCAGCGAGCGCGAGATGTATTCGTCGAACACTCGCACGCTGGTCAGAGGAATTGTCGCATCGAGCGCGGCAAGTTCCTTCCGCACCGCGTTGGTCAGGGCGGTCGGATTTGAAACACTTGTCCGGATAACGAGCGCCAGGATGTTGAAGGGGATTTGGGTTTGCGGCAGATACATCTCCGGCGAATCCTCATTCCTCAGCGAGAGGTGCTTCACGTTTCCGACCACGCCGACGATTTCCCGCATCTTTTCTCCCTTATCGTCTGCAGAAAACCCGGGCATGATCCGCTTGCCGACCACATTCTGACCGGGAAAATATTTGTTAGCGAAGCGCTCGTTCACGATCACCACCGGCGCCGAATCAATCTGTTCTCTTTCGTCGAAAACGCGGCCTTGCCGCAGCGGGATCCCCATTGTCTTGAAGTAATCCGTGCTAATCATCCGGACCGGGGCGCCCGGTCGCTGACCATCCTGCAGCGGCCGTTCTTCGATGTCGAATGACGTCACCATGTTGCTCCCGCTCAAGGGCAGCGGCACGATGGTGCTGGCCGACTCCACGCCGGGCAGCGAGCGGATTCGCGGCAGCAATTGGTCGAGGAACGCGGTGATGTTTTCGTTTTTCGGATAGGCGACCTCCGGCAAGGAAAAACGCGCGGTCAGAAGGCGCTCCGTGCGCACACCCGTTTGCACCTGGCCAAGTCGCGCGAAACTCTGGATCAAGAGTCCGGCCGAGATGAGCAACACGAGCGCGAGTGCCACCTCCGCCATGATGAGCGCGTTGCGGACACGGCCTTTGCCTTCTCCGCCGCCGCCGGTGCGCGTCCCGGACTTAAGTGCGCTGTTGAGATCGACGTGCGACGCCTGCCAGGCCGGCACGAGTCCGAAGATGACGCCGGTAGCGAGCGACGCGAGCAAGGTAAATCCAAGCACGGACGCGTCCAGTTGGATGTTACTAATGCGCGGAATGTTTTGCGGCACCGTCTTGATGAGCGCTTCGGTTCCCCATTGCGCGATGAGCAATCCGAGCGCGCCGCCCAACCCGGAGAGCAGCAGGCTCTCGGTCAGGAGCTGCCGAATGATGCGCGCGCGGCTGGCGCCCATCGCGGCGCGCAGCGCGATTTCTTTTCCGCGGGCTGAAGCGCGCGCGAGGAGAAGATTCGCGACGTTGGCATTCGCAATCAGCAGCACGCAGATGACCGCGCCGAACAGGATATACAAAGCGATGCGCACATCGCCGACCATTTCTTCACGCAACGGTTTCGTCGCGACGCCGAAGTGGGTGTTCGATTCCGGGTATTGCTTGCTGAGAGCCGCGGCGATGGCCTCCAGATCGGCCTGCGCCTGCGCGATCGTGGCGCCGGGTTTCAACCGCGCGATCGATTGCAGGCTGTGGCTGCCGCGCTGTTTCGTTTGCGGCGTCGAGCCGTCGGGGTTGGCCGCGTCCTCCGCGATGCTGACGTAGAAATCCAGCGCGTCATTCTGGATCGGGAATTGAAAACCAGCCGGCATAACGCCGATCACCGTGTACTGGCGGCGATCGAGCATGATCGTGCGCCCGAGAATATTCGCGTCACCGCCGAAATGTTTTTTCCAGAAATCGTCGCTGATGATGACTTTGAAGCCGCCGGATCCGCCTCCGGCCGTATCGTCCTCGCTGCTGAAAGCGCGGCCGATCTTTGGCTTGATCCCGAGGACATCAAAGAACTCCGCGCTTACTTTTACGCCGCGCAGGCTGGTCGCTCCCTCGTCACTCGTTAGGGCGAACGAACGGTCGCGATAGACCGCGGCGCTTGCGAGCGTGCGGTTCTGGTCGCGGAAATCGAAGAAGTCCGGATAGGAGAGCGAATTCAAATCCGTCTGCGTTCCCTTCTGGCGCGTGTCCGTCATGCCGACCGCGATGAGCTGGTCCGGCGCGGGAAACGGGAGCGGCTTGAGGAGGACCGCGTTGACCACGCTGAAGATGGCGGTGTTCGCGCCGATGCCGAGCGCGAGTGTGAGCACCGCGATGATGGTGAAGGCAGGATGTTTCCAGAGTTGGCGTAAGCCGTAACGGATGTCGTTGATCATAATGCAGAGGTCAGAGGTCAGAGGTCGGAGGTCAGAGATCAGAAAATTCATTCGGTGCGCAATGCCTCCATTGGGTTAACAAGGCTGGCGCGGCGGGCTGGAATCAATGCAGCAACGCCGGCGGTGGCGGACAGGAGAAGACAGGCGGCGCCATAACTGGTGAGATCGTTGCCGCTGACGCCAAAGAGCGAAGCATTCAACACGCGCGATGCAATCAGCGCGCCTCCGATTCCGGCGGCGACGCCGATCGCGACCGCTCGCATTCCCTGCCCGAGGACCAGCCGGAGCACTGAAGCGCGCGTTGCGCCCAGCGCGATCCGAATCCCGATCTCGCGCGTCCGTTGCGCGACGCCGTATGCGACGACGCCATACAGACCAGTCGCCGCGAGCAACAGCGCGACCGCGGAGAAAAAGCCGAGGAGCCATCCACGCAAACGCGATTGCCAGAGCGAGTTTCCGATTTCCTTGTCGAGCGAAACAAAATTAAAGACGCCGACATCGGGGAACGCCGCCGCCACTTCTCGACGAATCGACGGAACTAAACTCAGCGGATCACCGCTTCGCGCGCGCACGAGAAAATGCGTTTGCTTCCACGCCAGCTGGAGTGTCGGGCCATACAACTCAGGTCCGGGGTCGCGTTCAAGCGCCTGGTGCCGGATATCGGCGACGATACCAACCACCGTCATCCACCTTGGGCCTCCGTCGTCCTGCGGCGTGCCGAGCGTCAACCGCTTACCGATCGCGTCCTGCCCGGGCCAGATTCTTTCCGCCAGACTTTGGCTCACGATGCAGACCAGGAGCGCGTCGAGCGTGTCCCTATTTTCAAAGACGCGCCCGCGCAAAAGCGGAATGCGCAGGAGGCGAAAGTAATCCGGGCTCACGGTCTGGAAATTGGGACGTGGGTTCGACCTTAGTTCCTGGTCGGATTGTCCGTCGGCGGTGAAGGCAAGGCGATTCCACGGCCGCTGCGGGACGAAGGGCGGACTGTTGTTCGCGGCGACCGCTTCCACGCCGGGGAGTTCGCTCAATCGTTCAATTAAGCGCGCAAAGCGATCGATCCGTTTCTGCGACGGTTCGTCAACAGCGTAGGTCGGATTCACCTCCATCATCAAAACCTTGCGCGCGTCGAAACCGGGATTGACCTCGCGCAGTTTAAGCAGACTCCGCAGGACCAGACTCGCGCCGACAAGAAGGACGATGGAAACGGCAACCTGGGCAGCAGTCAGGATCTCGCGCGAGCGGGCACCCGCGCCGGTACCGCCTGTGTTGCCGCCAACACTTTTCAACGATTGCGAAATGCCGACGCGCGTTGCCTGCCATGCCGGGAGCGAACCGGCGAGCAACGCTGTG
Organism: Verrucomicrobiota bacterium; assembly: GCA_041167565.1. Classification (GTDB taxonomy): domain Bacteria; phylum Verrucomicrobiota; class Verrucomicrobiia; order Chthoniobacterales; family UBA10450; genus AV80. The sequence continues at coordinate 3,863 of JBEEHU010000113.1, read as the reverse complement.
AGGCACGATACGACAACTGAGAACCCAAGAACGCTCCGGTTCACATCGATCGTAATCCAGAATGGCAGCTCGATCGGAATCGATGCGGCCACAACGTCCACCAGCCAAAAAGCCATCATCGCGCCGGCGGCACTGCCGACGATCGCGAGCAACGCGCTTTCGGTCAGGACCTGCCGGGCGAGACGCCACCGGCTCGCGCCGAGCGCGGCTCGAACGGAAAGCTCGCGTTCTCGCGTCGCCGCGCGGGCGAGCAAAAGCTGGCTCACATTCGCGCATGCGATGAGGAGCACGCCGCCACACGATGCCAGGAGCAGGAGTAACGAGAAACGCACGTCGCCGGCAAAATGTTCGCGCAATGGAACAACGGTCGCGCCGATCTCCTTGTTGGTATTGGGATATTGCTGCTCGAGCTGGCGGGCGATCAGCGTCATCTCGGCCCGCGCCTGCTGCACGGTTGCATCCGGTTTCAGCCGGCCAACCGCCTGATCCGCGCGCCACTCGCGGTTGTCGCTCATCCCGAAAACCGAAGCCATCGGAACCCAGAGATCGGTCTGCGATGGGAAACGAAAACCGGCCGGCATCACGCCGACGATCGTCCGCGGCGTGCCGTCGAGGCGAATGTCGCGGCCGATCACCGCCGGATTGCCGCCGAATGATCTCTTCCAAAGCCGCTCGCTGATGAGCATCACTTTCGGCGCGCCCTTTTCGTCGTCTGTGGGCAACAGATTGCGCCCCAGGGTCGGTTCCACTCCGAGTAAACTGAAGAGGTTCGCCGTGGTGAATGTCGTCTTCAGCGTCTCGGTTGTGCCTGCGGTTGGCTCGAGATTTCCGTTCCAGCGTAGATTGAAAAACGCCATGTCGGAAAAGCTGCGGCTCTGTTTTTGCCAATCGGCAAAATCGAGGTAGTTGACTCCAAGATCGCTGCCGGACCGCGTGCTGCGCGATTGCAGCATGACCAACTTTTCCGGATCGGCGTAGGGCAGCGGCCGCAGCAAAAATGCGTAGATCACCGCGAACATCGCGGTCGTCGCACCGATGCCGAGCGCGAGCGCGAAGACCGCAGTCGCACTAAAGCTCGGCGACTTGATCAGTTGGCGAAAGGCGTAGCGGAGGTCGGTCATTGTTTGCGCGCTATTTCTCGTTTCTGGGGAGCGCACGCTTTCAGCGTGCCGGCGAACGCGTTTCGCGTTCGCGAACTTTGCGAAGGAGTGACGTATTTGCACGAGCGTGCGCCGAACAGAAAAAGTTCGTTTCGGCAGAATGCCGAAACCAGCACGCTGCAAGCGTGCGCTCCCCAGATATTGCTCATTCCGCGCGCAATGCTTCGATGGGATTCACTTTCGTGGCGCGATTCGCGGGAAGCAGACACGCGATCAACGCAACCACGCCGAGCAGGAGCGTGATCATGCCGAGCGTGAGCGGATCCTGCGCGCTGGTGTTGAAGAGCATCGAACTCATGGCCCGGGAAGCGGCCATGGTCGCGGCCAGACCGATAACCAAACCGATGCCGATGAGTTTTCCACCTTGTGCGAGAACGAGGCGCAGCACGTCACCCTGCTGCGCGCCGAGCGCCATGCGAATGCCGAATTCGCCGGTGCGCTGCACGACGTTGTAAGCCATCACGCCGTAGATGCCGACCGCGGCGATGACGAGCGCGACGAGCGAGAAGACCGTGAGGAGCGTCATCGCGAAACGCTGGCGCGCGAGGCTGTCGGCCATGATTTCCTCGAGCGGCCTGATTGTGCCAATGGGCTGGTCCTTGTCCACCGCGTAAACGGCCGGACGCAAAGCGCCGAGCAACGCCGCGGGCGAACCGTTTGTGCGAATGACGACGTTGAGCGAACTGAATGGGACCTGCGCAAACGGCTCGTACGATTGCGCGCTGGTCGCCTTGTCGACGCCGTATTGCTTGATGTCGGCCACGATGCCGACAATTTCGCGCCAGGTATCGGGGCCGTTCGTGATGTTGATCCGTTTGCCAATGGGATCCTCATTCGGGAAATGCTGGCGAGCCATGGTCTCGTTGATGATCGCAACGCGCGGCGCCTTCGCGTCATCCTGCGGCGTAAAGACGCGGCCGCGAATTAACCGGATGCCCATCGCGCGGAAATAATCGGGCGTGACCGCGCAGTAATTCGTGCTCGGCAAATCGCTCGGCGCGATCGCCGGCCGGCCTTCGATGTTGAAGCCGAGAACGTAATCGCTCACGAGCGGCATTGAGTGTGTGATTCCGACAAACTGGACGCCGGGCAGCGCCTTGACTCGATCGAGCAGCGCGTCGGCAAACGCGTTTTGCTGCTCGGGCATGGCGTATTTCTTCTGCGGCAACGAAAGCCGGAGCAGAGTGGCGTTCTCCGGGATAAAACCGGGATCAACATGAGCGAGCTGCATGAAACTGCGCGCGAGCAGACCCGCGCCGCCGAGCAGCATGAGCGCGAAAGTCACTTCGATGACTACGAGCGCGCTCCGCAGCCGGCCGCGTGCGCCGCCTTCGGTGGAACCGCGCGAGCCCTGCTTGAGCGCTTCGTTTACATCCGCGCGCGCGGCGAGCCACGCGGGAGCGATGCCGAACAACAGTCCGGTGAGGATGCTGAGCGCCAGCGAAAAGATAAGCACGCCGCTATCGAGATGAATCTCGGTGACGCGCGGAAGGCTGGTGGGAGCCAGGGCAAGGAGAGCATCGAGTCCCCACCGCGCCAGAAGCAGTCCGGCCACGCCACCGCAAAGAGAAAGGACGACGCTTTCCGTGAGGAGTTGGCGAACAAGCCGGCCGCGGCTGGCGCCGAGCGCGGCACGAATGGAAATCTCGCGATGGCGCGCCGTGGCGCGAGCGAGCAGAAGATTCGCGAGATTCGCGCAGGCGATAAGTAACACGCAGCCGACCGCGCCGAGCAATGTGTAGAGCACCGGCTTCACATCGCGCACGCTGTAGTCCTGCAACGGCATCAGGAAGATGCCCCAGCCTTTGTTTGAATCGGGATATTGCTGCGCGAGCTGGGCGGCGATCACTTCCAATTCGGCGCGCGCCTGGGCGACGGTCACGCCGGGCCGCAGCCGTCCCACCACATTGATGTAGTGTCCGCCGCGGGCATCGTTCTTGGTCTCTTCCGGCTTGAAAGCCATCGGCGTCCACGCATCGACTTTGCTCGTTAGGCCAAAGCCAACCGGGGCGACGCCAACGACGGTGTACGGTTCGCCGTTGAGTTGAATGGACTTTCCCACCACGTCGCGCGTCCCGCCGAAGACGCGTTGCCAGAACGGATAGCTCAACACGACCACATGGTTTTTCCCCGGCGCATCCTCTTCCGGGAGCAACATGCGGCCGAGCGCGGGCTTCACGCCGTAAGCGTCGAAATAATGCGCGGTCGCCTTCACGCCGACGAGGCGCTGCGGTTCGCCTTCGCCGGTGAGATTCAGGCCGGCGCCGGAATAGGCGGCGAGATATTCGTACGACTTGGTTTGTTTTTCCCAATCGAGATAGTTCGGCGGCGAGACGGAGAATTCGGGGAACTGCGGGAAATTCGTTTCCCTGATGATGACGATGCGGTCCGGCTGAGGATAATCGAGCGGACGAAGCAGCACCGTATTCACGACGGAAAAAATGGCGCTGCAAGCGCCAATGCCGAGCGCGAGAGTGAGAATGGCGACAGCAGTAAAGCTCGGGGCTTTCAGGAGCTGACGAAGGGCGTAACGGAGATCGTTTATCATATATTTTCTTCTGTAGCAGCGGCCCTGCGGGCCGCTCGGGAGTAAAGATGCGATTTCATTCGGAGCGCAGGGCGATAACCGGATCGACATGGCTGGCTCGGCGCGCGGGCAGGTAACAAGCCACGAGCGCAACCAGGGTAAGAAGAAGTCCGATC
>JBEEHU010000112.1:0-3541 GCA_041167565.1 Verrucomicrobiota bacterium | reverse complement strand
TGGCTGGAGCCAACCAGTTGTGGTGGGGGTGATGCCCCGCTATAATCCGCGAAAGCTGCGCCCGTAGCTCAACTGGATAGAGTGACAGCCTCCGAAGCTGTAGGTTGCGCGTTCGAGCCGCGCCGGGCGCAATTCCCCTCAGGCCAAGGCTTCGAGCCGCCCGAGCAAATCTTTCTTGCTCGTCATCCCGATGATCTGGTCGCGCAGCTGCCCGTTTTTGAAGAAGAGGAGCGCCGGGATCGCGCGCACGTTGTACTTCATTGAGAGGCTTTGGTTCTCGTCGACATTAACTTTCGCGACCTTGACGGAGCCTGCTTTTTCCTTCGCGATCTCGTCCAGGAGTGGCGCGATCATCTTGCACGGGCCGCACCATTCGGCCCAGAAATCGACCAGCACCGGCTGGGTGCTTTGCGTTACTTCCTTTTCAAAATTCGAGTCGTTCAACGTAACGGTAGCGGAATTTTCCATGAGCTAAGATACGACGTAATTCCAGATTTGAATCAGAAAAATTAGGGCGGAAATGCCGAGGAGCGTCCAGCAAAACGAGCGTGGGATCAATTCGAACGCATAGAGGGGCCCGGGTGTCACGACGATCGGGGCCGGCTGCATGGTCGTGGCAGGGCGAACCAGCAACGGCTGCGTTTTCGTCATGTTGATGGAAGGCCCGCCGCCAGCCGGCCGTGGCAGGAAGTGGATTCGCGCGGTTTCTTTTTTCGGGCCGGGTTGGAGTGAGGAGGCCGACTGAACTGCGGCCCCATTTTCATTTCCACCCTCTGGCCGCGGAGTGGCAGGTGTGGCCGTTGACGACTCCGGAGCTGCCGCCGGCCCAGCCGGTTTCGGCAGGGGCTGCAATAGAGCGGACGAGGTGGAAACCGAAGGCGGCGAGACAGGCGGCCTCCGCAACGAGATTACCGGCGGCTCTGCTGTCGAACCGGCGGTTGAAGACGAAGGGGGAAAGCTCGGCGGGCTGCGGCGCACCGGCGCTGGCGGCGTGCGAGAGGAGAGATCAATCCGTGTTGTGTCCCGTTTCAGAGCGTCTTGCGGCGCGGAGGCTTGGTCAGCCTTGGGAGGCAGCGCGGCAGGAACAGTTTCCTTCGTTGGTTCTGGCATGGGGGGTGCCTTGGGCGGTGTTAAGGTCGCACAAATTGCCGATCGCTGTCACTCGCTAAATTGGTAGCTTAAGCCAGCAGATCGTAACCGCGACTGCCGGTAATCCTGCGGTGCGTGAATTCGCCGACGGTTACCGGTTCGGAAAGAATAACCCGCGCATCTACATCCGGCGCGTCGCCTTCGGTCCGGGCGACGAGCGGTTGATCCACGAGTAAACGCATTTCGCATCCGACCTTTTCCTGCGCCATCTCGCGCGCGATGCGTTGCTGCACGGTCATGGCGCGTCGATAACGTTCGTTCTTTATTTTCGCCGGAATTTGCTCCGCCATTTTCGCGGCGCGCGAACCATCCTCCTGCGAATATTTGAAGACTCCGAGCCGCTCGAAACGCGTTCGTTCGATAAACTCCAGAAGCGATTCGAACGCCGGCTCCGTTTCTCCGGGAAATCCGACAATGAAAGTAGTGCGCAACGCCACGCCCGGAATTCCCGCGCGCAAATTTCCGATCAGCTCTTCGATGTGCGCGCGGCTCGTCTCGCGCCGCATCCGGCCGAGCATTTCCTCGTCAATGTGCTGAAGCGGCATGTCGATGTAACGCGCGACCTTGTCGCACGCCGCGATCGTTTCGATGAGCTCGGCGCTCCAATGCGCCGGATGAGTGTAAAGCAGGCGCACCCAAAAATCGCCGTCGATCATTTGGATATCGCGCAGGAGTGCGGCGAGCGTCGGACCACGCGAGGAATCGACCTGCTGGCGCGGTCCCGCTTTTTTCTCCCACAAATCCATTCCGTAATAAGTCGTGTCCTGGCTGATCAAGTTGATCTCCTTCACGCCTTCCGCCACGAGCGCGCGAATCTCCGAAAGGACCGATCCGGGTGGCCGGCTCCGGTGCCGTCCACGCATCTGCGGAATGACGCAAAAACTGCACGGATGATTGCAGCCTTCCGCGATCTTCAGGTAAGCGGTGTGGGCCGGAGTCAGGCGAAACCGGGGCGTATCGTAATTCGGAATGTAAGTTGGCCGTTCGGTCACGAAGCTGTAACCGCGATCGTTCTCGCTGCTCAGAACCCGCTGCGCGATTGCGCCCAGTTCGCTCACCTGGTCCAATCCGACGAACGCATCCACTTCCGGCAGCGACTCGCGCAGTTCTTTCGAAAAACGCTGCGACATGCATCCGCTCACGATCAGTTTTTGACCCGGCTTTTTTCCGAGCCCGCGCTGCTGATGCGCTTCCAGAATCGCGTCGATCGATTCTTCCTTCGCCGAATCGATAAACGCGCAGGTGTTCACGACGAGCACGTCGGCCTCGTCAGCGCTGGCGGTGATTTCCATTCCATGTTGCAAGACGCTCCCGAGCATGATCTCGGCATCGACGAGATTCTTCGCGCAGCCCAGGCTGATCATGCCTACCTTCGGCCTGGCTTTCTCCTGTAGCGGCGGTCTATGTACGCCGGCCAGTTGGTCGTTCACCGCGGGTCGGCGGTCATATACCCCCGCTACAGACGCGCTGCCGGTTGTTCCCGATTTCACGCGGTTACCTCGGGCGAGTCGTGGGACTCGGGCTCGCGATCGGGCTCGGGCTGCGGCGCGGTGATTTTCGCGGCGAAGTAGTCGGCCGCGGCGTGGGCGTCGGCACTTTGGCGGAGTCTTCCGGATGGACCGGCTCCGCCCGGCGGACTTCGGGCTCGGAAGGTGAAGCGGCGGTGGTCGGCACGAATGGGGTCACAGCCGGCGAAACGGTTGGCGTCGGGGAGACGATCGCCTCGGGTGTCGTTGTCGCAGGTGGTGGAGTGGTGCCGTCGGTCGGTAATGCGTGCGGTGCGACGATCTTGTCCGACGCGGTCGCGCTCGCCATCGGTGACGTGCCGGGTGTCGGTGTCGGTCTAGGTTTGAGCCGCTGGATATCGAGAATCCATTTCATCGCCGTGTACCCCACGACGAGAATCACCACGCCGATTACGAACGGCAGGAGTGAACCGCGGCTGCCGCTGCTGCTTTGCCGCCGCACTACCACGGTCCGCGTTGGCGGTGGTGCGGGGTTGTCCTGCAAATACGCGTAGCCGTCGGTCGTGACCTGGTCCGACGTCTCGAACGCCTCCGTGTAGGGACTCACATCCACCTCCAGGAATTTTCCGTAGATGAGCAGGAATCCCTTGGCGTAAGCGAGACTGGCGAACTGCGAAAAATCCTCGTTCTCGATTTCTTCCAGCCGGCCCGGCCGGATCTTCGTCAGGCGTCCTGCTTCTTCGAGAGTCAGATTTCGCGCGAGACGCGCTTCTTTGAGTTTTTTGCCGAGGCCTTCCATGAAATTCGTTCGTTGCGTCGCCCGGTTACACCGTGGCGTCGAGGTCGACGAGAATCTCGCGCGGCTTCGCGCCTTCGCCGGGCCCCAATATGCCGCGCTGCTCCAGAATATCAACGATCCGCGCCGC
>JBEEHU010000111.1:0-4827 GCA_041167565.1 Verrucomicrobiota bacterium | reverse complement strand
CAGTGATGATCATCTCTTCGATGAGCTCCGGAGATTTCTCCGCGCCCCAGTCCGCTACGAGCTGGCGCACGCGCGCGTCAAAGGGCGGGTCGATCGATGATTGGCGACGCGTCGGCTGATCATGGGTTGCGCCTGCGGTAAAATCTTCCACTGCGAAAGTCTCGGCTGGACGCGGTCGGGGCGCACGCAAAAATTTGAGGAGCTAGCGAACTAGATCCGAGAGAATTTCCTCGGTATGGCGGATCGGAAGCGAATAGTGCCCTGCATTTTCGACCAGATGCAGTTCGCAGTTCGGAAGGCGCGCCGCGATTTGTTCAGCGAGCCGGTAGGAGAAAGTGCGGTCTTTCTTGCCGTGCCAGAGCCGGACCGGCACTCGGACTTCTTCGAGCGGAAATCCCCAAGGCTCCGCGAAAATCTCGGCGTCCGCCATGACACCGGCGGCGGACGAGCGCCAGGCCTGGCGCGCGCTTTCGAAACAAGCCTCGAACGATTTTGAATCGCTCAACACATTCGCATCGCAGGGCTGCAGCACTTTGAGAAGGAGCGGACGGATCCGGACAGGCGGCCGGATCGAAGCGATTGGCCGGGCGATGTGAAACAGCGCCCGCAATAATCGGGGTTGCGAGCTGCGGAGCGCCAGCAGCCGGTTGTAGAGAGTAAATAAGCCGCTGCGATCCCGGAGCTCGGCGATCGGCGGCGCGCCGCTCGCTACCGCAATCGCCTCAACCTGCTCTGGCAGCATCCAGGCGGCTGCGTAGGCATAGGGCGCCCCGCCGGAAATCGCGAGGAGCTTGAATCTGTCGATCCGCAAATGCGCCGCCAGTTCGCGGAGCAACGGCGGCCAATCCAGCAGCGTGCGTTTCGGATGAAAATTCGAACCGCGAATCCCCGGCCGATCCGGCGAAATAATGCGCAGGCCAAGTTTTCTCGCCGTTTCATCCGTCAGCTCCGCCATCGTGCGCGAGCTGGGCCAGCCGTGACAAAAAAAGATCGGCGCGCCCGCGGGATCGCCGTATTCGCAGAAAGCGACCGTCGCGCCGTTTTCCCGCCGGAAAATCTGGACCTCGCTTTTCATGTCGCAGTGTAACGGCGGCGGTTCGTTCTCGCACTTCGCGAGTTCACCCGCGGACTGAATCCTGAAGTTCCCCGCATTTGATTGCTTCTCCCCCCAACCAGATTGATAATAATGATGCGAACGCCGGGCACCTGCGTTTCGTATTAAGGGTATGAACGATCATTCGCATCCAGCGACCGGAAAAATCTCAGTGCATGGCGATGGCGTGGGCGTGCCTTCCCCCGATGCCGTCGAGAAACGAGCCCGCGAAATCGCACTGATCGCTGAACGTGATCCCGATGAGTTCACGGACGCCGATTGGGACCAGGCCCGAAGGGAATTACTCGGCACTCAGGAGTCCGGCGCGCCCGAGGAGACCGACGATAATGCTGAAGTCGTCGAGGAATGGAACGTCGTGGCCTCGTCGAAAGGACACCGCGCGCCCCGCGTCGAAGATGAGGAAAATGTCGGCGAACACCTCGTGGCGGATGGAATAGAAGAAGCCGCGCACGATCAGATGGTCGAGGCCCGCAAAGAGGAGCTCGAGCAGGAAGGCTGATTCGTGAAAGCGACAGCGACGGCCCTGGCTGAGGCAGCGCACGGTCAGAGCGAAGTTCATTCTGCGGCGCAGACTTCAAGCGCGCGCTCCGGGGATTTGATCAAGAAATTCCGTCAGGTCCGCGACTTCACCACGCGGCTTTGCCGCACGCTCGAGCCGGAAGATTACGTCGTGCAATCAATGCCCGACGTGAGTCCGACGAAATGGCATCTGGCGCACACGAGCTGGTTTTTCGAGACCTTCGTCGTGAAGGTTTGGATGCAGCGCTACCGCTCCGAGGTCCCGCAATACGCCTACCTTTTCAATTCCTATTACAACGCCGCCGGCGACATGCATCGCCGCGATCTCCGAGGCCTGATCTCGCGGCCCACCGTCGCTGAAACCTATCGCTTCCGGGAATCGATCGATGACTGCGTGATCAAATTGCTCAAGGAAGCCGACGATGCGCTCCTCGCGGAAATCGAACCGGTCCTTACCTTGGGCCTTCACCACGAGCAACAGCATCAGGAATTGCTCGTCACCGACATCAAGCATGTCTTCTCGCAGAACCCGCTCTATCCGGTCTTTCAGCCTCACGCCGCGGAACCCGAAACCGGGAAAGTGGCGGCACAGCATTTCGTCGAGTTTGATGAAGCGACCATTCTTATCGGCCACGACGACGCCGTATTTTCCTACGACAACGAAGGCCCGCGGCACCGCGCCCTCGTTCCCGCCTTTTCGCTCTCGAATCGCCTGATTACCAACGGCGAGTACCTCGCCTTCATGGAAGCGGGCGGATATGCGCGCCCGGAATTCTGGCTTTCGCTCGGCTGGACCACCGTGAACGAGCAGCGCTGGCAGGCGCCGCTTTATTGGCAGCAATGCGATGGCGCGTGGTGGAATTTCACCCTCTCCGGGTTTCGGCCCGTCAACGAATCCGAACCAGTCACGCACGTCAGTTATTTCGAAGCGGACGCCTACGCGAATTGGGACGGCGCGCGGCTTGCGACTGAGTTTGAATGGGAACTCGCGGCGTCCGGCCTGCCGATCGAGGGAAATTTCGTCGACGAACAGCGCTTCCATCCCGCGCCTAGTCCCGCCGCGAATGGCGACCCCGCGCTTCACCAAATGTTCGGCGACGTCTGGGAATGGACGCGCAGCGCCTATCTCCCCTACCCCGGCTATCGCGCCGTCCCCGGCGCGCTCGGCGAATACAACGGGAAGTTCATGTGCAATCAAATGGTCCTTCGCGGAGGATCGTGCGCGACTTCGCGCAGTCACATTCGCCCCACTTACCGCAATTTTTTCCAACCGGAAAAGCGCTGGCAATTCACCGGCATCCGGCTCGCGCGCGATCTCTCATGAGCGGCGCCCCCGGCCAGGTCCACGTGCTCGATCTCGAGCCGGTCAGTGAGGATTTTCTTGTCGAAGTCATCGCCGGGCTCTCGAGTTCGCCACGCTCGCTCCCGTGCAAATTTTTTTACGATGAGCGCGGCGCGGAGTTGTTCCAAAAAATCTGTGAGCTGCCGGAGTATTACATCACTCGCACCGAAACCGAGCTGCTCCGGCGGCATGGCCGCGAAATGGCCGAGTCGATCGGCGCTAATGCCGAGCTGATTGGGTTCGGCACCGGCGCGGGCGTGAAGACACGGATGTTGCTCGAGCATCTGGAAAACCCGATCGCTTACGTCCCGGTCGATATTTCCAAACAGCGTCTCACGGATTCCGCCGCTGAGTTGAGCCGCGCCATGCCCGCGCTCGATATCCTGCCGGTCTGCGCCGATTATCTTCAGCCGCTCCAGCTCCCGAAATCGCTTCGCAAACCGGATCACGTCGCCGTTTATTTTCCCGGCTCCACGATTGGAAATCTGGAACCGGAAATCGCCGCGGATTTTCTCCGGCGGGTTTGCCGCCTTTGCGGGAAGAGCGGCGGATTGATTATCGGCGTCGATCTCCAGAAAGAGCGCACTGTTCTGGAAGCGGCCTACAACGACAGCGCCGGCATCACAGCCGAATTCAATTTGAATCTGCTTATCCGCGCAAATCGCGAGCTCGGCGCGGACTTCGATCTCCCGCTCTGGCGGCACCAGGCGATTTACGACGACCGTCACGGCCGGGTCGAGATGCATCTGGTCAGTGAAGCGGACCAGACCGTTCATGTCGGCGGCGAGGAATTCTATTTTTCGCGCGGCGAAAAAATCGTGACCGAGTTCTCCTACAAATACACGCAGGAAAGTTTCACCCGCCTGGCCGTTTCAGCCGGCTTCCGCCTCGCGCGGGTTTGGACCGATCCGCAGCAGTGGTTTGCCGTTTTCCATTTCACCGTGGCAGATTAGCCGGGTGAATCCGCTCGTTCAGCTTCGCGGCGTCAGCAAGCTTTATGGCGCCGCGACCGCGCTTCATCCCACCGATCTCTGTTTCCCGCGCGGACAAACCACCGTTCTGATCGGCCCCAGCGGTTGCGGCAAATCTACCCTGCTTCGTTTGATCATCGGCCTTCTTGAACCGGATGGCGGAACGATTGAGTTCGACGGTGAACCGATCACTGCCGCGAACGTCGGCCAGCTTCGTCGCCGGATCGGTTACGTGATTCAAGACGGCGGTTTGTTCCCGCATCTCACCGCGCGCAAGAATGTGCTCCTCATGCCGGCGCACTTGAAACGCCCCGCAACCGAGATGAATCAGCGCCTGACGGAGCTCTGCACTTTAACGCGTTTTCCGCAGACGGGTCTGGATCGTTATCCCATCGAGCTTTCCGGCGGCCAGCGTCAGCGCATCAGTCTCATGCGCGCGCTCGCGCTTTCGCCGGAGCTTCTCCTGCTCGACGAACCGCTTGGCGCGCTCGATCCGCTGGTTCGGGCCGCGCTGCAAAAAGATCTCAAAGAAATTTTTTCGCGCCTCAAACAAACGGCAATCCTCGTCACCCACGATTTGGCTGAAGCCGCCTATCTCGCTAATCAAATCGTGCTGATGAACGAAGGACGCGTCGTGCAGATCGGAACGCTGGAAGATCTGCGGACAAAACCGGCAAACGATTTCGTTACCGAGTTCATCAATGCCCAGCGAGGACTCGCGCTGGCATGAAAGGAATCAGGAAAGCAGGAAAACAGGAATGTGGGAGGAGCCTCGGCGCCCCGACGTCGCGCAGTCTTTGGCAATTCCTCCCGATCTTCTTTTCCTGCTTTCCTGTTTTCTTGATTCTCTTCTCATCTTCCGTAGATGCCGAGCCCATCAT
>JBEEHU010000110.1:0-26227 GCA_041167565.1 Verrucomicrobiota bacterium | reverse complement strand
ACATATTGCGTGGGCGCACCGCGAAACTCATCCGGAATCGCGTGGGCGCCCAAAAATGTCGGCACAAATTCGACCGGCGTTTCCGTGTTCAGCCGGCGAATCACCCGCAGAATCTTCAACTCGTCTTCAACCGTTAGTCCGTAACCGGACTTTGCTTCCACCGTGGTGGTTCCGGCTTGCAGAAACCAAAGCGCATGTTTCTTCGCCTGCGCGACAAGCTCGTCCTCCGATGCGGCCCGCGTCTTGCGCACCGTCGAATGAATCCCGCCGCCGGCCACCGCGATTTCCTCATACGTCGCGCCCTTCGCGCGCAGCTCGAATTCATCCACGCGATTCCCGGCGAAGACCGGATGCGCATGCGCGTCGACGAAGCCGGGGAGCACCACGCGACTCGACGCGTCGACGACTTCGGCGTCGCTCGGCATTTGCTGGGCGATTTCGTCCGAAGTTCCGACGGCGGCGATCACACCATCCCGCACCAGCATTGCGCCATCCGCGATGATCGAAAGTTGGCCGAGCTCAACACCGGTTCTCGGCCGCTTCGGACCAGCCAGCGTGACGAGTTGCGAAGCGTGGAGAACCGCGAGCGTTTTCAACCCAGCTTGCCTTCAACAATCTGAATGATTCGCTTGAACTCCGATTCGGACCCATCGCTGATGTTCTGAAGTTTTTCGCGCAGACTCGACTTCACTTTTTCGTCCTTCAGGCCGGCCAGATTAATTCTGACGTTCAGGGCGGCGCCATCCACGCACGCGCGCACGGCCAGAACGCCAACGCCGACATCGGAAATCGACGCGGGATTACCTTTCTCGGACATGGCCGCGAGGAGCTCGTAGGATTTCGAGGCGGTCTCCATAACGCGCAGCGGAATCTCCGCGGCATATTTGTTGGCCGCCTGAATGGCCGCGGAACGCGCGGCCTTTTCGTCAGCCGATTCCTTCGGCAGGGCGAATGCGTCCATTACTTTGTTGAAAGCAGCGGTGTCTTCATCAACGAGGAAGAGCAGTTCGTCCTTCAACTCTTGCGCCTTCACTGCCCAATCGCTGAAGTAGCCCTGCTGATCGTCCCAGCCCCGTTTCCCCGCCGAGAGATTGGCGACCATCCCGCCAAGCGAAACCCCCAAAGCGCCCATCAACGCAGCGACCGATCCACCGCCAGGCGCCGGAGAGTCGCTCAGTGTCTCATTGGCGAATTCGCGGAGGTTCATCTTCACGAGGGATTTTTTTGAACCCGATTCCATTTTTAGTTCTATGATTTTTCCCTTGGGCTCGAACGGCTTCACCTCGCTCAATCCCATCGAGCGAATGGCGATCTCAATCAGCTCTTCTTCCGAAGCACCTTCGGACCATTTTTGTTTCCGCAGAAAATATTTTCCGGCCTCGACCAAACATTTCTTGGGCAGCATGCCCACAACTTCCGATCCGGTCACCCGCAAACCGCGCTTGCTCGCCGCTTCACTGCAGGCGTCGAACGCAGCATGCAGCGGCGTTTCCTCGAGGTTGGTCAGGTTCATCGAGACCTGCGCCGTTCCATATTCCTCCACGTACCAACCGATGGCTTTCACGTGCTTCAACATTCCGGGTAGGCGGACCGGCTCGCCTTTCGCATCCAGCACCGGCTTTCCGGAGGGCGTGCCATCTTCGGTTTTGACCCGCCCATTTTCCCTTACGTCGAACGCAACCGAAGTGGCCCGCCGCACAGCCCGCGTGTTCAGGTTCACATTGTAAGCGACGAGAAATTCTCGCGCGCCGATTACCGTTGCGCCGGACTTCTCATTGAAAATGGAAGGGCCGAAATCCGGCTTCCATGCCGGCTCTTTTATTTTCTCGAAGAACCCTTCGTATTCCCCGGCACGAATGATGGAAAGATTAGAGCGGGAAGGATCTCTCGCCGCTTTCTCGTAGAGATAGACTGGAATTTTCAACTCATCGCCGACGCGCTTTCCGAGGGATTGGGCGCACGCGACCGCTTCGTCCCAGCTCACGTTGCTCACCGGGATGAATGGGCAAACATCAGTGGCGCCCATGCGCGGATGAGCGCCCTTCTGCTTGCGCATGTCGATCAGCTCCGCCGCTTTTCGAATTCCTCGAAACGCGGCTTCGACCGTCGCTTCAGGACTACCGGCAAACGTAACCACCGTGCGGTTAGTGCTCGCGCCAGGATCGACGTTAAGGAGCGAGATTCCCTCGACGGATTCAATCGCCGCGGTGATCTGTGCGATCACCTCGAGGTCCCGGCCCTCGGAAAAATTCGGCACGCATTCGATTATCTTTTTCATCGGCGCGTCCCTCCCACTGCCGGGTGCCGACTGTGATGGCGGACAACCAGGACGCGGACGGCATCGCCAACGATGCGAAAAAGAAAATGATACGGAAAGCGTTGAAGATTCGCTCGCCGTAGATCCCGCTCACGAATCGAAAAGCGGTCCGGCTTTGTGGCTGCAATCATCATGAAATGTCGGAGCTCAGCATAGAATTCGTCCGCAAGTTCTGAAGTGGCCACGTGCTCGTAGAATTCATGATGCTGTCGATATCCGAATAAACCTTCGGATGAAGGACAAGGCGCATTACCGTCAGCGGCGATGTTTGATTTGCTGGTCGAGTTGCTCCACGGACATGCCCGATACCGGGCTAGCGTCGAGGTCAGCGTCTCGCCGGAAAGCCTCGGCAAGCCCCTCGTCTTCATCGTGCATTACGGAGGGGAGCGACCCAAGAAGTTGCGCGGCGAGAAAGGCTCTCTGATCTTCGGGTAAATCTAGCGCTAGCTTCTCGATCTCAGTGATTGTGGCCACGGAAAAGAAGTATAACGGACGCCGCCTAGAGGAGCAATGGACACTTCTCTCAGCCCCGCCATCTCAAATTAGCGCTTCTTTAATCGCGGCGTTTCGGCGGTATTGGAACGTGAATCCCGCGTTTCTCGGCGAAGTCGATCGCGCGAGAATAACCGGCGTCCGCATGACGGAGCACGCCCATGCCGGGATCGCTCGTCAGCACTCGCTCGAGACGGCGCTTGGAATTATCACTGCCGTCCGCGACGACCACCATCCCGGCGTGCTGTGAGTAGCCGATGCCAACTCCGCCGCCGTTGTGAATGGAAATCCATGATGCACCGGCGGCTGTATTCACGAGCGCATTCAGAAAGGCCCAATCGGCGATCGCATCACTCCCATCGATCATGCCCTCGGTCTCGCGAAAGGGCGAAGCAACCGAGCCGGTGTCGAGGTGATCGCGCCCGATCACGATCGGTGCTTTGACCTCGCCGCGCTTCACGAGGTCGTTCATCGCCAAACCAAACTCCGCGCGCTCGCCGAACCCGAGCCAGCAGATGCGTGCCGGCAATCCTTGGAATTGAATGCGCTCCCGCGCCAGTTTCATCCAGCGCGCGAGCGTCGCGTTCTCTGGAAACATTTCGAGCGCGAGGCGGTCGGTCCGGGCGATGTCTGCCGGATCGCCACTCAATGCGACCCAGCGAAACGGCCCTTTTCCTTCGCAGAAAAGCGGCCGGATATATTCGGGAACGAACCCCGGGATATCGAACGCATTCTCGACGCCGGCCTTTTTTGCCTGGGTCCGAAGGTTGTTTCCGTAATCGAAAGTGATCGCGCCTTTTTCTTGCAGCGCGAGCATCGCCTCCACATGCGCGGCCATGGATCGCATCGAATGTTCGACGTAACCGTCCGGATCGCTCGCGCGAAGCTCGAGCGCTTTCGCGAAAGACATCCCGTTCGGCACATAGCCGTTCAGCGCATCGTGCGCGCTGGTTTGATCGGTCAGGATATCCGGCACCACTGCACGGTTCACCATCTCCGGCAAAACATCGGCGCAATTCCCAACGAGACCGACCGAGAGGGCCTGCCGTTTCTGGCGCGCTACGTCGATCAATTCAAGCGCTTCGTCGAGCGATCTCGCGATCTTGTCGCAATAGCCGCTCTGCAACCGTTTTTCGATCCGCGCGGGATCGACATCCACCCCCAAAAAAAGCGCACCGTTCATGGTCGCGGCCAGCGGCTGCGCGCCGCCCATCCCCCCGAGACCTCCGGAGACGATAAGTTTTCCTTCTAGCGTTCCGCCGAAATGTTTGCGCCCTGCTTCCGCGAACGTCTCGAACGTCCCCTGCACGATCCCCTGGCTGCCGATGTAAATCCACGAGCCAGCCGTCATCTGGCCATACATGGTGAGGCCCATGCGTTCGAGCCGGTTGAATTCCGCGTAGTTCGACCAATGGCCGACGAGATTGGAATTCGCGATCAAAACGCGCGGCGCTTCATCGTGCGTCCGAAAAACACCCACAGGTTTGCCCGACTGAACGAGCAAGGTCTCGTCGTTCTCAAGCTCGCGAAGCGATCGGACGATGGCCTCGAACGCCTCCCAACTTCGCGCCGCCCGACCGGTGCCGCCGTAAACAATCAACTCATTCGGATTCTCCGCGACATCCGGATCGAGATTGTTCATCAGCATTCGCAGGGCCGCTTCCTGATGCCAGCCTTTGCAGCTCTTTTCCGTGCCGCGCGGCGCGCGGACGACTCCTGGCGCACTCATGATGCCGCCGCTTCGTCGTCAAACATTCCCTCGCGAATCGCAGTCGCCACGCGCTCGATATCGGCCGACATCGAGCGGTCTGCATCGACTGCCGGGGAAATGGATCGCACCCGTTCGTATGCCTCCTCCACGCCCATGCCGCCTTTGAGCGGGTGCCGGAACTCGAGCCCCTCGGCCGCGGAGAGAAGCTCGATCGCCAGCAGATGCTCGGCGTTTTCCACGATCGTTCGGAGCTTCAGCGCGGAGGTCATCCCCATCGAAACATGATCTTCCTTGCCGCCCGAGGTCGGCAAATTGTCCACGCTCGCGGGATGCGACAGCACCTTGGCTTCGTTCAAGAGCGCGACGGCTGCCACGTGCAAAATCATGAAACCGGAATGCGTGCCGGCATGCGGAGCAAGAAACGGCGGCAGTCCCTCGCTCGAATCCGGATTCACCAGGCGATCGGTGCGGCGTTCGCTGATGCTCATGAGATCGGTCAACGCGATCGCCGCGTAATCCAGCGCCAGTGCCAGCGGCGCACCGTGAAAATTTCCGCCGGAGAGGACGTCGCCGGTCTCGGCGAAAACGAGCGGGTTATCGGTGGCCGAAGCCGATTCGATTTCCAGCACCGTTGCGCAATGAGCAAACGCGCCGCGGACCGCGCCGTGGACCTGCGGCATGCATCGCAGGCTGTAGGCATCCTGCACCCGCGGATCGCCGTTCAGATGAGATTGGCGGATTTCGCTGTCGCGAAGAAGATCACGCAAATGTGCCGCGACCGCCCGCTGGCCCGGATGCGGCCGGGCGTCGTGAATGCGCGCATCAAAAGCGGTGGGCGTTCCCTTGAGCGCCTCGAGGCTCATCGCGCCGGCAATGTCGGCGACATGCGCCAGGCGCTCGGCGCGGAGCAAAGCGAGCCCGCCCACGGCGTGCATCGCCTGGGTCCCGTTCAAAAGCGCGAGCCCTTCTTTCGCTTCCAGCACGACCGGGCGCAGGTCTGCTTTCTTGAGCGCGTCGGCGCTCGGCAGTCTTGCGCCGCCATAAAACGCTTCGCCTTCACCAATGAGCGTCAACGAGAGATGAGCGAGCGGCGCCAAATCCCCACTCGCGCCCACGGAACCTTTCTCGGGAATCACCGGCACGACATCGCGATTCAGGAGTTCGCACAACAGTTCGATGACCTCCAGACGGATGCCGCTGAATCCGAGCGCCAAAACATTCGCGCGCAACAATATCATCGCGCGCACTTCGGGCAGCGAAAGCGGCCTTCCGATTCCGCAGGCATGGCTTCGAACCAAGTTCAGTTGCAACTGGCGAAGCTCACTCGCCGCGACGTGGACGTCGGAAAGTTTGCCGAAGCCGGTGCTGACACCATAGACCACGCCCCCTCGCTCCACGATCTGCTCAATGACTTTTCGAGACGCTCGAATACGCGCGTGAGCAGATGCGGCCACTTCCACGGAGGTCCCGCCATGGCTCGCCTGCGAAATTTCCGAGAGGGACAAGGGCCGGCCGGTCAGCTGCATGCGTCCCACCTTATGAATTAGTTCTCGAAAAGAAAGTTGCAGCTACAGCGCCTGCGCCAAAAAAAAGCCAGGCCGATAAGCCGGCCTGGCCTTTTTGGTTAAAGCTATCCGCAGGCGGACAACTGGACGGTTATTTCGAGTAGGTGGAAGTTTGGGTCGTGGCCGCTTCTTTATGCTGAGCGCAGGCCCCCAAGCTCAACGCACTGGCCGCGATCGCCACGATCATGATTGCTTTGAAAATTTTCACTTAATATTTCGCCTCCTTTCCGTGCAGGTTGCTGCCGTCATTTAGGCAGTTACGACCAGTCGCGCAACGCTTTTCTCGACTTTTTTCCGAGGCGAGATTCGGCGCTTCTAGGCTTTGATCACCACGGGGGTGCCAATCCGAACCTCTTCGAAAAGGGCCGCGACATCGGCATTCCTCATCCGGATACAGCCGTGGCTGGCCGGTTCGCCAATCCGCTCTTCGTGATTTGTCCCGTGAATGTAAATGAAGCGGTCGTGGGTGTTCGCGTTCGCCGCCTCGACTCCCTCCAGCCAGAGGATGCGCGTCATGATGAGATCTTCATCGCGCAAAAGCTTTTTCGTCGCTTTAACGGGCCGCCTGCTCTTGAAAACCGTTCCAACCGGCATGTCTTCGCCGATTTTTTCCGCGATCCGAAATCTCCCCGTTGGCGTTTTCATGCTTCCCTCTTCGCTTCCCAACCCAGAGGAAGAAGTCGAAACGGGATAGACCGCGAGCTTCTTGCGGCCAGCCTTCAAAGTCAGCTCCTGCGCCGCGACTGAAATATGGATCGTGGGCTCGGCGCTTTTCTTCATTCGAGAGTGGCGGTAGGATGCGCCTGTGTCTGACGCGAAGAAAAGCTATCACGTCGCCGTAGTTGGCGCGACCGGAGCCGTTGGCGCCGAGTTGCTGCGGGTCTTGGAACGGCGCGCCTTTCTCGTCGAGAGATTGCTGCCTCTGGCGTCGCAGCGGTCGGCGGGGACGACGGTTTCGTTTCGGGGGACAGACATCCCCGTGAAGGAACTTTCCGCAGAGGCGTTTGAAGGCGTCGATCTCGCGTTCTTTAGCGCCGGCGGCGACATCTCGCGACGGTTTGCCACCGTAGCGCGCGATGCGGGTGCGATCGTGATCGATAACTCGTCGGTTTTCCGGATGGACCCAGAGGTGCCTCTCGTGATTCCGGAAATAAATGGCGAAGATGTTCGGCAGCACCGCGGGTTGATCGCCAATCCAAACTGCACCACCGCGGTCGCGCTCATGGCAATTTATCCACTGCATCGCGCTTTCGGCGTTCGGCGAGTCTTTGCAGCCAGCTACCAGGCCGTCTCCGGCAGCGGCGCACGTGCAATTTACGAACTGCGGTCCCAGGTCGAGGCGGCGGCGGAAAAGCGACCTGCGGTGGCCGAAGTTTATCCGCATCCCATCGCGTTTAATGTCCTGCCGCATGTCGATTCCTTTTTGCCGAGTGGCTACACGAAAGAGGAAATGAAAATGCAAAACGAGGGCCGCCGCATCATGCATTTGCCGGAGTTCCGGGCGTCAGTCACTTGTGTGCGGGTACCGGTTTATCGGGCCCACTCGGTTGCGGTCAGTGCGGAATTCGAGAGAAGTGTTTCCATCGAGGAAGCGCACGAGGTCCTCGCCAAAGCCCCCGGGCTCGAATTGGTGGATGAGCCGCAGAAAAATCGTTACCCGATGCCGCTCTTTACCGCGGGCAAAGATAATTGCGAAGTGGGCCGGGTGCGGCTCGATTGCGCGTTGGAGAACGGACTGGCCTTTTGGGTTTCGGGCGACCAATTGCTCAAGGGTGCTGCTCTGAACGCCGTTCAAATCGCGGAATTACTTTGACCTTGTAGCCACTGCCCCGGAATGACTCCGGGGCCGCTTCAATTTCCATTTCGGATTGTGTTATCCCGGCGAGGGAGAAGTGACGGGTTCGTTCTTCTTCTTCTTGCCTTCGTCTTTGCCGCGGCTTTCCGGCGGGTTGACCGGCGCATTGGCGGCAGGCCCCGGGGGAGGCGCTGCGTGCTCCTGCGTGATCGGATTATGCTTCTTTGGGTTGGCCTCGAGTTCCTGCACAGTTGGCGGCTTCGGTGGCTCGGTAATTCCCGGATTAGTTTTCCGCTTCGTGCCGTCAGGAAGGACGGTCTCGGGTTGAGCGGGCTCCAGCGGCGTGGGCCGCAGATTCTCGCGCTTCTTCTCAGGCTTCACCTTCGGGGAAGCCGAAGGAGGTGCGTTTTGCTCCGCGGCTTCCGCGGGGTTTGTGGAAGGCGGATTCACCGGCGCTTTGTCCTTTCGTTTCGGCTTCTCTGTTTTCTCGCGCGGAGGCGGGGTCGCGCTCGTGCCAGGCGCTAGTGAAGCAGCCGGAGTTGGGACCGGAGCGACCTTCTCGTTCTTCTTGTTCTTCGGCTTTTCCGGAGTCGCGGCAGGGCTCACGCCCGGACTGACCGCAACCGACGCGCTGGGACCGGGCGAAGCATTCTCGCGACGTTTATCTTTTGCCTTGTCCTTTGCGGGCGAAGTCGCCGGGCTAACACTCGCGGCGGGGCTCGATGGAGGAGGCGTCGCGGTGGCCCCAGTGGAAGCCGCCGGACTCTGCGTCACATCCGCGCCGTCGCGAGGCTTGACCGTGGGCGGCGGGATTGTTTTGGAATCCTGCGCCTTAATCTTTTGCTTCAGCTCAGCCTGGGTTTTCTCGTCGCCGGTCCATCCGCGTTCGAAATTCGGCTTGTCGATCTTCTCCTTCACGACTTTGGGCGCGACCGGCGTAGGCGGTTTCTCCAAAACAGGCGGCGCGGCCACCATGAGTTTGTCCCCCTGCACTTTCATGAGCGAGTTGGATCGGGCTGCGGCGCTTAAATCGACATTGGCGTCGCGCTGCAGGGTCAGGCGCTGAATGGGGCGGGTCGAGTAACGGCTCAGCGTATTGTAGTCCGGGCCATAATTGTAAACCGTCGAATTGGCGTACGTGATGTTGGTTACGTTCACCGTCCGGGTGATGTAGGTCACGTTTTGCTCCGGCGCGAAAATGCGCTCGCGTAAAAGCGGTTCACCGATGTAGCGGACATCGACGAAGTTGTAGTAGAGCGGTCCGATATCGAATTCGATATCCACCTGCCCCGCGATCGGACTGTTATCGTAAATGTCTCCACCTCGACGAGGGGGCAACGGCGCCCAACCGACATAGTCTCCGCCCGTGCGCCAGGAAACCCAGGACGGTCCCCATTCGCGGCCCGGTACCCAAAACCAGCCGCGATCGCGCAGCCGGGTCCAACGTCCGTAATGGTAAGTGGCCCAACCGAAGTCTTCGTAGGAGACCCACGTCCAGCCGACATCGGTGTAGGCCCAATAGCCGTCCGAGTACGGACGCCAGTTGCGATTGCTCACCGAAATTGTCGGTTGCCAGCAGTAGCCGTAATCGGCGACCTCGACCCAATTTCCCCCGGCACCGATATTATCGTAGAAAAAATCGATGGAAACATCGGTTCTCGCCTCGAGCTGCGGGACGGCCGGCAAAAGGAATACCAACACCGTTAATGCAAGAAGAATTCTTTTCATAAGTGGAGTAGTTGAAGGAGTTAGACCCTCGCGGGCCGAGGGTTATTCATCCGATATGATTCGGAAACCGCGGACCGCGCGCGCGTTTGTTACCCCGAACGCCGAACCCGCAGACCTAACGGGCTCGCAGCACCACGAACGAGCGCGTGCGATGGCGACAAACAGAGAGGACCTGCGTGCCGTTCGGATCGAGCGAACCGATTACCTTCTTGTATTCCACGACTGACGTCACCGGCTGCTGATTGATCTCTTCGATGACATCGCCGCTGCGCAGCTCCCCGACGTCCCCACCCAGTTTGGTCACGAGCACGCCGCGAATGCTGCTCGGCAGGTCAAAACGCTTGGCCGCGTCAGGCGTCAGGTCCGTTACCTCCACCGAGGCTAGCGGGTTGCTTTCCTCGGGTTGATCTTCAGGTTCGGCGGGATCCTGCGGCGTTTCTGGCTGGCGGGGATTTACGCGCGAGGTCAGGTAGTCGGCCGGTTGTTCCTTGATTTCCGCCGTCACTTTCAGCGGCGTGCTGTTGCGAGTCAGCTCGAGATCCACCTTCTTGTTTACTTCGATCTGAGTGACGAGGCTTCGCAGCTCGTTAATATTTTTAACGGCGCGCCCGTCGACCTTTCGGATCACATCGTCGCGGCGAATATCCGCGCGCGACGCCGGCGAATTCGGCAGCACATTATCGACGGTCACTCCGTCGGTATCGCGGGCCGCGGGCGTCGTGGGTCGTGCGATGATGCCAAGATAACCCCGGATAATGCGGCCTTGTTTCAACAAACTTTCCAGCGCCGTCTTTACCGAATTCGACGGGATGGCAAACCCGATGCCTTGCGATCCGCCGCTGCGCGAAATAATTGCCGTGTTGATGCCGATGATCTCGCCGCGAAGATTCACGAGCGGCCCGCCGCTGTTGCCGGGATTAATGGCGGCGTTGGTTTGCAGATAATCGCCGAAACCGTCTACGCGGTTTGGCCGGCCCCGCGAACTGATAATTCCATCGGTGACCGTTTCCTCGAAGCCAAATGGATTGCCGATCGCGAGAACAAAATCGCCCGCCTGCACGGCGTCCGAATCGCCAAACTTCAACGGCTTCACACCGGCCTCGTTGATTTTCAGCACAGCCAGATCCACCACGGCGTCCGCGCCGACCAGCCTGGCTTTTTTCGTCCGGCCATCGCTGAGCTGCACCTCGATCTCGTCCACCTGATCGACCACATGATTGTTCGTGATGATGTGGCCTTCCGCGGAGACGACGACGCCGGAACCGAGGGAATTCTGCACCATCGCTTCCTCGTTGGGATTGCGAAATTGACGCGGGTTCCGGTTAAAAAATTCCGACGGATCGAGCTGGTACTGGCGGCGGATCGCGACCTTTTTCGAGGTCTTGATGCTGACCACCGCCGGAATCACGCTGCTGACCAGCGCCCGCCGCTCGCGGTTTAGATTCTCAAGTCCGGCTACGTCTTTCGGATCGACGCTTGCCGTCGTCGCGAGCGAATATTTCTCCGGGGCGCTCGCGAGAAACTTCAGTCCGCCATTCTTCAGCCGGTAATCGTAGAGCGCCGAAATCGCGGCGCTGATCAGGAGAACAAAGACAAGAAATTTGATCAGATTTTTCATTAGCTAACGTTCGAGAAGGTTCGTCCGTGTTCTTCGACAATCAATCTGCGAAAACGTTGATTCTCGCGGGTTTCCAATCGCGGATCGTTTTCCATGATCAAGGTGGCGGCGGCGCGCGCGCGACGCATGATTTGCGCGTCGCGTTTCAAATCACCCAGCTTTAACTCCGGCAAACCGCTCTGCGCCGTCCCCAGCAAATCGCCCGGGCCGCGCATCCTCCAATCCGCTTCCGCTACCTCGAAGCCGTCGCCGGTTTTTTCGAGCACGGCTAGCTTGGCTACCGTCTCCTCCGATTTTTCCGCGCTCAAGAGAATGCAATACGATTTGTATTCGCCCCGGCCAATCCGGCCCCGCAATTGATGAAGCTGGGCTAGCCCAAAACGCTCGGCATTCTCAATTAACATGATCGTGGCGTTGGGAACATCGACACCCACCTCAATCACCGTCGTGCTGACCAGCGCGCTTGTTTCTCCACGGCGGAAGCGCTCCATGATCGATTGCTTTTCCGGCGCGGGAATGCGGCCATGCAACAACTCACAGCGAAAGGGCGAAAGGCGTTCGCGCCAGGTCTCGAACTCCGCCGCGGCAGCTTTGACGTCGAGCTTCTCGCTCTCGTCGATCAACGGATAGACAATGTAGGCCTGCCGCCCGGCTTCGAGTTGCGCGCGCATAAATGTCAACACTTCGCCGAGCTTGGATTGATCGCGCACAGCGGTGATGATCTTGCCCCGGTCCGACGGCATCTCGTCGATCACCGAAACATCGAGATCGCCATACACGGTCATCGTAAGCGTGCGCGGGATCGGTGTTGCCGTCATCACCAGAACATCCGGCGCCGGCTCACGCGCGGTGAGCCTGGCTCTCTGCGAAACGCCAAATTTATGTTGCTCATCGATCACCACGAGCCCCAGATTCTCGAACGAAACACCCTCGTAGAGCAGCGCATGCGTCCCGATGATAATATTGGGCGTGTCGTTCTCTGTCTGGGTAGCGCGCGCGTCTCGCGCGTTGGTCGCGGCGTCTCGCCGCGACGAACTTTCCTTGCGCACATCATCTTCTGGCGTCCACACCCAGGGATAATCCTCGCTCTGTCCTGCAACTCCGGCATCCCATGGATTTCTGACGATGTATTGAAACTTCTCTTCGAGGTCCCGATCCGAGCGCACGTACCGATCGAATCTTTCTCGCTCCCAAACCGGCCCTTTCGTCGCTTCGAGCCTGTTTATTTCGTGGGCCGAAAATGATTTTACTGAACGCAACAACTCACCTAACGGCCAGAACACGGGCTCTCCTGCATCGGCATTCTCTTTCGGCCAGGGCTGTAGAAGAATGTGCACATGATCTGGCATCACGCAGACTGCGAACAGCTCGTAGCGCTGGTTATGGAAGTGGCGCAAAGCATCGAGCACAACGGTCCGCGAGGTTGGCGACAAACAGCGGCGTAACTTCGTACCAATCGTCACCGCATAGATTGCCCACGGTTTTTCGAAGTGAGGGAGACGGCGACGTGAATAATGTGCTGGTCCCTCTATATCGCCTTCGGAAGTCCGCGACGGCGAGACGCCGTCGCCAACACGCGAGACGCGTGCGCTACCCAGATCAAATAACGGCAGCGGCCCGCTCTCTTCCTGCCGCGCGGCTGTCCTGATTGCCAACCGCACACCGAGCGGTTCGAGCCAGCGACATAGGACAGCGTAGTGCTGCTCGGCCAGGATCTGCGTCGGCGCCATGAGCGCGGTTTGGAATCCGGCTTCCACGGCGAGAAGCATGGCCGCGATCGCAACTACGGTCTTGCCAGAGCCGACGTCGCCTTGCAGCAAACGATTCATGGGATGCGGCGAACTCAGGTCGCGGCGCAATTCGTCGATCACGCGCGCCTGCGCATCAGTCAGGTCGAAGGGCAGGCCGCGCACGAATTTCTCGAGCAGGTTACCGGGGCCGCAATGCGCCCTTCCGCTCCGGGCCGCAGCCGCCGATCGTCGCGAAGCGATCAGCATTTGCATCGCGAAAAATTCCGAGAAGATCAAATGCTCGCGCGCGGCGTCGCGTTGCACTTCGCTCTCCGGAAAATGGATATGGTGCAATGCCTCTACGCGCCCGCCGAGATTGATCCCTTTCGGCAATAACGTTTCGACCGAATCGCTGTCGAGATTCTCCAGGACGCGGTAAATCAGTCCGCGGAAAACGCGCTGCGACAATCCTTCCGTCGCCGGATAGATCGGAGTGATGCGGCGGAAGTGGACGGAAATTTCCTCGTCGTTCTCGATCACTTCGAATTCCGGGTGCTCCATGCAAAGCCGCTGGCCGCGCCAGCGCGGTTTGCCGAAAACGACGAGCCGCTGGCCAGTCGCGATCATTTTTTGCACGTAATGCAAGTTGAACCAGCGGAGGACGAGCGGCTGACTCAGCGCGTTGGCGTCCGCTTCCTGGATGGTCGCTTCAAAGATTTTTTTCCAACCGCCAAAGCGCCGGACCTGTGTCTTGACGACTTCACCGCAAAGACAGATCGCGGCGTCGCTCTCTTCGCGCGGGAAGCCGTGGAATTGGGTTCGGTCTTCGTAGCGGCGCGGGAAATGGGTGATCAGATCGTCCACCGTCTCGATCTCGAGCCGGCGCAGCGCCGTTAATTTGGGACGCGGAATCCACTCCAGCTCGGTCAGTTCTTGCGAAAGCTCGATCATTCGATGGGGGCCGCCGCGCGCAATGCCTCGACGTGAATTTGTAGCCGCGTCTCGCCTTCGTATTCGTCCGCGTTCAGGCGAAAGGCCATGTCCCACGGCGCGCCTGGCAATGCCGACAAAGCGCCATCAAAAAAGATCGCGCGCTGAAAATGGTTCTTCTGCCGCAGGCGCAGGACGAGATGTTTCTCCTTCAAGATTTGTGGCGGGATGGTCGGTTCGACCACGCGCGCGAAAAACATCGGTTGAAGATTACCGTTGCCAAAGGGTTCCAGGACCTGATGCCATCGAAGCAATTCGCTGTTGAGTTCCGAGAAGGCAAGTTCGTGATCGATCTTCAGCCGCGGTTGCAATTTATCGTCCGAAAGAAGCTCGCGTGCCGCTTGCCGGAAAGTATCGGCGAAGAGCGGAAACTGCTCTTCGCGCACCGTCAGGCCCGCGGCCATTTCGTGTCCGCCAAACTTCTCCAGCCATTGCTCGCAATGGCCCAGCGCTTCAACCAATGACAAACCTTCGATGCTGCGTCCGCTCCCCTTCCCGAGCCCGTTCGAATCGAAAGCGACCATGATCGTCGGCCGGTGATACTTGCGCGCGAGTCGCGAGGCGACGATGCCGAGCACTCCGGGATGCCAATCACGCGCTCCGAGAACAATCGCGGCGTCGGTATCGGCGTTGAAGACTTCCGCGAGTTGTTCTTCGGCCTCGCTGAAAATTTTTCGCTCGAATCCCTGCCGCTCCCGATTCTGAGCATCGAGCAGCGCTGCCAGTTCCGTCGCTTCGGTTTCGTCCCGCGTCAGCAGGAGGCGCAACGCTTTCTCCGCTGTGGCCAGCCGCCCTGCTGCGTTGAGGCGTGGACCGAGACGGAAGCCGATATCCTCGGAGGTAAGCGGCGAACGCACGGCCGCGACCTCCATCAGTCTCCGAATTCCGGGACGCTGAGATCGCGCGATCTCCTTCATGCCGCGCTGGACGAAAATGCGATTTTCGGCCCGTAACGGGACGATGTCAGCCACCGTGCCGAGGGCGACGAGATCGAGGCTGGCCTTCAAATCAAAGCCCGGGGCTGGGCGCGTCTTGAGCAAGGCGTGGCAAAGTTTGAAGACGATCCCGACGCTGCAAAGATATTGGAATGCGCAATTCGGCTCGATCTTCGGGTTCACGATCGCGACACTTTCCGGAAGAGCGGCTTTGGGTTCGTGGTGATCGAGGACGATAACGTCGATGCCGCTGCTTTTGAGATGGCCGATTTCGGCGAGCGACGACGTGCCGCAATCCACTGCGATCAGGAGCTGCGGGTGATGTTCCTGGCAACAACGCTCGACGCTTTCCTGGCTCAGGCCGTACCCCTCCTCCATCCGCAGGGGCAAAAACAACGCCGGGTCTGCGCCGTAGCTGCGCAACATTTCTGCCAGCAAGGCGAGCGAAGTGACGCCGTCCACATCGTAGTCGCCAAAAAGGACGATGCGTTCGCCCTGATCGATCGCGCGCAGGATCCGCGTGACCGCCGCCGCCATGTTCGGGAGCAGAAAAGGATCGCTCAAGGAACGCAGGCGCGGTTGGAGAAAGGCGGTGACGTCATCCGCACAACCGAAGCCTTTTCTTTTCAGCAATTCAGCGATGCAAGGCAGCCCGCATATTTCCGTCCAGGGAATTGCGGCTGCCGATCCTTGTTCGCCTCGAGCGATGATCCAACGTCGTTCCACCTGATATTTTATTGTCGGAGGGTCGAACTGACAAACGCGCTCGTTATTAGAGCTTCGCCACGAGACTCTTCGCGTTGAACGGCGCGTGAACCTTCGCGTCGTTATCGAAGTAAACGTAAACGTCGCGATGCCCGGCTTTGGCTTTTCGATCGGCAACCAGCTTCGCGTCCCGTGGCTGTTTACCCTTGCGCCAATATTCGATTCGCTTTGCCCACCATTCGATCTCTTTGTCGCTGTAACCGCTGACATAAAGCTGCTCGGCGCCGTGCAATCGGCAATAGACGAAGTCGGCCGTCAAATCCTCGGCATAAGGCCACTTCCCGGCGGTGTCGGCGAAAACGAACGCGATGTTGTGCCGGCGAAGGAGCGCGAAAAATTCCGGGACCATGAACGTCGGGTGCCGAATTTCAACGGCATGGCGCAACGGGCGCACCGCATCGGTTTTCGTCCACGCGCCCGCTGTTAACTTGTCGTCGTGTCGTCGCGCGAGCTTGGCCGCGGCGCCTGTATCGCGCGGCAAAAGTTCAAAAAACTCCCGAAAGCGCTCTTCGTTCCACCCGAAGTTCGGAGGAAATTGCCAGAGGATCGGGCCGAGTTTTTCGCGGAGGCAAAGGACACCGGACGCGAAGAAATTTGCGAGAGGTGTCTCGACGTCGCGCAGCTTCTTCATGTGGGTGATGAAACGCGCGCCTTTCACGCTGAACACAAATCCGCGCGGCGTATCCGCGTACCAGCGCTGATAACTCGAAGGCCGCTGGAGCGAATAAAACGAGCCGTTGATCTCGATGGAATTGAAGGCGCGGCTTGCGAACTCCAGCTCCAGCCGGTGCGGCAATTTTTTTGGATAGAAGACGCCCCGCCACGGCGGATAGGTCCACCCGGAGATGCCGATCCGGAGATCGTCGTCGATCGGCCAGGACGTGGCCGAGGCTAAATGATCAGCCGCGAGTCGTGCCACAAAATGCTGTGCTTCTCACAAAGGTTCCTGAAGGCTGACAAACCCTCTTTCTCGCGCGCTCCGTAGCGATAGCTCAAGCAGTCACGCAGATAATAGGAGCAGAATTCGGGACTGAATTCCTGCTCGGCCGCGATGACCGAATCGAGATCACGCAAATTGTTATCGCGACAGGCGCGAAGGCTATCGGCGATCGGCTTCGGCTCAGGAACTTCCGGCCGGATCAGCCACAGCGCGTAAACAAACGGCAAGTGGGTGAGCTTCTCCCACTCCTCTCCGAGATCCCAGAACTGAAATGAGGACGAGTCGTCATCCCGAAACCGGATCGCCTGATTGCCGATAAAAAACTTCGCGAGTCGCGGCGTGATCGCGCGCTGCATCAACCGGGAACGGACGACGAATTTTGGGGAAAGGCCCGCTTCCGCGAGAAGACAGCGCAACAGATTGACGGAAGTCTGCGACGCGGGATCGATCTCGATCTCCTCGACCTCCGCGAGGTTTCCCTGGTGCGCGACGAAGACGCTGTGCACCGGCCCGTGCGACGAAATGGAAACGTCGTCAACCAGCGTGTAGACGGGGTTGCGGAGAAATTCGAAACTCGAGACGAGCGCGACATCCAGCGAACCGGCAGCGAGACGTTCGCACAGCGCGGTGGGATGATCGAAGACCACGTCGCCGGGCCACCCGTGAATGAGCGGACGCGCGTTGAGATACTTAACGCAACCGATCCGGAGTCGTTCCGCGTCAGCCACCCGTTATGCGCAAACCAGCTCGGACTCCACCGCCGGCGGAGCTGGCGCCACCGCAGGACGCGGGTGCGGCAAATGCCGGTAATAGCTGTCTCGCTGCATCGGTTCGCGGCCGGCTTCGCGAATGACGTGCTCCAGCGCGGCGACGGTTTGTTCCTGCGGCGTCTTAGCTCCCGCCATGTGAAAGATTTTTTCTTCCATGATCGTGCCGTGCAAATCATCCACGCCGTAGCTGAGGGAGACCTGGGCCAGGGGCAATCCCATCGAAACCCAATAAGCTGTGAGGTGATCGAAGTTATCGAGGTAAATGCGGCTGACCGCGAGGTTGCGAAGCTGATCGACAGCGGACGCCGGTTTGACGTGGGCCAGGATGGTGGTTTGCGGTTCGAAGGCGAATGGAACAAAGCCGGTAAACCCGCCGGTTTCATCCTGCAATTCCCGAAGCTGACGCAGGTGATCCACGCGCTGCTCCAGCGTTTCTATATGCCCGTAAAGCATCGTGCTCGTGCTCCGGCCTCCCATCTCATGCCAGAGACGATGGACTTCGAGCCACTCCTGCGCGCTTTCCTTGCCCCGGCAAATCTCATCGCGCACCTCCGCGTCGAAAATTTCCGCGCCGCCGCCGGTGAGCGCGCCCAATCCGGCGTCACGCAGAACCGCGAGCGTGTCGGCAATCGAGAGCTTGAAGATGCGTTGGGCGAGATGCCGCACTTCGATCGCGGTGAAAGCCTTGATGATCAGATTCGGATCGAGCGCACGGAGGCGCCGCAGTAAATTGAGGTACCAATCTTTTTTCAGCGTCGGATGCAGACCGCCGACCATATGGACTTCAGTGATTCCAAGCGCGAGAGATTCCTGCACGGCTGCGACGATGTCGTCAATCGAGCGCTCAAAGGCATGGGCGTCGCGCTTCTTCGCGGCGAAGGCGCAAAACTGGCAGGAGAGAATGCAGACGTTCGAATAATTGATGTAACGATTCAGGATATAGGTCGCGAAGTTTCCATTCTTCCGCTCGCGGACCGCGGTCGCCATCATTCCCAGAGCATTCAAATCGTGCGAGCGATACAAGCTAAGCGCTTCCGATTCCGAAATCCGTTGCCGACTCTCGACCTTGTCGGCGATCGGCCGAAGGTCATTGGGAATGAGCGATAGATTCATCAAAACGTTAGGCGGTGAAGAATTTCGACGCCATGATGCACATGCTCCCCTCTCGTTGCAACCGAAAGCGCGGAAGAACATGAGCTGCCTTTTTCCCGGAAGCGCTCGAAGCTCCTAACGAATCCGGGTTTCAGCTGTCTCTGCTACATGTCACGCAGCGAAACCAGCCCCGCGGAGCGGTCCGATGAAGACGCGCAAGATATCCGGTTGATGGGGCTGGTGAGCGCAGGGCAGACTGATGCGTTCGAGCAACTGGTGGAGCGCCACCAACGTTTGGTGATCGGCACTGTCGCCCGAATGCTCGGCAACAATTCGGACGCCGAAGATATCGCGCAGCAGGTTTTCGTGCGCGTTTGGAGAAACGCCAGCCGCTATGTGCCGCGAGCGAGATTTACGACCTGGCTGCTGACGATCACGCGCAATCTGGTCTTTAACGAGCTTCGGCGCCGGTCGCGTCACGCGCAGGTGCCGCTCCAAACAGAAGCGGACGAGGAAGAGCGGCCATTGAAAGATGAGCGAACGCCTGCGCCCGATGCTTCGCTCCTCGAACAGGAGCTGCACCAGGCCATCGACGCCGCCATCGCGAGCCTGCCGGAAACGCAAAGAATGGCCGTGGTCTTGCGCCGTTACGAGCAACTCAGCTATGAGGAGATCGCGGAGATCCTCGATCAATCCGTTTCGGCGGTGAAGAGCCTTCTCTTTCGCGCCCGCACGGAATTGCGGGCGAGCTTGAGCCGATATCTATCCTCGTGATCGTGCTCGTGAGTAAAAACAAAGAGGGCGGACCTCTCGCGAGAATCCGCCCCCTCTCAACCCCACATTGTTGCGTTGCTTAAAGTTTAGTCTCGATCGTTCGCCGTGCTCTTGAAGTCCACCGTCCGTGTCGTGGTCGTAGAGCTGCTCGTGGTGGCGGGCGCCGGCGGCGTTCCCGGTTTCGGATAATCGGCCGCAATCTGGCGGTGCGACGTGGGCACGACCCGCACACTGCCTTTGGCGTTGTTCCGCCAGCCGTTCGGATCGGCATATTCCTCGCCGGAATGATGGACGCCGGACACCTGATCTTCCAGGCCGGTGCCGTAGTGCTGATCGATGATCGTCGGCGTGACGAACACGAGAAGGTTCCGCTTCACCCGTTGATTGGTGCGGCTCTGGAAGAAATAGCCAAGAATCGGAACGTCGCCCATGAGCGGCACTTTGGTGCGCGCCTTAGTGACTTCGTCCTGCAGAAGACCGCCGATCGCGAGAGTGTCGCCGCTTTTGATCAAGACGTTTGAATCAAGCGAGCGGGTGTCGATTACAGGGCTGGCGACGGTGGCCCCCGCAAAGGTGAAGAGGGAATCGCCCACCTTGTTGCTGATCTCCGGCTTGACCGCCAGCGTGATGAAATTGTCTTTGTTCACGGAAGGCTTCACCACCAGCGTGTTGCCAAACTTCTTGTCCTGGAATCCACCGAACACCGCCGTGGCGGTCTGTTCGTTGAAATTCAATTGCGGCACCGGCTGATTGCGGATGATCTCGATTTTCGCCTGCATGTTGTCAGCAGTCACGACCCGCGGGTTCGCGAGGAACTCCGCGTCGGAATCTTCATTCAACGCCTGGATGGTAAGCGACATCTGGGGCACGGTCAGGATGGCGAATTGACCTGCCGCCAGCTTGCCGAAATTCCCGAGGATGCTTGGCTTGCTCCCTTTGCCCAAGTTGAAGTCGGTGGGTATGAGTCCACCTGTCGGGTCGGTCTTACCACCGGTTGAGGAATATCCGATCGTCTGCGGGCTGGTGGCCGATCCGACCACTCCGGACCAGTTAATGCCGTAGGCTTGCTTGGGATTTGCGTTCACTTCAACCAAGCGCGCTTCGATCATGACTTGTTTCGTCGGCTTGTCGATCTGGACCAGAAGCTTGCGGATGCCGTCGATATTGCCTCTGGTCTCCCGGAAAAAGAGCGTGTTCGTCCGTTCATCCACCTGCGGCGCGTCTTTGCTCGAAAGTTGGGACGCGATGAGCGGAGCGATCTCTTTCGCGCGAGCATAGCTGAACTGATAGCTGTCACTTTCGGTCGGCTCCGCGGTGCGTTCCGCGCCGGTCTTGATGTAGTAAACATTGTCGATCTTGGCGAGGAACAGGCCCTTGGCTTTCACGATGATCTCAATCGCCTGCAAGGCGGTGACATCTTCAAGGCGCATCGTCACGGTGCCGACGACGGCTTCGCTCACTACCATGTTGATCTTGGACTGCCGCGCGAGAAGGCGCAGCACCTGCCCCACATCGTCTCCCTGAAATTCGCGGACGCCGACTCCGCCATTGTCGGTCACGCTCTCCGGTTCCACTGGTCCTGGAGCGGTTGATTGGGTGGTCGTGGAAGTCGTGGTGGTGGCGCTATTCGGGGCGGGGCTGGGCGTTGCCGCGCTTGTCGTCGAGGCTTGGACGAGCATGAGCGGAGCGTCTGTTTTGGTAGATGGAGCGGTTGGCAAGGTCGCGACCGGTTTGACCGGCGCCTTTTGGATAGAATCGGTCGGGCTAGAGCTGGGCGCTGGAGAGCTGGTCTGCGCGTGGGCTACGGTGACAACAGCGAATAAGATCGCCAGAGCGCAGATAAGTGATTTGGAGCGATTAGGCATAAATGTGAATGGAAGTTGATGAGTGCGGAGTCGTCTAAAGCAGGAAGCAGACCAGCCCCTATCGCGGTCAATTCGGCTTCCCGCGCGTGAAGCTTCAACTCCCGAGCCGCAGGCGACCCGATCAGCAACCCCGCGCGGCAGCGATAAACGCTCGCACGAGCCCGTGATCCTTGCGGCCCGGCGACGATTCGATACCACTCGTCACGTCGACTCCAAATGGACGCGCCGCCGCCACGGCTGCTGCCACGTTGTCCGGCGTCAAACCTCCAGCAAGAATCACGCGGAGATCGGGGGTTGCTGCGATGAATTCTCCAGCAATTTCCCACGGAAAGGTCCGGCCGCTTCCCCCGAATTTCCCCTGCCCGGCCGAATCGAGCAGGAAGGTCTTTGTGGAATACGAAGGTTCGGCGCGAAGCAGTTCAGCCGTCGTTACCGGAAGCGCTTTGATGAATTGAATGCCGCGCTCGGCCAGCCTTTGGCAGAATTCAGGCGTTTCCCGGCCATGCAGTTGCAGTCCGCTGATTCCGGGCAGCGCCGCCAGTGCCACGGCCTCGTCCCAATCGGCGTCAGCGATCACCGCGATCTTCACGATCTCCGGCGGCAAATCCGCAATCCATTCGCCCGCAGCCACAGAGATGCAGCGCCTGCTCCCGGCGTAGAAATTGAATCCAAGTGCGTCCGCCCCGAGTTCAATAGCCGCCGCGGCGTCCGGCGGGTTTGTGATTCCGCAAATTTTGACGCGTGGCCTAACGAGCCTTTGATCATCGCCGCCAAACATCGGCTTCGTGGGCTTTTCCTACGCGGCCGTGGCAAAACCGAGCGCCGGCTTGCTGAAATCCGGCGCGGGCATTTCGTTCACGAGCTTGACCAGGCCGTCCTGCCACCTTTCGCTGATCTCCTGCAGATACGGGTCGTCTTCACCGAGATGCGCGCGCAGCTTTGCCTGGAGCGAGTCGGTCTCGTAGCAAAGAATGTCGATCGGTGGGCCGACCGCGACATTGCTTTTCATCGTCGCATCGATCGACAGAATGCCGACCTTGACCGCATCGGCCAGCGTCGTGTCGTAGCTGAAACCGCGGTCCAGAATCGGCTTCCCATATTTGCGCTCGCCGATCTGCA
Source organism: Verrucomicrobiota bacterium (assembly GCA_041167565.1). Lineage (GTDB taxonomy): Bacteria > Verrucomicrobiota > Verrucomicrobiia > Chthoniobacterales > UBA10450 > AV80. The sequence goes on along the minus strand of JBEEHU010000110.1, from coordinate 4,021 downwards.
GAAAGGGGCTGTCCCGAGTCGCGTGGATGCTATTGCCCTGCGGATACACCAGGTGCACTTCCGGCGCGAAGCCTGCGATCTGCCCGCCTACGATGAGGTGGATGTTGAAATCAAAGCCGTCGGCTTCGAGCGCGGCCCGATCTCGTTTTTCGACTTCCCGCACTTTCGAACCGACATAGCGGACGGTCTCGTAAAGCGTCTGTCGGTTCGTTATTTGTTCGCGCTTCGCATTGTTCGTCCCCAGATGAATATCTTCGTCGATTAGCGCGATCGTGGCCTGCGTCAGGGAAAGATTACCTGAGCTGAGAATGCAAATAACCCGGTCGCCCGGCTTCTCATAAATCCGCATCTTGCTGCACATAGTGATGTTGTCCATCCCCGCGCTCGTCCGCGAATCGGACAAAAAGACAGCGCCGGCGCGGCAAAGCATCCCTAGGCAATAAGTCATTCGCGTTCGCTCCCCGGTTCGATCACGCGCCCTTGGATGCGCTTGATCTGGGTGTGATGCGTGAGCACGTGGACCTGGCCGTCGCTCCCCCGGAAAAATGCGCTCAACAACCAGCTTATAATTCCGATCAGGATCGCTCCCCAAAACGCGCTGCCGAATCCATCGACGTGAAACCCGCTCACGATACTCGGCACCCAGTAAAGCATCAGTCCGTTGATGATCAGGATAAAAATCCCGAGCGTCAGCAAAATCAAAGGCGCACCCAAAATCAGCAACACCGGACGCACGAACGCATTCAGGATCCCGAGGAGAAGGGCAGCGCCGATGAGTGCGCCCATCGTGTCATATCGTATTCCGTTGATGAAGGCGGCCGCGACCATGACGCCCACAGTCGTAACTAGCCAGCGGAAAACGAAATGTCGCATGGCGGCACGGTAGGCGAAGTTACTCTCTTCGCGCAACCGCTTTGCAGAATCCGCTTGCCACGCGGTCGCTACCGGTATTCGGTTTGGCGTCCAGTTGGAGACAACGACCGTGGCCAGGAAATCTAAAATCGAACGGGAAGAAAGCGCGAACGCAGCAGGCTCGGAGTCTGCCGCCGCTAAACCGCTCCCGACTAACGGACCGAAAAAAAAATCACGGTCTGCCGCAGCGAAACCCAAAGCGAAGAAACCGGCTGCGAAGAAAAAGGCCCCCGCCGCAACCGCACCGGTACCCGCCGCCGAGCCAACCGACGACGAAATCCGCATCCGTGCCTACTTCATCGCGGAACGGCGAATGCAGCTTTCCCTACCCGGCGATTCCGCCCACGACTGGATCGAAGCCAGACGACAGTTAATCGAGGAAGCTCAATAGGTGGATCGCGCGCTCCGTCGCGCGATATTTCGCTGACCGCCATCGAGCGACGGAGCGCTCGATCCTCCTAAACGCCGACGGTTTCGATTCCCGGCAAACATTCCCGCACCTTTTCGATCAGCCGATTGATCGCGAATGGCTTGGCGACCAAGCCGCGGACGCCCGCCTCCTTCAACAGTTCCTGCGCGCGCTTCTCGTCGCCTTTGCCCGTCACGAGCAACAACGGCGGCACAATTCGCGGAGGCTCGGAGTGGTTGTAGACCTTGCCGATCAGAAAAAATAGCATCGCGCCGTCGATCATCGGCATGGAAAAATCGAAGATCAGCAGATCGTAGGTCTTTTTCAGCGCCAGCTCGAAGGCGTATTCCGGACTCGGCGACGTATCCACCTCGCAACGGAGAAACGAGGTGAGCGCCTCGCGCGTTACTCGCATCAGTCCGACATCGTCGTCTACCACCAGGATTTTTTTCGCGCCCTCTCCCATGAATGAATGGACGCTTGCGCGAAAGCGCCCGGCGTTTCAAGCTTTTCCGATGGACAAAATCCTCGCCGACCTCGCCGCAGCCCTTCGCGAACGCCTCGCGATCATCGGCGACGAGGAAAGCCGGCGTGATTCAGATCGACACACCGAACGATTGCGAGAGGTCTCGGAAAGGATCGAACAGATCGAGCGCAACGTGCCCCCGACGATCGATCCACAGTTACGGCATTTTCTCCAACGCCGCAGCTACAGCAAAGCGCTTGAGCTGCTCACGGGCATCGGCGGATGATTTCCTCGTTGCCAGGCTCGAGCTTAGGAACGGCGCTTGTCTTGGAAGCTCCGCTTCCTCAACCGCCAAATGCTTTGTCGATCATCGACATTAATCATCCCAAAAACGCGGGCGGGGCAGGCCTCCCGATGCTTGTCTCGGGAGGAGAACCTGACCAAAAGTTGCCGGCGAGGCGGGACGAAGCCGGAGCTTCATAGATCAACTGGGTTCCCAAGCTAGAGCTTGGGAACGAGGAGAAAAATCGAGCACCTCGAACGTTCTCTCCCGCCCCCAATTTGACCCCGAGCTCGCCATTTCCTGCAACGCTGCAGTTACAGCAAAACACTGAAGTTGCTGGAGACCTGGCCACGGTCTAATCGGACGGCACGACATGCTGTGAGGTTGTGCGTTCGATTATTTCAATCCAGTCCTCGCCGTCATCACACTTTCCGGTGGCGGTGCATATTTCGCCGCATCCAGATTGCCTAACACGTCACGACTGAAATCTACGTCGATCCGCTCGCGAGTATCGTAAATCGCCGCATTGTTTAGGCGCACGAGCACATTAATTGTATATCTGCCCACGCGGAGCCGGGCGGCGGGGTAATGAGGGTGCTCGTTACCCTGAAAGAGTATGAACCGTTTGATCTGCTGACCCCTGCCCAAGGCGATCGGAGAGAACGCTGCCTCGATCCATTTAAGGTGAGCCTGCGAATCGAACGACGTGAGAAACGCACGCTCATCAACGAAAAGGATAGGTTCAAACATCCACCTGTCGTTGTCACCGGAACGGGAAACACGCAGCGCAATGTCCGATATCACACCCGGCCGTCCGCCCTCATGCGTGAACACGACTGGTAGGAGAATCCCGGCGAGAACGCGGTTTGGCTGCGGATCGAACTCAGGTCCGGTTGCTTGCGTCGCCGCCAAGTTCGCCGGTGTGGCGGTGCCGAATTGAAAGACAGGTCCGCCTGACGTGACTAGTGGCCCAAACGGAGCGAGCGAAGTAAAATAAGGATTCAAAGACGCCACGGCGAGAGAGATCACTGCAACAACTATCGATAGTTTCGCAGTGAACGGCGTCCGCACGCCCTCGCGCTTCGGTGAGGAAGTACTCATCGCCTTCGGGGGTTGAATTCGACGCAGTGTTTACCGGGAATACAACTCGACGATCAACTGCTCGTTGACCATCGGCTGCATTTCGTCGCGGGTCGGAATGCGCGCAACTTTCCCGCTCAAGGCATCGCGATTCGCGACGAGCCAATCAGGCACGGGGGCGATCTGGGTGAGCTCGAGATTTCGCAGGGCGAGCTGCCGTGATTTCGGTTTATCTTTCACGGTGACTTCATCGCCCGCTTTGACGTTGTAGGAGGCGATGTTCACGTTGCGGCCATTTACCTGGACGTGGCCGTGGGAAACTAATTGCCGCGCGCCACTGCGGGTGTTGGCGAGGCCGAGCCGGAAGACGACGTTGTCGAGCCGCGTCTCCAAAAGCTGAAGCAGGGTTTCGCCGGTGACGCCGCGTTTGCGCAGAGCCGTCTGGAAAATGCGGCGGAATTGTTTCTCGAGCAGGCCGTATTGATACCGGAGCTTCTGTTTCTCACCCAGCGCGATGGCGTAATCGGATTGCTTCCGGCGCGAGCCTTTCGGTCCGTGCATGCCGGGCGGATAATTTTTGCGCTCAAGCGCTTTCGCTGGCCCAAAGAGCGGGACGCCATAGCGGCGGCTGACTTTGGTTTTCGGTCCGGTGTATCTGCCCATGTGAAGAAAAGTAGGAAGTAGAAATTAGGAAGTAGGAAACATCAGACGCGGCGCTGTTTCGGGGGACGGCAGCCGTTGTGAGGGACGGGCGTGACGTCGCGGATGACGGTGAGATCGAGGCCGATGGCTTGGAGGGCGCGCACGGCGGATTCGCGGCCGGCGCCCGGTCCGCGCACGAGGACTTAGACTTCCATAATGCCGTGGCCCA
>JBEEHU010000109.1:0-30943 GCA_041167565.1 Verrucomicrobiota bacterium | reverse complement strand
CTGATCGATATTTCCAGCGCAACTCTGCGCAAGATGGTCAAGCTATCGGAGCGGAAGGAAGCGCTCCTCTCTCAGATTCAGGAATTGGATCGGCAAATGGCGGCGCTCCAGCAGGAGTCAGGCGAACGACCGGAGGCGGAGGGCCGCGTCCGTACCTTTACGCGCAGGAGCGCAACGAAACGCAGCCAAACGCGCACTCCGCGAGGGGAATTGAAGGCGAAAATCGTCGGCGCGTTACGCGGCGCCGGCCGGGCGGGTGCCACCATTCAAGAGCTATCGGAGAAACTCACGGTCAAGCCCGCGAACCTCTACGTCTGGTTCAACGGCACCGGCCGAAAGACACGGGGCGTCAAGAAGCTGGGACCGGCTCGATATAGTTTCAGTGTCTGAGCGTTATCGGAAAGAACGCGCTTCCTCGACGTCGCGCGCGATTTGGGCTTTCAACGCGTCGAGATTCTCAAACTTCTGTTCGGGTCTAAGATATCGCAGGAACCGCACTTCGATTTCTTCGCCATAAATATCTTTGTTGAGATCGAACAAGTGCAACTCGAGCAGGCGCTCCGGCTTCCCGGCGCTGACGGTGGGCCGGTAGCCAAGATTTGCCACGCCGCGATATAAAGCCCCCGCGAGCCGCGCTTCGGTGACGTAGACTCCGTTGGGCGGAAATTGTTCGCTGTGCGCGCTTAGGTTCGCTGTCGGGAATCCGAGTTTGCGCCCGAGCTTCTCCCCCGTTTTCACAGTGCCAAGAATCGTGTATTCGCGGCCCAGCATCTGGGTGGCTTTGGTCAAATCTCCGTCCGCGACCGCGCGCCGTATCGCCGTGCTGCTGACCACTTCGCCGTTCAGCATTACCGCCGGCACGCCGACGACATCGAAGTTGAGCGCGCTCCCCAGTTTCTTCAGCAAATCAAGATTGCCCGCGCGGTTTTTGCCGAACGACCACTCGTGCCCGACGCAAATTTCGCGGAGCGGATGCGAATCGGCCACCAGTTGCGCGACGAAATCGTCCGGCGACGTCGCGGCAAATTCCCGGTCGAAATGGAGGACGAGAAGATGCGCGACGCCGAGATCGCGAATGAGCGCGATCTTGTGCTGCGTCGCGGTCAACAAATGAGGCGCATCCTGCGGCCGCAAAACTTTGGCAGGATGCGGATCGAACGTGACCACTACGGGTGTGCCGCCGGCTTCCTTCGCGTGTTTCGCCGACGTGGAAATCACCGCCTGGTGTCCAAGGTGAACGCCGTCGAAGACGCCGATGGCGAGGAAGAGCGGGCCAGGCAAATCGGAGAGGTCGCTGATCGAACGGAGGACCTTCATACAAATCACAAATGACGAATGACGAATGACGAAAGAATGAAAAATGACGAATGAGCAGAGCTTCGGACTTCGTGCTTCGTCATTCTTTCGTCATTCGTCATTCGGAATTCGTCATTCTCCTCACGCCCCGCGCATCCGCGAAACTTCGGGCAGCGTCAGAATCCGTCCGAGAATGTCCACCGGCTCCGAAGTCTTCAATTCTTCCACGGTGATCGCACCCTCCACGCTGAACCGCCCCGATTTTACCCGGCGCAAGTTCTTGAGATGCGCGCCGCAGCCCAAGGTGTCGCCGATATCGTGCGCGTAGGTGCGAACATAAAATCCTTTGCTGCAAACAACGGTGAAATCGATCTCCGGCGATGCAATCTGATCGATCGAGTAACGATAGACGTGAACTAGGCGCGGCTCGCGCTCCACGGTTTTTCCCTGGCGTGCGAGTTTGTATAGCGGCACGCCGCCTTGCTTGATGGCCGAGACCATGGGCGGCATCTGATAAAAATCGCCGGAATATTTTTCAAACGCGGCGCGCACGGTGGCATCATCGAGCGGCGGCACCGGCCGCTCTTCCAGGGTGACGCCCGCACGATCCTGCGTATCGGTCGACACGCCCAGGATCATGGTGCCGGAATATTCCTTGTCCTCGCTCATAAGGAGGTCCTGAATTTTCGTCCCCCGTCCGAGCGTGAGCAGAAGCAATCCCGTCGCGATCGGATCGAGCGTGCCGCAGTGGCCCACCTTTTTCATTTGCAGCCGCCGCCGCACGATCGCGACGACGTCATGCGAAGTCATCCCGGCCGCTTTGTCCACGAGCAGGACGCCGTCAGGGGTTGCAGTCAATGACATCGCAAATTGCTTCCAGGATTTTTTGTTCTACTTCCGCGAGCGTTCCGCGCACGCGCGTGCCCGCCGCCAGCTTGTGTCCGCCCCCGCCAAACTTCTGGCAAATCGCCGAGACGTCGACTTCCTCGCGCTTGGATCGCATGCTCACGCGCACTTTGCCGTCGATCAGCTCTTCAAAAAAGACAGCGACGATCACGCCTTGGATCGCGCGAAGATGATCGATCAAACCCTCGTTATCCTCGGGTTTGACGTTGAGATCGGCGGCAACTTTCAGGCTCAGACTGAAGCTCGCGATTTTCCCGCCCGCTTCGAATCGCATCGTGCCGAGCAATTCCCGAAGCAGCTCGGTCCGGCGGCGCGGATAATTTTCGTAGAGAAGCTGGCTGACGCGTCCGACATCCACTCCACACCGCAGCAACTCGGCGCCGATCTCAAAAGTGCGCGCGGTGGTGTTGGGATATTGGAACGAACCGGTATCCGTCGAGATCGCGACGAAGAGGTTTTCTGCAATGGCTACATCCATCGGCAGTCCCTGGCTCGTGATCAATTCGAAAAGGATCTGCCCTGTCGCGGGTGCGGTCGAGTCGATGTAAACCAGATCGCCGTAGCCAGGGTTGCTCGGATGATGGTCGATGTTGATCCAGGTCTTGGCGCTTCGCACGAGTTCCGTCGCAGTGCCGAGACGACCCTGCGTGGCCGTGTCGAGCGCTATGGCGACGTCGAAATCCTGCGGCTCGCCCCAAGGCGTCTGCAAGAATTCGCCGCCCGGAAGGAAACTGTATTTCTCGAGCAGTCCGTCCTCGTTTCGGACCACCACTTTCTTGCCAAGCTTGGACAAGGAAAGCGCAAGACCGAGCTGGCTGCCGAGAGCGTCGCCATCCGGTCGGACGTGACTGAGCACCGCGAAACTCTCCTGGGAATGAAGAACCGCGCCGATTTCCGCGAAGCTCGATTGAGTCATTGCTTTTCCGGCGCTTCGATCTGTTGCAGAATTTCAAAGACGCGCGCGCCGCGTTCGATCGAATCGTCGAGATGAAAAATGAGGTGCGGCGTATATTTCAATGTCACGCTCTTCGCCAACGCGGTCTGGAGAATGACGCGGTTCTCTTCGAGCTTTGCCATGGCCGCGGCCTGGCCGTCCTTGCCTAGAACACTCACGTAGGCGTGCGCGTGTTTCAGATCGGGCGTGACGTCCACCTGATTGAGCGTGACCAGCACGCCCTCAAAAGTAATTTCCCGCGTGATGATGTTGCTGAGCTCGCGCTTCAGGAGCTCGTTCACGCGGAGTAATCGATGTTTCATGGTTGTAGCCGCCCGTTCTGCCGCGACGCATAATCAGCCGCGGCGGGCGCCTTACAGTTTCTGCGCGACCTGTTCGAGCTGATAGCACTCGATGATGTCGCCCACTTGATATTCGTTGAAGTCACCGAGCTTGATTCCGCACTCGAGTCCGACCCGAACTTCTTTCACGTCATCCTGGAAACGGCGGAGCGTGGAGAGCCCGCCGTCGTAAACCGGCTGGCGGCGCCGCAGCACACGAGCGCGCGCGGTGCGGGCGATGCGTCCGTCGGTGACGAGACAACCAGCCACGATGCCCTTGCTCAGTTTGAAGACCTGTTTCACTTCCGCGTGGCCGATCACGGTTTCGCGATGTTCCGGATCGAGCATACCCGCCATCGCTTCTTTCATCTGGTCGAGTAACTCGTAGATGATGCTGTAGAGCTTGACCTGGACGCCTTCTCGTTTCGCCGCGTTCACCGCCATGCTCTCGACTTTGATATTGAAGCCGACGACGACGGCGTTCGAAGCGCTCGCGAGCAAGATGTCGGATTCCGAAATTGGCCCGACGCCCGCGTGGATGATTTCGAGGTCGATTTTTTTGCTCTCGATTTGATCGAGCGCGCCGGTGAGCGCTTCGAGAGAACCTTGCGCGTCGCATTTCAAAACGATCCGCAGATGCTTCATGCCGTCCGCCGCTTCGAGCAGGCTTTCGAGCGTGGCGCGTTGCGGCGCGCTCAACTTATCCGTGCGCCTTTCGACCAGACGCTCTTCGCTCAAGGTCTTGGCGGAACGCTCCGATTCCATGACAAGAAATTCGTCGCCGGCATGAGGAAGGCCGCTGAAGCCGAGGACCTTCACTGGCGTAGAGGGGCCGGCTTCCTTGATCGGTTTGCCGCGATCGTCCATCAACGATTTGATTTTGCCGCCGTAGTCGCCGCAGATAAATGGATCACCTGTCCGGAGCGTGCCCATCTGCACGATGACGGTCGCGGTCGGTCCGCGGCCCGGTTCAACCTGCGCTTCGATGACGGTGCCGCGCGGCGTCGCTGTCGGCGACGCTTTCAATTCCATCACTTCCGCCTGCAAAGCCATCATCTCGAGCAAGTGATCGATTCCGGTGCCTTTCGTGGCGGAGACTTCGCAGACGATCGTTTCGCCGCCCCAGTCCTCCGGAGAAAGTTCGCGATCTTGCAACTGTTTCTTAACGCGGTCGATGTTCGCCGATGGCAGATCGATTTTGTTGATCGCAACCATGATCTTCACGTGCGGTGCAGCTTTGGCGTGGCTGATCGCCTCCAGCGTTTGCGGCATCAATCCGTCATCCGCTGCAACGACGATCACGACGATGTCGGTGACGTGCGCGCCGCGCGCGCGCATCGCGGTGAAGGCGGCATGGCCGGGTGTGTCGAGAAAAGTAATGCGCGAGCCTTTGTAATCGACCGTGTAGGCGCCGATGTGCTGGGTGATCCCGCCGGCTTCACCCGCGGCGACGCGAGTCTTGCGGATCGCATCCATTAACGAAGTCTTTCCGTGATCGACGTGACCCATGAAAGTGATGATCGGGCCGCGCGTCTTAAGTTCTTCTTCCTTCGCAAGGACGGGGGGTGGCGGCGCGACGACAACCTGTTCGACTTTATGAACGCCTCCGCCTTTTTCGCGGCGTTCCATTTCGAAAACGAAACCGTGCTTCTCGCAAATTTTTGTCGCGACCTCGGGCTCGACCGTGAGGTTCGGGTTCGCGAAAATGTTGAACTCATCCATCAGCTCCTTGATGAGCTGAAAATTTTTCAACCCGAGTTGAAGCGCGAGCTCTTTCACCACGATCGGGGGCTTGATGTGGATGACCTTTTGCGGCTCGCCTTCGGGCTCGACCGCTGGCGTAGTCGCGGCGGGTGCAACTTCGGCGGTCGAAGGTTGCGGTGCGGGCGCCGGCTTTGATTCGACGACGGGCGGCGCGGCAGGTTCGGGCGTCGCGCGGATACGGGAAATCGGTGGAAGAAACGAGCGCTTCGGCGCGGAATCGCCCTCGGCGCGTTTGGCCCGCGGTTTCTTTTCGTCAATGAGCGATACCGTTTCGGTCACGGGCCGCGGCGCCTGGACTGGCGCTGGCGTGACAACAGTTTTTGCCGGTGTCTCTGCGTGACTGCGAGGCTTCGCCGGCACGGCGGGGGAAGAGGTGCGCGCGGGTTTTGCCGGCGCTTCTACTTTGGCGGGCTTGGTCTCCTTGGCTTTCGGCTCAGCGGCTTTTTCCTTTGTCGCGGAAACGACCGTCTTGTCCGGTTTGCGCGCGGGCGTGGTCTTGCGCGCTGCAGTCTTGGTCGTCGTTCGAGTTGGCATTTGTGCTCCAGGAAAAATCTACAATTCGGCCCATTTCCTACGCGGCACTCTCCTGGTGAACGGCCTCGTGGATCTCTTTCGCCTTCGCTTCGTCCACACTGAGAATCTCGACCAGATCCTCCACGGCAGCGTCGCGCAATCCTTCCAGATTCGTGAAGCCGGATTTCACAAGCGCGAGCGCCTGCTCTTGCGTAATTGGCAATCCCGCGGCCAACGTCTGCGCCGCTTGCGCAACCTTCTGCTCGACCTGGTGGGTCGCAGTAGTGTCGCGATCGATGTTGATTTCCCAACCGGTGAGTCGCGAAGTCAGTCGCGCATTCTGTCCCTTCTTTCCGATTGCGAGCGAAAGCTGATCTTCATCGACGGAAATTTGGACGCTCTTCTTCTCCGTATCGAAAACAAGGTTCTTTACCTTGGCCGGCTTGAGCGCTTCGAGAACGAACTCCTTCGGATCGGAACTCCAGCGGATGATGTCGACCTTCTCGTTGTTCAACTCGCGGACGATATTTTTCACGCGCGATCCCCGCATGCCGACGCAAGCGCCGACCGGATCGACCTTCTCGTTTGCGCTCGTGACCGCGATCTTCGTGCGATAGCCCGCTTCGCGCGCAATGCCGCGGATCTCGACGGTGCCGTCATTAATTTCGCTCACCTCGAGCTCGAAGAGGCGCCGGACAAAATTTGGATGGCTGCGCGAAACAATGATCTCCGGTCCGCGAATTCCGTTTTCCACGGCGACAACATAGGCGCGCAGCCGATCGCCGACATTGTAGTCCTCGACAACGACGCGCTCGCGCTGCGGCATGATCGCTTCGAATTTCCCGAGATCGAGAATTACATCAGAACGATCGAACCGCCGGACCGTGCCGCTGACGATCTCTCCGGCGCGATCCTTGAATTCCTCATAAATCATTTCCTTCTCGACCTGCCGGATGCGCTGCATCATCGCCTGCTTGGCGGTTTGGGCAGCGATGCGTCCGAAATTTCTCGGCGTCACTTCAATTTCCACTTCGCCGCCAACGGCTGCGTTCGGGTCGATTTTCTGCGCCTTCGAAACCGAGATTTCGTCCGCCGGATTTGTGACGGTGTCGACGACGAGCAACTTCGCGAGGGCGCGGATCTCACCGGTCTTCGGATTGATATCGATGCGCAAGTCGCGCGAGGCGCTCACGCTTTTCTTCGAGGCCGAAAGGAGGGCGTTGGAAACCGCCTCGAGCAGGATCTCGCGTTTGATCCCGCGCTCGCGCTCCAGGTAATCCAGCATGGCAATAAACTCGGCGTTCATAAAAACATGTAGCCCGCAGACTAAAAAGAGTGGGACACCAGCTCCCACCCCAATCAGCGCGGACTAGGCGCTCAACTTAATTTTCCAACCGCGTTTCGTCAAGCCGGGAATGGCGGGCGCTGCGAAGCTTTCGGAGTTGGACGTTAGGCGTTAGGCGTTGGACGTTAGACGTTCGCATGTCCCGCGTCGCCTCGCTCTCAATCGTCCTTCTCTGCTGGGCGGCAATCTACCTGCCGGGCCTCGGTTCGCTTGAAATCAAAGGCGAGGAAGGGCGCCGCATTTTGCCGGCGGTAACCATGATCGAGACCGGTAATTATCTCGTCCCGCAAGTGGGCAGCGAACCGTACTATCGCAAACCGCCGCTGATCAACTGGCTCGTCGCCGCTTCCTTCAAGATAACCGGCCAGCGCAATGAATGGACGGCGCGGCTGCCTTCCGCGCTTTGCGTCCTCGCGGTGGCGCTGTTTTTTGTTGGCGTCGCGCGCCCGAGTCTTGGCGCGAAGGGTTCCTTGATCGCTGCGCTGATTTGGATGGTGAACTTCGGCATGATTGAGAAAGGGCGTCTGATCGAGATCGAGGCGTTGTATGTCTCGCTCTTTGGCCTCGCGTTCGTTTGCTGGCTGAGCTGGTGGCAGCAACGCCGTTCCCCATGGATTACATGGACGGTCCCGTGGATTTTTCTTGGACTCGGCCTGCTGGCGAAGGGACCGCTGCATTTGTTTTTCTTCTACGCGATCGTTGTGGCGGTTCTTTACGGTGAAGGCGAACTGCGGAAGCTCTGGCAGCCGGCGCACGTCGCTGGAATTGTCATCATGGTTGGGATTTTCGCGGCCTGGGCCATCCCATACTGGCAAACGATTCACGGGAATCTGGCGGCGACCTGGTCGGGCGAATTTACCGGCCGTCTGACGGCGGACGATTTCAAGCTCAGGAATTGGATTCTGAATATTCCGCGCAGCCTCGCGTACTTCCTGCCGTGGACGTTGCTGCTGGTGGCAAAGGCAAGATGGCCGGAGCCGGCCGAGCAGAAGCTCGCGCGCTCTCTCGCTTTAGGGTGCGCGGTTCCTTTTCTTGTCGTGAATTTGCTGCCGGGCGCGCTCCCGCGGTATTCCATGCCACTGCTGGTCCCGGCCTGCTGGCTGATGACAATGATGCTGACCGCGGAGGAATTTCGGTGGCCTTGGCGGAGCGCCGGCAAAAATCTGGCGTTCGAGCGCCGGTTCCGGTTCGTAATTTTCACGGCGATCGTCGCGGCCCTCGCCTTGTCTTTATACGCGCTGGCGGGGATTCCGATGCTGCAACGGCGCGCAAAAGTGAAACCGATCGCCGCGCAGATTGAAGCACTCGTGCCCGAATCAGAATCGATTTACGCCATTGATCCGGACTACCAGCCGTTCCTCTTCTATATGAGACATCGTCTCGTTTACGCGAGTCGGATTGAGGATGCGCCCTTGAGCGCGCGTTATTTCATCGTGCAGCCTGGCAAGAAAGAAGAGGCGATGAAAAGCGAGCGCTGGTCGCCACGGCGGGTGATGCCGGTTTCCTCGTTTACTGATTACAGGAAGCGGACGGTGCTCTTGCTCAAAGTGAGCGAACCGGATCCGTAGCGTCCCGGATTTGACAAGGCCGGAAACCCGCGATTCGTTAGCACGCTAACCAATTCCGAATGCCACCACCAAACATCAACGAATTCGGACTTGTGCTCTTCGGCACCGCGCGCGCGTGGCGCACCAAGCTCGATCAGCGGTTGCGCCCCTTGGGCCTGAGCCAGGGGAAATGGCGCACTTTGATTCATCTTTCGCAAGGGGGAAACAAGCTGACCCAAAAGGAAATCGCGAACCGGATGGGTGTCGAGGGCGCGACGGTCGCAGGCCTGCTTAATCGGTTGCAGGATGATGGCTGGATCGAACGGCGCGGCTCGCAGGACGATCGCCGGTGCAAGATCATTCACCTGCAGCGGCGGTCGAAGGCAGTGCTCGACAAGATTTTTAACACTGCGCATGAGTTGCGCCACGAGCTGATCGAGGATATTCCACAACGCGATCTGGAGACGTGCATCCGTGTGCTCGATCAGATTCGTAAGAAGGCGGAGCAACCGGTGAACGGTGCAGCCAATGGTCATTCCGACCTGACCAACGGGAATCGCTTATCATGACAACGATGGCTAAAGCGAACATTGCGACGCGCGAAGCGGTCGGCAAACTGGAACACCGCTTCGGTCGCAAAGGACTTTATTGGGGCGGCGCCATCGTCTTGGTTGTCCTACTCCTCACCCTCCGGACGGTCGGCAACCGCCCAAAGCAGAACACGGCACCGGGGCCGAGGCCTGTCACGACGGCGCAGGTGATCACTCAGGACGTGCCGTTGTATCTCGATGAAATCGGCACGGCTGCGGCCTATGAAACCGTCCAGATCCAGGCGCAGGTAAGCGGTCAAATCATTGCGCGTGAATTCAAGGACGGCGCCGACGTCAAGAAAGGCGATCTCCTTTTCCGGATCGATCCGAAACCGTATGAAGCGGCCCTGGCCAGCGCGCAGGCTGATCTAGCCTTGAATCAGGCGAACCTCAAGCGCCACCAGGAATTGCGCGCGAAGAACGTCACTGCCGGCCAGGAGTTGGATACGGCGCAAGCTAACGCGCGCCGGTCCGAAGCCGCGGTCGCGGCCGCTCAGGTGAACCTCGACCGTTGCTACATCAAATCGCCGATCGATGGCCGGGCTGGCTTGCGCAATGTCGACGTCGGCAACGTGGTCGGCCCGGGCGGGAACACGCCGCTGCTCACGATCATGGGAATGGACCCGATCTACACCGACTTCACGGTGGCAGAGAACGACCTGCCACTCGTTAGGCGTTATTTGAACAATCCGAACTTGAAAATCATGACCGACGCAGAGGACGACAATGTTGAGCCGCGCTCCGGCAGTCTCTATTTTATCGACAACGCTGTGCAACCGGGCGCGGGCACCGTCAAGCTGCGCGCCGTGACGCCCAACTCCGACCGCGCCCTCTGGCCGGCCCAATTTGTGAAAGTGCGATTGATCCTGGATGTGTTGAAGGACGCGAAGCTCGTTCCCGGCAGCGCCGTCCAGATCGGCCAGAATGGACCTTATGTTTTCGTCGTGAAACCCGATTCGACCCTCGATTTGCGACAGGTTAAATCCGGACAACGTCAAGGCGATCTGACCGTGATCACCGAAGGAGTGAAGCCTGGCGAAACCGTCGTCACCAGCGGTCAGCTCCAGTTGTCGCCGGGAGCGAAAGTTGTCGTGATGAAGGCAAGCGAAGCACCGTCGCAGGGAGCGAAGGCTTCCCTGAAATAATTTGCGATGGCTGGAAGCGAACGAGACGGCGAGGACGGGCAGGGGACGTACGGTGAGGGCCCCGACAGCCGCGGCCCTCGAGATACAGACGGCGCACCGAAGCGCGACCTGACTGGCGGAGCGAAGCCGGCGGAACGGAAACTGGTCCAGTTCTCCTCCGGACTTTCGAAGCCGTTTATTCAGCGGCCCGTCATGACGATGTTGCTGACGGTCTCGATCATCGCCTTCGGGATTCTCACGTTCAAGCAGCTCGCGGTGAACGATCTCCCGGCGGTCGATTACCCGGTGATATCGGTAAGCGTTTCGTATCCCGGTGCGAACCCGGAGACGATGGCGAACACGATCGCCACTCCGCTCGAGAAGCAGTTCACCCAGATCCCGGGCCTGACGCTTTCCACGAGCACGAGCACGCAAGGCAGCACGAACATCACGCTGCAGTTCGACCTGACGAAGACGATCGACTCGGCTGCGATCGATGTGCAATCCGCCATCCAGCGCGCGACGGGACAACTGCCGAACGATCTGCCAAGCCCTCCGCGGTTTGAGAAATCGAATCCGAACGATCAACCGGTAATGTACATCGCGCTGACGAGCGACACGCTCACCGACGGCGATCTCTACAAGTACGCGACCTCGCAGGTGCAGCAGCGGGTCAATATTCTGCCGGGCGTTTCGCAGGTGCAGATCTTTGGCGTGAAGGCCGCCATCCGGATAAAAGTCGATCCGGGTGCGCTCGCTTCGCGCAACCTCACTTTTGACGAGCTCTCGACTGCGATTCGCGCCGGATCGTCTTACGCAGGCGCCGGCCAGTTCGATGGAAAAACGCAGTCGTTCGTTCTTCGGCCGAACGGTCAGATCGAAAACGCGGAAGGTTACCGGAACCTGATCATCGCGCGCGGCAAAGACAACGCACCGGTTTACCTCCGCGACGTCGCGAACGTCCTCGACACCGTTCAGGACGAGCGCCTTTCCCGTCACTTCTATGCGCGAGGATATAACCCGCCGGCGTCCGTCATCGTCATGGCAGTCTCTCGCCAGGCGGGCGCGAATGCCGTGGAAGTCGCCAGGTCCATTACCAACTTGATGCCGCAATTGCGCCTCGAGCTGCCCGGCTCCATTCAGCTCATCCCGACGTTCGACCGCGCCCAGAGTATCGTGAATTCCGTCGATGACGTGCAGATGACGCTGATGATCGCCTTCGTGCTCGTCATCATGGTCATTTTCGTTTTCCTCGGCCGCGCGACCGACACCCTCATTCCCGTCGTGGCGTTGCCGCTCTCGCTCCTCGTCACCTTCCTCGCCATGTGGGCGTTGGATTACTCGATCAACAACCTCACCCTCATGGCGCTTACGCTCGCGATCGGGTTCCTCGTCGACGACGCGATCGTTTTTCTCGAGAACGTCGTCCGCCGCGCGGAGAGCGGCGAATCGATCTACAAAGCCACGCTCAATAGCGCCGGGGAGATCTCGTTCACGATTCTTTCGATGACGCTTTCGCTCGCGGCCGTCTTCATCCCTTTGGTCTTCATGCCCGGATTGCTCGGCCGCATCTTTCGCGAGTTCGCCGTTACCATCATCGTGGCCATCTTCGCGTCGGGTTTGATCTCGCTCACTCTCACGCCGCTGATGTGCGCGCGTCTGCTCAAGGAGCGCGGCCCCGGCCACAAGAAAACGTGGATGGAGCGCTTCACCGAGAAGTTCTTCGATCCAATTCTGAACTTTTACAGCCGGACCCTCGATTGGTTTCTCGATCGCGGCTGGCTCGCGCTGCCGATCCTCGTGGTTTGTGCCGTGGGCCTCTGGTATTTTTTCACGGCGCTGCCCTTCACGCTGTTGCCTACCGGCGATAGCGGCGTGATCCGCGGCCTGCTCGTCATGCAGGAAGGCGCATCGCCGCAGCAACAAAGAGAGTTGCAAGATAAGCTGGATCCGATTCTGCAAGCTAACCCTGCGGTCGATAAGTATTTCACCGTGGCCGGGAGCGGCCGCGGCGGCTCTGCCGGCATCTTCACTGTCTTGTTTCTAAAGCCGGCCAAGGAACGCCCGCCGATCGACCAGGTGGCCATCGACCTTCGCAAGGCGCTTAGTCAGGTGCCGGGTATTTTTCCCACCTTGAATCCACAGCCAGTCTTGCAAATCAACATCGGCGCCAGCGGGAGCGCTTTCGGCCGCTACAGCTACTCGATTAGCGGGATCAATCCCGAAGAGGTTTACGCCGCGGCCGACGCCTTGAGCGCGAAGTTCAAGGACTTCCCTGGCTTCGTCGCGCCGCCGCGCTCGAACTTATTCCGGAACCAACCCAATATCGATGTCGATATCGACCGAGACCGGGCCAGCCTCTACGGCATTTCGACCACGAAGCTCCAGAACCTCTTGCGCGCGGCTTACTCGCAGAACTTCGTTTATCTCATCAAGCAGCCGGACGACCAGTATCAGGTTATCCTGGAGGTGGATGATGCCGACCGCGCCAATCCGGAAGACCTGCGGCAGCTCTACGTCCGGCCTGATGGCAAGGACACCCTGGTCCCGGTTCGCACTTTGACGAAATCCTCGGCCAAGCTGGGCCTGCAATCGGTGAACCATACCAATCAGTTCACCAGTGTTACCTTTGGCTTCGACACCAGACCCGACGTGGCGCTGGGAGACGTCACGACCTTTATCCAGAAAGCGGCGGCGGAGGTTTTGCCGCCGACCGTGAAGGGCGAACTCCAAGGGGAAGGGCTTGTCTTGCAGCAGTTGTTCGGCGCTCTGCCGTTTCTCGTCCTCGCTGCCTTGTTCGTTATGTACGTCATCCTGGGAATCCTTTACGAGAGCTATGTCCATCCGATCACCGTGCTTTCAACTCTGTTCCCAGCGGTGGTGGGAGGGTTACTCACTCTCTGGCTCTTTAACTCCACGCTCTCTCTTTATTCCATCATCGGCCTTTTCCTTTTGATGGGCATCGTAAAGAAGAACGGCATCATGATTGTCGACTTCGCGCTGCATCGTCTCGACGAAGGTTACGACCTTCGCACCGCGATTCACGAAGCGAGCGTCGAGCGTTTTCGGCCTATCATCATGACAACGCTCGCGGCATTGATGGGCGCGGTGCCGCTCGCCCTCGGTTACGGCTCGGATGGTTCTTCCCGGCGGCCGCTCGGGTTAGTGATTGTAGGCGGCCTCATCATCTCACAATTGATCACCCTCTATATCACACCTGTGATTTACCTGGCGCTGGAATGGTTCCAGGAAAACGTCCTCGACCGGGTGCCGTTCCTCCGCAGCGGTCACATGCATCACGAAGGCGATGCCGATCATCCCCTTGGAAGTCAAGAGCACCCGGTACCTGTCATCGCGGGTTGATTGTCCACATAGAGCTTGACATAACCGCGTCAGCGCGGGAAAACTGCGCCGCGATTGGTTGCCGCGTCTCCAGTAAAGCTCCGGACGCCTGTCCGCGACGATTTGCCTTATGTTTACATCAAAAACGCAACGATTAGCCGCGGTCGTCGGAACCATTCTGTTGAGCTTCGTGGCAACAAGTTTTTCGCAGCCTGCCTCCAGCGATGGTCTCTGGCAGCAGGTGAAGGAAAGTTCGCTGACGGTAAACACCTTTCGTCCGGTAATTCCGAGAGCCTATCAGTCCGTGCAACTGAACAAAGAGGCCATGCTGCAAATGCTTGCCCAGGCACCGATGGAGTTTACCGATGCTGCCCAGGCAAGCCGGCCAGTGATTACTATTCCGATGCCAGACGGCACCTTCGCCCGATTTCAAATTCAGGAGTCGCCAATCAGCTTGCCGGATCCGTCCGGGAAGGTCTCCGACTTCAAGAGCTACAGCGGGCAGGGAATGGATGACCGCACTGCCACGGTGCGTTTGGATATCAGCCCTGCTGGGTTTCACGCGCAGATCTTGTCCGCCGGCGAAACCGTTTACATCGATCCCTACGTTCTCAATGACACGGTTAACTGCATCGCCTACTACAAACGGGATGCGCAGCGCGCGGGACCTCGGCCCGAATGTTTGGCATCGATCTCGGATCATTTCGGCGCGACCGGACCTGGCGGCCTCTCCCATTCCACAATTCCGACCGATGAGTCAGCCAGCAGAGTGAATGGCTCTACGCTTCGGAGCGTTCGCACCGCTATCGCTTGCACGGGCGAATACACGGCTTTTTTCCGTCAGGGCCCTGATACCGACGATCAGGCAAAGGCCCGGGCGCTGAACGCAATCAAAGTCACCATAAATCGAGTAAACGGCGTCTGGGGACGCGATGCGGCCGTCCGCTATGTGCTCCTCTCCGACACGGATGAACTCAAGATCATCTATCCAAACGGCGCAACGGATCCCTATACGAATAACAACGCGGGCAAGCTCTCCGACGAAAATCAGACCAACCTCGACAACGTAATCTTGGATGCGAATTACGATATCGGACACGTCTTTGCCACTTCGCCGGGTGGCGAGGGTACCCAAGGCGTTTGCGTTACGGGCGATAAGGCAAAGGGTGTGACGGGGACCTCATCTCCGGTCGGCGACTCTTTCGATATCGATTTCGTCGCGCACGAAATCATTCACCAGTGGGGGGGCAACCACACCTTTAACGAAGGCGCGTCCGGCCAATGCAATGCCGGCAATCGCAATGGGCCTACCGCCGTCGAACCGGGCTCTGGCTCGACCACCGCCTCCTACGCTGGCATTTGCGGCAACGCCGATCTGCAGGCAAACAGCGACGATTACTTTCACAGCGTAAGCGTTGAGGAAATCCTGAACGCTCTGGCCACCTTCGCCACCTGCCCCGTGCCGAGCGCGACCGGGAACACGCCACCGACCGTGACCGCCCCTGCCAGTTTCACTATCCCGCAGAACACCCCGTTCACCCTCACGGCCACGGCGAGCGATGCCAATGGGGATGCACTCACCTATGCCTGGGAAGAAATCGACGTAGGCGCCGCTTCGCCGCCGAATACCGACGACGGGACGCGCCCCCTCTTTCGCCCCTACAAGCCGGTAGCTACCGCGTCGCGTACGTTCCCATCGCTGACCTACATTTTGAACAACGCGAACAACCCTCCGGTAACCTTCACGGGAACATCAGCGACCGGTTCGGTCTGCGCACCGGGGGGAACTTGTTTCACGGGCGAAGTCATGCCGGTAACTAACCGTACCATGAGATTCCGCGTTACCGTCCGGGACAACCGCGCGGGCGGCGGTGGCATTAATGACGCTACCACTCAGGTAGCCATAAACGCTGCCAGCGGGCCTTTCGTCGTCACCGCCCCCAATACGGCCGTCACGGTTACGGGAGGATCTCAGATGACTGTGACCTGGAATGTGGCCAACACGACGGTGGCGCCAGTCAGTGCGGCGAATGTGAAGATTTCACTCTCGACCGATGGCGGAAACACCTTCCCCAATGTGCTGACTGCCAGCACGCCTAATGATGGTTCGGAAGCGCTTACGATCCCTAATCTTTCCACCACCACTGCACGGATCAAAGTGGAAGCGGTCGGTAATATCTTCTTTGATATTTCCGATGCTAACTTCACCATTACTGGCAATGGTGCGACGCCGGGCGTGGTCGCCAACGTCTCCACTCGCCTATTCGCCGGTAAGGACGACAACGCGCTGTTCGAGGGCTTTATCATTCAAGGCCCCGTTGGCTCGACCAAGAAACTCTTGATCCGGGCGCTTGGCCCTTTTCTCGGGAACTTTCAGATAACTGGTTTCCTGCCCAATCCAACCCTGGATATCTTTGAGGGCAGCAATAACATCGCCAAGAATAACGACTGGAGAACCACTCAGATCGGAGGCATTATCACAGCCGATCAATCCCAGGAGATCGCGGGGAGCGGGCTGGCCCCGACTAATGAGCAGGAATCTACTGTTATCGCGAACCTTGCTCCGGGTAGTTTTACGGCGGTGGTGCGCGGCTTTGGAAACACCGACGGCATCGGCCTTGTCGATGCCTTCGATCTCAACACTGCATCCGCGGCGAAGGTGGTAAACTTTGCCACAAGAGGCTTGGTCCAGCCGGGCGATCAATTACTGACCGCCGGCTTTATCATCCAGAACGGCTCGGTCCGGGCCGTCATCCGTGCTATCGGGCCCTCGCTGACCGGTCCGCCGTTTAATATCACTAACGCTCTGGGCGACACTACCCTTCAGCTAAGGGACCAGAACGCCGCCCTTGTGCAGGAGAATGATGATTGGCAAACAGACCAGAAGGCGGACCTGGAGGCCACCGGCCTCCAGCCAACCAACATCAAGGAAGCGGCCCTCGTCCGCACGATACCGCCTGGCCAATACAGCGCTCAGCTACGAGGCAAGCCCGAGTCGACCGGCATTGGCGTCATCGAAATCTATTTCATTCCGTAACCGCGGCGAGCCGCACCGCTATGAAGAGGGAGACAGCAGCGTAAAGCTATTTACTGCACCTTCGTTACCCGGATGGCGCCGCCGCCGGCGATGTACATCCGGTAACCGAAACCGGCCTTTACGATGATGACTGGCGGTGAGTCGATCTTCGGAAAGTAGGCGCTATCACGCTGGGATTGCGCCCAACGCTGCCCGTTCTCCAGGGTAAAAATCGTGCGTCCATTGTAACCCATGAAAGGTCCGACGATTCGGCTCTGAATCACTTCCGGCGCGGATACTTTGTTTTCCTTCACGGCTTTGTCGACTGCCGTAGTGGCTACCTTTTCGTTGCTCACCGCGACGTAATTGCGAATGAATTCGTCGAGCTTCGCGCGCTCCGCCGCCTCGAGCTTTTGCAAGCCGGCTGCTTCATAGTCTTCCGGCGACATCGCCTTTTGCACGCCGGGAAATGGTGAGCTCTCAGGCTCGGCTGCTTTGAGCGGCGGCAGGATGCAGAGAAACGCGCAAACGGCAAGATAGATGGTTTTCATACGCTTGGGTTTACTACTCGACTCAGTGCCCAGCCTAATGTCAAAGGCAAAACGCTGCCGCCATTAATCCCTCTACATCTATTGCAGGTTGTAGATTTCCACCAAGCCAAGTCCGCTGCTGCCCTCTTTGCCGGCGAGAATCGCGGTGTATGGCCCTGGTGGAAGTGCGACGAAGATGGCGGCTTCATGTGGGTCTTCCGGCGCGAAGTTATTGGCCTTCAATTGCGCGGCGGAGGCTGGGTCATCCTGCCAGTCGTCGTTCGTGATGGCCGGCGTTCCATTGGCGTTGTGCAATTCGAGGGTCGGATCAGCCAGCAGATCGGTTAAAAAGAATTTCTGCAGCGATGGTCCCAACCCGCGAACTACAATTCTCGCGCTGTTGGAGTTTCCACCCAGGGTAAACCCGCCGATCATCACCTTATCATCTGTGCGAACAAATCCGCGCGTGCTGATATTCGCCAGTTGCAAATTACTTGGGGGATCGACGTCGTAAACTTCTACCAGACCGACGCCGTCGCTGCCATCTTTCCCAGTGAGAATGGTGGTATAGCGGCCTGGTTGCAGCGTGGCTACAATCACCGACTCGCGGTCGTCCGTGGGTTGGAACGGAGTGCCTTCGATCTGGCTTCGTTGATCGTCCTTCCAATCGTTGTTTCGTATGATCAACGACCCATTGCCACGGCGTAGTTCCAGCACAGGATCCGCCAGGAAATCGCCGATCCCGAAAGGAGCGAGTGCTGGACCGAGACCGCGGAGCACCACCTGCTTGAAGCCATTCCCCGTGATAATAAAGCCTCCGATCATTACATGGTCCCCGGTCTCAACCTTCAGTCGCGTGGAAAGATTCAGCGCCTGAGGTGCGGTTGGGGTAGGGGAGGGTGTAGGAGAAGGAGTAGGTGAAGGCGCTGTATCGGTATCTGTGATACTTACCGTGGCCGTGGAGGGCGTTCCGATCCTGCCACCAGATGGTGCGCTCAAAGTCACAGTAAAGCTTTCGGTGCTTTCAGGAGTATTATCGTTAATGAGCGGGATGTTGACGATCTGCTCCGGGGGGCCGCCGGGCGAGAAAGTGATGTCGCCGGGCGTCGCGACGTAATC
The DNA here is from genome assembly GCA_041167565.1 of Verrucomicrobiota bacterium. Classification (GTDB taxonomy): domain Bacteria; phylum Verrucomicrobiota; class Verrucomicrobiia; order Chthoniobacterales; family UBA10450; genus AV80. Next base: position 12,576 of record JBEEHU010000109.1, on the reverse strand, counting down.
AGAGCCAGCGATCGCTGTCCCATCACTGGTGCTGTAGTGCACCACCACCGTTCCGGAATCGATTCCGCTGCGTCTCACAACGAGCTCGGCATTGCGGCTATTCTCATCAGCGCTGTAGGTCGCTGAAGTCCATTGCACCTGAGGCGGCGCATCGTTATCCACGATTGTGACGGTCGCGGACGGCGGCGTCCCCAGAGTAGCGTTGGAGGGGGCGGTGAGAGTTACGACGAACGTCTCATCATTTTCGATCACCGCATCATTGACGAGCGACACCTTGATCTCCTTGCTGGTCTCGTTAGGCCCAAAGGTGAGATCGCCCGAAGCAGCCGTGTAGTCACCCGGCGCCACCGCTGTCCCATCGCTCGTGGCGAAGTGCACGGTCGCGTTCACTGCGGTCGCGCCGACCTTGGTGACGGTAAGAGTCGCTGAAGCGCCCGCTTCCGAAACGCTGTAGGTTGGCGCACTGAACTGCACGGTCGGCGCCGGATCGTTATCGGCAATCGTAATTGTCGCGCTGGGAGGCGTCCCCAGAGTTGCATTGGCAGGCACGCTCAGGGTGACGTTAAAGCTCTCAGTAGTCTCGAAGACGTTATCATTGGTAAGGGGTACCGTGAACGTCTTGCTGGTCTCGTTAGGCGCAAAGGTGAGGTCGCCGGCCGTACTGGTGTAGTCGCTCGGCGCAATCGCTGTTCCGTCGCTGGTCGCGTAATGAACCGTCGTCGTAAGCGCCGTCGAGCCGGACTTAGTCACCGTCACCGTAACTGGGCCTGCGCCTTCGTTCCCATTATAGTTGGCGGCGCTAAATTGCACGCTCGGCGCCGAATCATTGTCGGTGATCGTGACGGTGGCGGAAGAAGGCGTGCCGAGCGTGGCGTTGGTGGGAGCGCTTAAGGTAAGGCCGAAGGTTTCATCGCCCTCAAAGACACTGTCATTGATAATCGGAACGGTGAATTGTTTGCTGGTTTCGCCGGGCGCAAAGGTCAGGTCGCCGGAAGTGGAGGTGTAATCAGCGGGTGCGATAGCAGAGCCGTCGCTCGTAGCGTAGTGTACGGTGGTATTCACCGCGGTCGATCCAGTCTTTGTCACCGTAATGGTCACGGTGCCGTCGGCTTCGCCTATGCCATAGGTAGCGGAGCGGAATTGGATAATCGGCGGCGAATCATTGTCGGTAATCGTTACGGTGGCGGAAGAAGGCGTGCCGAGCGTGGCGTTGGTTGGAGCGGTTAACGTAACTCCGAAGGCTTCATCGCCCTCAAAGACAGTGTCATTGATAATCGGAACGGTGAATTGTTTGCTGGTGTCACCGGGCGCGAAGCTCAGGTCGCCAGAAGTGGAGGTGTAATCCGCGGGTGCGGTGGCCGAGCCGTCGCTCGTGGCATAATGAACACTAGTCGTGAATGCGATCGCTCCATTCTTCGTCACGGTGATCGTGACGGCTCCACCTCCTTCGTTTTGGATCGCGTTGGCCACCGTAAATGTCGGTTGCGGGTCGTCATTGGTGATCGTCCCCGCGCCATCCGCATCGCTGATCGTCGCGCCGGAAGGATTACTCAAGTGAACTGTAAAGGTCTCCGTGGCTTCGTTAATCGTATCGCCATCTACCAGCACCGTGATCGTTTTTGATGGATCGCCGGCCGCGAAGATCAGAGTGCCGGTGTTGGCCACGAAGTCGCTGTCCGCCACCGTCGCCGTCCCATCCTGAGTCGTGAAGTCCACGGATGAACTCAATGCCGTATCTCCACTCTTCGTGACTGTGAAAACGAAAGCAGTCTGTCCCGAGCCGGTCTCGTTCTGCGTTACATCGTTTATGGCAAAGGCCGGCGCCGCATCGTTGTCCTGGATTGTGCCCGTGGCGGTAGCTGTCCCAATAGTGGCGTTGTTCGGATGGCTCAGCGTGACGGTAAAAGTTTCGTCGCCTTCATAAACGTTGTCGTCATTTAGCGGGATGGAGATCGTGGTGCTCGTACTGCCTGCTGGGATGACGCCGGCGCCGTTGCTCGGGGCGGCATAATCGTCCGGGGCTACCGCCGTTCCGTTCGCAGTAGAGTACTCGAAGGTAGTATCCACGCTGCTGGCCGCGGATTGCGTAACAGTAAAGACAATGTTGCCGGCGCCTTCGCTGGCGGACGCGTTTTCGATGGAGATTTGCGGCGTCGCTTGAGCATCAGCCTCGCCAGCGGAAAAAGCGCCAAAACAAAAAAACGCAACGGCCAGTCGCGTGAGCGATGCGGAATCAGGTTTCATCGAACGGGGTTGTTGTTGCAAAAAAAATGGGGCTGGCTCGCACTCTCATTAGCCTTGAAGATCGCGCGTGAACGGCATCCCAGCGAAAATCCAGCTTCCGAATGAATCAGGCCGGCCGAAGATGCGTTGAAACGTCGCCCGACGTAATCGCCCTGCTTTTTACGCATGCGCCGGAATCGGGTCAAGATTTTATCGAACCCGCGGACGCGATATTCCTATCGCCGACAAGAAGCGAGACGCGCTTTTTAGGCCGCCGCTTCTTGGTTATCTGAATCAGCCGCCGAGATCGTCTCTTCGACGACCCGGAAGAACTCGCCGATGTCCAGCGGCTTGGTCAGATAAGCGCGCGCACCGGCTGCCAGCAAACGTTTGATCTGAGGCGCGGTCGCATCGGCGCTGATCACAATTACAGGAATGTCGCGCGTTGCGTGGTCCGCTTTTAATTGCGCGAGCACTTGCCATCCCGGCATGTCAGGCAAATGGAGATCGAGCAGCACCAGGTCGGGCACATGTTTGCGCGCCAGATCCAATCCAAGACGGCCTTGCATCGCAGTCATGAGTTCCAGCGACGGCCTCTCCGCCAGCATTTGCTCGACCAGGGTGACGTTCGAGAAATTGTCTTCGATGTAGAGAACCCGGCGCTTTCCAGTATGCGAAATTTCTCCTAAGACCGGCGCGTTCTTTTGGGCGGCGAGCTGTTGGAACGGCGATTCCGCCTGCGGAAGTTCCACCCAGAAAGTGCTGCCGTTGCCGATGGTACTGTTCACCCCGATGAAGCCATGCATTGCTTCGACGAGACGCTGGCACAGCGCGAGGCCGAGACCTGTGCCTTCGACGGTCGATTGTTCCGCGCCCAGGCGGTCGAAGGGCGTGAAGAGCCGCGACAACTTTTCCACTGGAATGCCGGCGCCGGTATCGCGGACGAGCACGCGCATGGTGCCGTTGCCGGAATCATTAAAGGAAACACTTACTTTGCCTTGCATGGCGGTGTATTTGACCGCGTTCGTGAGAAGATTCAGGAGGACCTGTTTGAAGCGCTGGCGATCGGCGAGGACGTAAGTCGTCGTGTCGAGCGGACAGGCAGCCGCGAGGCGAATCTCGCGCTCAGCGGCCAACGGGCGCATCAAGTCGATCGCTTCGTTCATCGCCTCTTCCAGACAGACGGGTTCCAGGGACAACTGCAGATTGCCGGCTTCGATGCGGCTGATATCGAGAACCTCATTGATCAGGTTCAACAAATGTCGGCCGGCACTGAGAATATAACGGACCCGGGTGCGTTGCGCATCGCTCGTGGCCTGGCGGTCGAGCAGTTGGCCGAAACCTAAAATCGAGTTGAGCGGCGTGCGCAGCTCATGGCTCATGCGGGAAAGGAAATCGCTCTTGGCGTGGTTGGCGCGGTCGGCTTCGGCTTTCGCTTCGCGCAACGCCTTCTCGATCCGCGCTCGATCGGTCACATCGTGCGCCACACAAAATATGATCTTGTCCGCGGCCGACCAGGTCGCGGACCAAAGCACATCGACCACCGTCCCATCTTTGCGAACGTAGCGATTGACAAAATCGGTGATCTTGCCGCTCGCGAGCAGGGCCTCCGAAGCGGCCTCCGTTCTGGCCCGGTCTTCCGGATAAACCAGGTCGATGTAGCAACGGCCGACGAGCTCGCCGGCTTTGTAACCCCAGAGTTCTTCGCACGCCGCGTTGACGCTCAGGAAGCGGCCATCCGCATCGATCGTGCAAATGACATCCTGGGAATTATCCATGATGAGTTGGTTCGCATGCAGCGCGGTTTCCAATTCGCGCCGGCTTTCCAGAAGCGCGCGTTCGCTGTGTTTCCGCTCGGAAATGTCTTCCACCATCAGGAGGAAGTGTTGCGGTTCTCCGTTTTCGTCACGGATCAGGCTCGCGGTCCGGCTTACCCAAAGCACTTCGCCGTTCTTATGGACGTAACGCTTGTCGCCCGTGTAGCGCACCGTTCCGTCGAGCAGGTTTTTGGCGAGTTGCCGGCCCGTCTCGATATCCTCGCCATAAGTGATGTCTTCGGCCGTTCGTTGTTTCAGCTCCTCATTGGAATAGCCCACCATCTTGCAGAAGGTGGCGTTCACTTTTATGAACCGTTCGTCGAGCGCGATGATCGCCATTCCAATCGGCGCCGCCTCGAATAACTCGCGAAAAATCGCATCGGTCGGATCAGCCACTTCGTTTGTCGCTGGATCGAACTGCTGGAGATTCACGGAGGAGATCATGGGAGCAGGGGACACTGGGCTAAAAATGGGACCGCGTGGAAGGTACAAAGCATTTCTCTGCATCCTGCCTAGCAGGCCTCATTCCATGCAGGAAAGCGCCGGATCGGCGCGCTTCTAATCGTCGTCGTCCTCAGGCGACGCGCTCGGCGATGTGCCGGGAGGATTCTGTTTCCCCTGTTTCATCCCGGACGATTCGGCAGTTGCCGATGTCCTCGGCTTCGGAGAGTTCGTTATCCCATCAGACGGGGCAAACTTTGCCGATGGTGAGGATTTCGAGGAAGGGGATTCCCCGGGCGTTCTTCGTGGTCTCGGAGAGACCGTGCTTCCTTCGTCCGGTCCAAACGTGGCCGAAGGCGATGGTCGTGCGGAAGATGAGGGCGGTGGCGGGACAGTTTCGCTTGGCTTCGGAGCGACACTGGTTTTCGGGGAAGCGGAGGGCTTGCCTCCGGTTGTCGGGGCCGGCGAACTCTTCGCGGCAGCCGTCGGCGCCGGACTATTCTTATAGGAGTAGAATGAAACAAACGAACTCTTCGCCAAAGCTTCCTCGAGGGAGGCTACGGTCAGAACATCGCCCTTTTTGAAACTCCCAAGCGATTTATCGGACGGCAGCGTCGCCGTAGGCGGGTGACCTACCGGACTCGGGTCGTATTGTTCGCCCACGACCGGTTTCACTTCCTTGCCGCTAAGATAGCTCGTTAGGTTGGCCATGGTCACGGGCGCCTTGTCCTTGGCCGATGTCGCCACGACCCATTGTCCCTTGGCGGTGTCGAGCGTCCGCAGATTCTCCATGATCTGGGTTTCCTGCTTTCGATCTTCCTTGCCGGCTATGGAACCGAAAACGGCGAGCGAAACAAATTGGCCGAGAAGAGCGAACGGCACGATCAGGACGCCAGCAACAATGATCATGATGCCCTGGCCTGTCCCCCCGCGGGTGATGACAAGGATTCCCATGATGATGGCAGCGACGGCTACCGCCCACCCGAGCACCCATGCGCCGCAACCGACGAACGGGATCAGGGAGACGAGCGCTGTGAGCCCTAGCAGCACCCAACTCACCGTCGTCAGAGTCTTGTAGCTACTGGCGGGGACTGGCGTGCGCGCAATCGGCGTCGTCGAACGAACCGGAACCGCCGCGGGTGCGATGGGGGCTGGGACCGGCGTCGACACGGGTGCCGCTGCTGGCGTTGCCGCGGCCGCCGCAGGAAGAATTACTCCGGGAATTGTGGAGAGCGCCGCCCATCCCGCCGCTCCTTCATACCAGGCGAGATCCGTTGCTGAGAACGTTCCATCCGCGAGCTTGCGATTGATTTCCTCGATGGGAAAAGGTCCGAGCTGTTGGCCGCCCTTGCCGACGTAGATTTGCATTCCGACCCTTCTGAAGGAAACGCCCGAGAAGATCAAGCCCAGGTTCGGCTTGTCATTTCCGAAAGGGCGCGCGATGCATGGGCGATGAAGCCCGGTTTCTCCATAATCATCGCCTCTCTCTTCCTCGCTTCGGTCAGCCGGGCGGGGGAAATCGAATGGTCGACGGAAGCGAATATGGACCACCAGCTTTTCCCTTCGCTCCTCATCGCCACCGCCACCGTCCGACCGATCGAAGCCGATGATGAGGAGGCGGAAAAGCCGGATCCTTATTTGCTCGGCGAACGTTTTGGTTTGGTGGGCGTTTCTGTCAAAGCGCCCACGGCGAACACAAAAGTAAAAGTCAGCGTGAAGGAAAACGATCTCATGGCCGCGTCGAGTTGGAGCGGTGAATTGCCTGAGGCCGGTAAGGATTATTTCATCGCGCCGAAAGTGAATTACAAATTCGATCGGCTGCGCCAGGTGACGCAGCAGGTGCCGATGAACGTCACTTTTGCGGTCGAAGTCGATGGCGAATCTGCCGGAGAAAAATCGGAAACACTCCAGGTGCGTTCGATCAACGATTGTCCTTTCGCCGTCAGCAACTCCGAAGAGACGCTCAATGACGAAAACTTCATCGCCGGTTCCGCCGCGCTTGGCTGGATGTTCGCGGCTTACGTCAACGAGAACCATCCGATGCTCGACAAGATTTTGCAGGAAGCGCTCGAGACAAAAATCGTGGGAGCCTTTCGCGTAACCGCGCACGATCCCGACGAGACGCTCAAGCAGGTGCTCGCCGTTTGGTCCGCGCTCCAGAAACGCGGGATCCAATATAGCTCCACAACGACGACTCCTGGCGGTTCTGAAACTGTCATGAGCCAGTACATCCGTTTCGTCGATCAATCGCTCACCAATACCCAGGCCAATTGCGTCGATGGCAGCGTCCTCTTCGCCTCCCTCCTCCGCAAAATCTCGATCGAACCGTTTCTCGTCACCGTCCCCGGCCACATGTATGTCGGGTTCTATCTCGGCGCCGGCAAATCCGAATTCGTTGGACTCGAAACGACTGTGATCGGCCTCCCTGATGTGGCCGATGAAAAGAAAACCGGCGAACCCGCCGTGCTCACGATGTTACGCGACAAGCTCGAGCAAAGCGTGCGCGCTCGCCGCGACTGGAAGACGTTCGCGAAAGCCGTTCAGGTCGGCACCGAAGACCTGACCAAGAACAAAGAGAAATTCAAAGCCGCCGATCCCAACTATCAATGGATCGACCTCGCCGAAGCCCGCGCCGAAGGCATCATGCCGCTGCCTTACGTGGTCGGGCACTAGCCGCGCGTCGGAATTCGCGTCAGGGCAAAAATAATCTAAAAAAAAGCTTGCGTGTGCAACGGTGTTGTAGTCAACTACAACACTATATGAAACGCAGCACTCAACCGGAGCGATCCCTCGCACTTCCCTCGTAGGGGTATCGGGAAGACAGAATGATTCATGAATGGAACGACGGTCAGCCGATTTATCGCCAGCTTCGCGATCGGGGCGTCCATATGATTCTCGACGGCGTTCTCAAAGAAGGCGATCCGCTTCCCTCCGTGCGCAATGTCGCGGCAGAATACCGGGTCAATCCGCTGACGGTTCTCAAGGCCTATCAGCAACTGGTCGATGAAGAGCTGGTCGAGAAGAGGCGCGGCCTCGGGATGTTCGTGAAAGCCGGCGCGCGCAATCTGTTATTGCAGGGCGAGCGCCAGAAGTTTCTTGATGAAGAATGGCCCAGGATCGCCGCCACTATTCAACGGCTTGGCCTGACCGCGAAGGAACTGATGGCAGCTGCCAAACGGCACGCGTCGGCGTCGAAGACTTCCAAGGAGGCTCGCTAAGCCATGGCCACAATAGAAGCACGCGGTCTTCGCAAGGCCTATGGCGCAACGATTGCGCTGGACGGCATTAATTTGCGCGTCGAAGAAGGTCGCATCCTCGGACTTATCGGTCCCAACGGCGCGGGCAAGACTACAGCGCTCGATGCGATTCTCGGTCTCATCCCTTATCAGGGAGAATTGAAGGTGCTCGGACGCGACCCTTGGAACGAGCGCGATCTGCTCATGCGCGATGTCTGCTTCATCGCCGACGTCGCCGTCCTGCCGCGCTGGATGCGCGTCTCGCAAGCGCTCGACTACGTGGCTGGCGTGCATCCGCGCTTCGATCGCGCGAAGGCGGAAGCTTTTCTGGCGAAGACCGAGATCAAGCGCGCCAGTAAGGTCAGGCAACTGTCGAAGGGAATGGTGGCCCAGCTCCACCTCGCCCTAGTCATGGCGATCGACGCGAGGTTGCTGGTCCTCGACGAGCCGACTCTTGGCCTCGACATCCTGTATCGCAAACAATTCTACGACTCCCTGCTCAACGATTACTTCGATGGCACCCGCACCATCGTAGTGACGACGCATCAGGTGGAAGAAATCCAGCACGTCATCACCGATCTCATGTTCATTAATCGCGGCCGCATCGTGCTCGAGACTAGCATGGAGCAATTCGAGGCGCGCTATTTCGAGGTGATGGTGAAACCGGAGCATCTCGCCGCGGCCCAGGCGCTCAAGCCGATCTACGAACGCCAGTTATTCGGTCGCAGCATCCTGCTGTTCGACAACGTCGATCGCCTGCAGCTAGCGGAACTCGGCGAGCTGCGCACGCCCAGCATCGCCGACCTATTCGTCGCGGTCATGGGTAGTAACGCTGGCACGGCACAAGGAGCGGCCAAATGAATACGGAGACAAAACAACCATCAGAGACTTCCTTTGAGTCACAGGCGATCGCCCCTATGTCCGCGACTCGGCCCTTCTACTGGTCGGTGCGCCGCGAACTGTGGGAAAACCGCTCCATCTATATGGCGCCGCTCATCGCCGCGAGTGTGGTGCTCTTCGGCTTTGGGATGACGGCGTTCCGCCTGCCGCAGCTTAGACGTAATGCCCTGGCGCTGGAGTCCGCGCGCATGCGCGCAGCCATCGAGCTGCCTTACGACGCCGCGGCGATGATGATTATGTTCACGGTGTTCATCGTGGGCATCTTCTACTGTCTCGATGCGCTCCATGGCGAGCGGCGTGACCGCAGCATCTTGTTTTGGAAATCGCTGCCCGTTTCGGATCGCACCAGCGTGCTCTCGAAGGCGATCGTTCCCTTGGCGATCCTGCCCCTGCTCACCTTCGTTATCGTCGTAGCCACCCAGTTAGTGATGTTACTGCTTAGCACTGCCGTTCTGCTTCCCAGCGGTCTGGCGGGCACGACCTGGCAACTGCTGCCCTGGCCCCGGCTCTCGTTGATTCTTTTCTATGGTCTCGTCACAAGCGCCCTTTGGGAGGCGCCCATCTTCGCTTGGCTGCTTCTCGTCTCCAGCTGGGCCAGGCGGGCAACGTTCCTCTGGGCGGTGCTGCCGTGGCTCGCAATCAGCGCGATCGAGAAACTTGCGTTCGATACCACTTTCTTCATTCGCATGCTCGTCCGTCGTCTGACGGGCGGTTTCGAGGAGGGGTTCGTCGTCGTGCATTATCCGAAAGACGCGCACGTGCCCGTAGTCGATCGACTCACCCAATTCGATCCACTGAAATTCTTCAGCAGCCCCGGACTGTGGATCGGACTCGTCATCGCCGCGGTCTTTCTGATCGGTACGATCCGCCTCCGCCGTTACCGCGGACCGCTTTGATTCATGCGCCCGCTCAATTCAATGACTCAAACAGAAAGTTTCTAAGATTATGAACACCCGTGTATTGATTAACGCTTTCAATCCAAGAGTAGCGTTGATCGCAGCGCTCTGTCTCGGATCCGTTTCTGCCGAGCTCGCCCAGCAAAACCAGGACGAGTTGAAGCAGCGCATTCTGGCCCAGGCGCAAAGTATCGGCCCGGATGACTATGCTTTTACGCGGACAATTCGCAGCGAAGGGACATCCAACGGAAAACCGGAGCAGCACGTCAATGTCGATAAGTTTGATCCGACGAAACAGGGTGAAGCACGATGGACGCTTGTTTCCGTCGATGGAGCGCCGCCTACCGCTGACGCGTTGAAAACATTTCGCGCGGCTCTTCCGAAACGCCGCGTGCCTGGCTATTACCGCCTGGCAGGCTACTTCGCAACGCCGGCGACAGCTTCAACAGACTCGCGTGGCCGGACGGTGTTTCATTTTACTGCCCTGGCGAAAGACACCGTGAAAGTCATGGACAGCGATCTATCGCAAAACGCCATTGCGGACGCGTCCGTGAGCGAAGCAAACGGGGTGACGTTTGTGGAGCAGGTGCGCGTTAACGTGAGACCGATGCGGGTAAAGCTTCTTATGAAGCTCGAAAAATACGAATTCACCGCGCGCTACCGCATCGGGCCGGAAGGGAAGCCGCTCCTGATGGAGCAGACCACCGACATGGCTGGATCAGGGATGGGCCAGGAAGGGCGGGGTCACACGGTAGTTACCTACAGTGACTATCGGGCTGTGGGCAAGCAACGATAGCTCGTTAGGTATATGAAGCCTTTTCCGCGACCATCCTGGTCTCCGCCGTCCTGGAGGCAATGAACTCATGACGAAGCCTCGAGAGATATCGCCCCGCTTTCTGGCGAGAATGGTTTTTATCCTGGCGGTCCTTGAAGGCCAGGCGCAAGTGTGGGGCCAGTTGCGGATTCCCGGCAGGCTCGTCTCGACGGACGCCGCAGCCACAGCGGCTAACATCCTGGGAAACGAGTCATTGTTCCGTTTGGGGCTCGCACTCAGCGTCCTCGCGGTCGCGTTCAATGTCGCCCGGACGGTTGTCTCTTATGTTCTGTTCAGACCTGTGGGCAGGACCGTCGCTTTGCTCATGGCGTCCTTCGGCCTCGTGGCGATCGCTCTCCAGGCTGCCAGCATTCTCTTTGAACTCCCGGTCTTGACCGTTTTAAAAAGCGGGAAGGATTTTGGTGCGTTCAACGTGGGCCAACTGCAGTCCCTGGCGCTCATCTTTCTCAGATGGAATGGGCAGGCCTCCAACCTCTACCTCGCGTTCTTCGGGTTCTGCTGCATGCTGGGCGGCTACGTCATTTACAAGGCGGCCTTCCTGCCTCGGATTCTCGGCATTCTCATGGCGATTGCGGGTGTAGGCTACTCCACCTATTTGTGGCCCCCGCTCGCGAACTATCTTTACCCTTGGAACCTCGCTCTTGGGGCCGGCGAGCTCTTGCTCGGGCTGTGGCTCCTCGTCTTCGGCGTGAACGTTGAACGATGGAAAGAGCAGGCTCGCGCAACCAGGGAGTTTGAATCGCAGCGCGTATGAAAAGGAAGCGAATCCTAAAGCGTAGCGCACTCGCGCTTCTCCTCGTCCTCTTCGGGTGGTTTCAGTTCGCCTACTGGACTTCGACTAACGACTGCGGACGCAGCATCCCGGCCGGAGCTGAGCGCATGAAAGCGGTTAGGTATTGCGAATACGGCGCGCCTGATGACGTTCTGAAACTTGAACAGGTCGAAAAGCCGGTTCCGAATGACAATCAGATTCTCGTCCGGGTTCGCGCCGTTTCCCTCAGATTTTTCGACGGCGGCATGCTCGGAGGCAGTGTCCCCGGCAGGCTCCTCTTCGGACTACGTAAGCCGAAAAACACCTGCCCAGGGTCCGACTTCTCCGGAACCGTTGAAGCTGTCGGCAGGAACGTGACCGAGTTCAAACAGGGCGATGAAGTCTTTGGGGTAAAGGCAGGCGCGCTCGCCGAATACATCTGTGTCAGAGCCGACCGAGCGGTGGTGTCGAAGCCAGCCAACGTTACCTTTGAGCAAGCCGCAACGATCCCTACCGCCCTCGTTGCTTTACAGGGCCTGCGCGACACAGCGCGGGTGAAAGCAGGGCAAAAGGTGCTAATCAACGGCGCCTCCGGAGGCGTCGGAACCTTTACCGTCCAGATCGCCAAGGCTTTTGGCGCGGAAGTAACCGGGGTTTGCAGCACGAAAAACCTGGACCTGCTCCGATCGATCGGTGCCGATCACGTAATCGATTATACGAAACAAGACTTCACCCAGGGCGATGAGCGTTACGACGTGATCTACGACCTGGTCAATAACCATTCTTTTGCGGAACGCCGACGAATCCTGAAGCCCGGTGGCATTTGCGTGTTGGCCGGGGTCGGCGGCTCGGGCATGCGCAAGGAGACTCTGTTTAATTTGGCCAGCTCGCTCACGGCCCGGCTTCGCTCGTACTTTTCGGCCGAGAAATTTGTCATCTTCGGCGTCGACTTTAACAAGAAAGACCTCGGCATTCTGCGCGATCTAACCGAGAGCGGGAAGATGTTGCCCGCTCTCACCAAGACCTATCCGCTTACCGAAACCGCCGCCGCCTACAAATATCTCGAGACCGGCCATGTCCAGGGGAAGATCGCGATCACGATCGAATGAAGCTCATTAAGCGGATTTTTAGGTGGACAGGTATCGTCATCCTGGTCGTAGTATTGGCAGGCGGACTCTATCTCTTTGTCTCCTATTGGCAGTCAAGCAACGACTGCGACCGCAACACAGGCGCGCCTGCTCATCCTATGAAAGCTATTCGTAAGTGCGAATACGGTACCCTGACCCTGCGGGCCGTTGAGAAGCCGATCCCCACTGACGATCAGGTCCTGGTCAAGGTTCGCGCCGCGTCTCTCAATGCCGCCGACGGGCACTTGCTTCGCGGCTCCTTCGTCATGCGCCCCCTTACCGGAATGCGGAAGCCAAAGGACTCGCGCTTCGGGACCGATTGCGCGGGCACGGTGGAAGCGGTGGGGAAG
>JBEEHU010000108.1:0-52741 GCA_041167565.1 Verrucomicrobiota bacterium | reverse complement strand
AACCCGCGTGGGTCAAAAGCGGAAAACAAAAGTTTCGTCGCCGGCGGAGTGACGAACCATGGGCTGATTGCCCGAGGCCATGAGCTTTTCTCGCAGTTGCAGCCAGCCGCGCAACCGAGCCGGCGCGTGGGCCATGCTCCCTGACCAACTGACGCCCGCCAGCGGGCCCTTCACGCTGAAGAAATTCGCGTCCTGCCGGATTTCGAGCAGGGCCACGCCGGGACCCTTCGTGAAGGTCAGCTCGAAATCGCCCGCTTTCGAAAAACGGACGAGCACTTCGCCGATCAAGGTGGTCCGTTTACCGTGATACAAAAGCTGACCGTTCCGCGCCTGCCAGTCGCGCGCCGGCCCCGTGAACTGGTGGCGGATCGTTTCGCAACCCGTGAAGACAAAGGCGAGGATCGCCAGAATCGCGATTGGACGAACGGGACGCGCTCGCATTTTACGAGACAGCCTCCAATTCTTCGGCCGGCGCGGACGCCCGTTCCTTTTGCGGCACGAGCGTGCGCCGCGGGCAAAGCGGAAGGTAGCGTTGCAGCCAGACGATGGAATAAAAAATCCACATCCTCCATCTGATCGCGAAACTCGTGCCGGCGTTGCCGCCGAGGACCGCGTTTACCGCCGGCGGAATTTGGAAAATATCCTGCGGATGCAAAAACACTTCGATGAATTCTTTCGAATACCAGGCATCCACGAAGCGGAGATAAACATCCATCGCCTTGTTGATGTTGCGTGAGTAGCGCGAGAAAAGTTTTCGCGCTCTCTGCGGATGGTCGAGCAGCTCGTGCAAAACATCGGCGGCCTGTTCGCCTGCCAGCACGGCGAGGAAAACGCCGCTGCTAAAAACCGGGTCGATGAACCCGGCGGCGTCTCCAGCCAGCATCCAGCGATCGCCGGTCAGCCGCGTGCTTCGATACGAAAAGTCGGCCGCGGTCCGCACGGGCGTCACCCGTTCCGCTTCAGTCATGCGCCGGGTGAGGAGTGGTTGCTCGGCGATCGCCTGTTCGAGAAATTCTTCCGGACTCAGCCCGGAATCCTTGAAGACCGCTCCGTCCAGCACGACGCCGACGCTCGTGCGGGTGGCGCTCAACGGAATCACCCAAAACCAGCGGTCGATCGCGCGCACCATGCGGGTAAGCGTCCCGTCGCGGCCTTCGGCGCGTTCCATCCCATCGTAATGCGCGAAGATCGAAATCTTTTGGAGATGCTCGTAGTTTTTCTTCAGCTTGAAGCGCGCGCTCAAAAGCGAAGTGCGCCCGCCGGCGTCGATGACATAGCGCGCCCGGATTTGATCGGACGCGCCATTCTCCTTCCGCGAGATTTTCAGCGTCACGTCCTCTTCGGAAAAGTTGACGTCATCGACGCTGGTTTCCTCCCGCACTTCCGCGCCGTTTTCCGCGGCATGATCGAGAAGGAGTTTGTCGAAATCCGCGCGCGTCACCTGGTAGGAGCGGTCGGTCTGGGAGGCGTAGCCGTCTTCGAAATAGAATTTCACTCCCTCTTCGCTGCAGGCGCCATACATCTCGCCGCCGAATTTTTCCATGAAGCCGGCCCGCGCGAATTTCTCATGCAAGCCGAGGCGGGTGAAGGCCTGCATGCTAAAAGGAAGAAGCGACTCGCCGATATGGAAGCGAGGAAACTTATCGCGCTCGAGAACGACGACACGACGGCCAGCACGTGCCAGCAAAGCGGCGGCAGTGCTGCCCGCAGGCCCACCGCCAATGATCGCCACATCGTACATCTCGCTCATTCGGCCCTCATGGTAGCAAAGTTCTGCGCGAAGCAAAGGCTAGGGAAGTGACGAGTGACAAGTGACGAGTGACCAGTTTCAGCAGGCGACGCTAAAGCTCTTTCGGCAGACCGAACTTCGATTGGAATGTCGGGTAACTCGACCGCGGCATTTGGATCAGGATTGGATGCGCGGCGGGATCAAGCCAGCGCAGTAATTTCACGAGCTCGTTCTCCGGCATCGCAGTGCAACCGGCGGTGGGCGACGCCGGACCCTTCCAGACGTGCAGAAAAATGCACGAGCCGGCGCCCGGCTGCGCGGTGCGATTGTGTTCGACGACGATTCCCCATTTGTAGAGGTCGTCGTTGCGCAACATTTGTTCGGACGTTCGCCAATCCACGCGCGCGATTTTCGAGCGATCGACGAGCTGATTGTAATAGTGCGATCGAGGATCATCGACGCCTTCGATCTGTTTCGAGAGCGCGAGGTAAGGCAGCTTTACCCAACGCGCGGCGCGCTGCGGCGCGTATCCAAACGCTGAGGCCAGGCGAAAAATGCCGGCCGGCGCTTTGTTGTCGCCCTCGATTTTCGTCGGTCCGTCGCCGGCTTGCATCGGAACAAGGCCTCGGCCCCAGGCAAGACCTTTCTTGCCCACCACCACTAGCAAACCAGTGCCCCGAGGTTTCCACTTGTCGCGCGATCCGTCGCGCTCGAATGCACGCAACACGCCCGTAGTCGCACTCCAATTGTCCGTCACGACGACAACGCACTGGCGCGCCCGATGAAGCGGATCTATGGCGGCGGCAGATGTTCCGATCATCGTCCCGAGCATGAGCAGGAGCAGGGGAGTCAGGCGAGGCCGCATCGCGATGAATTAAGGCCGCGCCGGTTCGCGCGAAAGGAAATTGTGGCTAAACTCGCCGCCGATGCCGTACGACGCATTTATCAGCTATTGCTCGGAAGATAAGAAAATCGCTGATGCAGTCTGCGGTACCTTGGAGGCTAACAAGATCCGGTGTTGGATCGCGCCGCGCGACGTGGGCGCGGGACGGACCTGGAGTTCAGCGATCGTGGAAGCGATCGGCGACAGCGCGGTGATGGTGGTGATTTTTTCCCGGCACTCGAACGGATCGCCGCAGGTGATGCGCGAGATCGAGCGCGCGGTGCATAAGGGTGTGTCGATTATTCCCTTCCGCGTCGAAAACGTCGTGCCGTCAAAGGACCTCGAATATTTCATCAGTAGTTGTCACTGGCTGGACGCGATGAATCCGCCGTTGGAAAAACATATCGGCGAATTAGCCGAGGCGATTCTGGCGTTGCAACGCCGAACGAGAACAGCGCTTCCGTTAACGGCCGAGAAAGAAAAACCACGGAAACGGTCGGTCGCGTTGTGGGCTTCCATCGTTCTGGCTGGGATACTGGCGATCGCCGGAGGCGCGTGGTTCGTTGGCCACAAAGCAACTCCGGGCCAAACGGTGAAGATCGAAAGCCCGGCGGATGGCGCTTCGATCGTCGGACCCATCCTTCTCTCCTGGACCACCAAAGATATTCCGCCGGAAAACCTTTCCTTCGAAGTTGCGCTCACGCCGGCCGGCAAGGCACCGGTCGTCCAGCGAACAGCGCGGAACTCAATCGTCCCGCAAGGCCTCGAGGGAAAAGTGCGCTGGAAGGTGCGGCCGCTCTGGCAGGCGCGGGATCAACCGGAGAAATTTGGCGGCTGGAGTCCCGAACAGACGTTCACTTATTATCAGAGCGCGCTGAATCGCATCATCGTGACGCACAACATTCATGTGGGCACCGCCGAACCCGATGGCTTTTTCGTTCGCCAGCAAGGCGCTGAATTGACCGGCTACGAAATCGATCTGCTGCGCGAACTCGGGACGCACATCCTCGCGGAGCACGGCGTCACCGGTAAACCCACTATCACCTACACGCGCCGCATTTGGGGTGAAGATTTTTTCCGGCTGCTCGAGCGCGACGGCGCGGTGGACCTGATCGCCTCGGCCATTTCGATTACGCCGGAGCGAGAGAAAACCTACGGCCTGCTCTTTACCCGGCCGACCCTGCAATATCCACAGACCATGATCGCGAAGCCGGGCGTGAAGCCATTTGTCGATGGCAAGCTCGTGCTCGGAAAAGTGGGCGCGGCGGAGAAAACGACGAATGAAACATTTGCCCGCAAACTTTTGGGTGACACCGCGGCGGAGCGTTTCGTTCCGTACGGCGGCAGCGGCGCTTACGATCGGATGCTGGCCGATCTGGTCGCGGAACGGATCGACGGCGCGTTGATCGACAAGCCTTACGCGTTGCAAAAGGCGACGGAGCTGAAGCAGTCGATCGGGGCCGACCTGGCCCTGACCGACATCACACCGGAAATGGTTCCCGGAATCGAGCTCGAGAAAATGGGTTTCGCCGTCCGCAAAACCGACCGCGCGCTTTTGCAGGAACTGGACAAGCAACTCGCCGCGACCGAGGCCACGCGCGACGGCGTTCTCAGCAAATCGATTCCGGGTTGGAATAAGTAACGGCAGATCCGTCGCTTGCGACATTCCCGGAACGGAACTAACAAAGCGCTGCGATGAAAATGATCGACCGCTACTTGGGCCGCCAGCTCATCGTAAATCTTCTCTTCGCGATCGCCGTCCTGAGCTTCGTCCTGGTGCTCGGAAATATTTTTCGCCGGCTCCTCCCGCTTCTGGTGAATCACGATCTGCCGGTCGAATACGTCCTTGGTTTCATCGCTTACGTCCTCCCGTTCTCGCTCATTTTCACCATCCCCTGGGGCCTTCTTACCGCGGTGCTTCTCGTCTTCGGCCGGCTCTCGGCCGATAACGAGCTGATTGCGCTCCGCTCAAATGGAGTGAGTATCGGAAGGATCTGCATCCCTCTGGTCGGGATCGCGCTTCTATGCACGGCGGCTTCCCTTTGGCTGAACGTTCAGGTCGCGCCCGCTGCGCAGGAAGAAATGCGCGCCACGGTTTTCAATCTCGCGACCCGCAACCCCATGGCCCTTTTTGGAAGCGACCAGATAATCGATCAGTTTCCCGGCCGCAAAATTTACGTCGGCAAAAAGGAAGGCAACAAGCTGGAGAACATTTTGGTTTTCGAGACGAACGAAGAATCGATGCCGATGAAGGTGACCCACGCCCGCGCCGGAATGCTCGAGACCGATCTGCCGAACCGCCGCGTTCTGATGCATCTCTATAATGCGCGATACCAACAGCGTGATGAGGTCGAGCCGTACGATCTCCGCCGAATGCGCGATGGCATTAACGTCGCCGAAGGAACGCTGCCGATCAGCCTGGAAGAGCTTTACGACAAGGAAAAGCGGCGGGCCAGCCGGTCCATGCTTTCTCTCGAGCAGCTTCTGGAACAGCTCAAGAACGACGATCCGAAGATGCGCAGCGCCAGCCGAACGGAGATCAACAAACGATTTTCGTTTCCCATGGCGTGTCTCGTCTTCGCTCTGGTCGGTGTGCCGCTGGGGATCACCGCTCACCGCCGCGAAACCTCCTTCGGATTCGCGGCCAGTCTTGTCATCGGCGTCTTCTACTTCCTCTTCATCATCGTCGCCGACACTCTTCGCGCGAACGCCAAGCTCCATCCCGAACTCCTTGTCTGGTTCCCGAACCTCCTCTTTATCGGACTCGGCATTTGGATGTTCCGGCGCTTGGCCCGGCAGTAGGCGGTTTCACCTTCGGTCGCAACATCAGGTTGCACGGTAGTACGCGTGGCATAAGCTCAATTCCGTGGACGCTATCGCTGAAAAGCTGGACACGAAGCTGGGGACTTGGAAACCGGAAATCTCGAAGGAAGTGCGTTCCCTGGTTTCACAGGTAATCGACGCGGCTGACAACGATGCGCTCGACATAATGCGCTCTCGTGCCGTCGAGCAAGAGGTGCTGGACCAGCTGGATGAGCCCATATCCCGGTGAAGTCTGGCTCGCCGACCTCGGTCTCGCCGCAAAGACTCGGCCAGTGGTGATCATCTCGCGACATGATCCCGAAGCGCCGAGAGCACTTGCGATTTATGTGCCGCTAACAACTCAAAAACGCGGTAGCAAGTACGAGGTCGAGCTGTCGCAATTGACATTCTTGCGGGAGCCGAGTGTCGCCAACGTGCAAGGTGTTGCTTCCTTACCGGTGACGCGGCTCGAACGGAAACTGGGCGAAGTACCCACGGATGTGCTCGATCAGATCCGCCGCGCGCTCATGTTCGCAGTCGGTGTAGCGTGATCAACTAGGCGCTTGTGGGCGCAAGCGCATTAAAAAAAGCGTCGGCCAACCGAGATACTTGCGGGCACGCTCGAGCTGGTTGGCCAGATTTTCGTCCACGACATGCTCACTGAAATGATCGAAGGTGAATCCAGCACGAGCCGCGGCCATCACGTAATCGCTGATCTCATGCGGATAACTGGCCACCCGGATTTCCCGATCGCTTTCAGGAAGGCGAAAGCGCGCCTGAACCCCGCGCAACAGCATCGCCGGATGCATGCCGGAGACGACGACATTGCCGGCCGGCCGGCAGACGCGATGCATCTCGTTGAATAATTTGTCCAGGTCTTCGATGTGATCGATGACGAGGGCGCATAAGACGCGGTCGAAAGTTTTCTCCGCGAAAGGCAACGGTTGGGAGAGATCGTGCAACTGAAAGCGGACGTTGTTTGCTCCCGCTTTTCCGCACGCTTGCGTCAACATTTTTGGTGAAAAATCCAGGGCGGTGACGCGCGCTCCGGCATTGGCCATGCGTATGGAGTGACGGCCGGTGCCGCAACCAAGGTCGAGAATTTCCAGACCCCGGACGTCTCCGAGCAATTCTTCCACCAATGGTTCTTCCAACGCGGGCAGCGGATTCGCGTCGCGATCATAAATGGCCGCCCACTGATCGTAGCCGATGGAGGTCGGGACAATTTCCGAAAACGCTGGATCGTCTCGTTCCATTGTCACTGGCGCGACAATTACTTCTGCGCCGGCATTTCGTCGCTGATGATGAAGAATTTCTTGAGAGTAGCGCTGCCAAAATTGGTCGTTAGGGCAACGTCGGCGGCGTCGCGGCCGACCCCCATCACGATGCGACCGATGCGTCGCATGTTGTGCCGGGCATCGAAGCTGTACCAGCGACCGCCCAGATACGCTTCGAACCATCCGCTGAAATCCATCGGGAGGACGAGCGGCACGCCGATGTCGCCCATGTAACCGCTGACGTAACGGGCCGGAATGTTCATGCAGCGGCAGAACGCGACCGCGAGATGACTGAAATCGCGGCAAACACCGTGCGGATCGTTGTAAACATCGAAGGCAGACTTGGAGGGATCGGCGAAATGGTAGCCGAACGTGATGTGATTATGCACCCAACTGCAAATCGCCTGGACCCGCGGCCAGCCGGGAGCGGTCGCGCCAAAAAGTTTCCAGGCGATGTCGGAGAGCTTGTCGACTTCGCAGTAACGGCTGGTGAGAAGAAAGGGAAGGGTGTCGGCTGGCAGATCCTCAACGCGATGCTGGATGGCGTCGGGACATTGTTCATCCGGTTCGCCGCTGTCCTCGATCAAAGCTTCGAGCGAGAAACGGATATTCCCCGCCGGCGCCAAAACGCGCGCGCATCGGTTTCCGTAGAGGTCGGTGAAATCGGTGAGCGGGATGTCTGGCTCGACGACGATTTTTTCTTCCGTGCGCAAGTCGGCCTGACGGGAGGGATGGACGTAGAGCATCAAAATCATCGGCGTCGGGCCTGGAAGCTCGAACTGAATATCGAAGCCGATTTTGATGATCATGGGATGCGGGTGCGCCGGGGGAGGAAGCGCGCGGAAGATACTTCCGTCCGCGAAATAAGAAACCGATTTTGTGCGGTGTTCCCAACGGCCTGAGGGCAGGCCGTCTCCATTGGAGCCGGCACGCCCCCGTGCCGGATTTTCGGAACTACGCGATCGAACCGAATTGGGCGGTGACGGAGAGTCTGTCTCCGACTGCGAGCTGCACATCGCGCAGACGGATTTTACCAAGCGGCAATGACATGAGGCGAAATTCCCGGCCATCGATTTTTTCGAGATGCGGTTTGAGGACGCCGCACGCCATGGTCGCGATGGCGCCGTCGCCAGCGCAATTGAGGCCGGAGATCCTGGCGTTCAGTTCTTCGTCGAGGTCGAGCTGGCCGGTAATTCGGATCGAGGCGCTGAAGAATAATTTTTTCGCGCTAAACCGGACTTCGGCCGCGAGCGACCGGGAACTTTTCGAACGCAACGTCAATTGGACGCCGTCGATCGTGACACCGTGCTTGCTCGCTTCAGTTTTGGCGACCTCGGCGATGAGCGCTTCGAGGCCAGGTTGCGATGTTGAGATTTCAACGGCGCCATCGGCCGCGTTGTCGATCGAGATAACGATCTCGTCATTGGCATCACGGCTCTGAGTGAATTGCACTTCACGCGCGGAAAGCGAAAGGTCAATAGAGGCGGGACCAACCGAAAGCTTTGATGCGTTAACGGTGAGGAGATCGGCTTCGAGAGCGGGCGTGGCGTCGCCGGAAAGTGAGGGAATCGGTGGTGGATTGCGGCGCAGCTGGGCGCCATCGAGTGAGACATCGAGCTCCCTGATGTGTGGGTAAGAGCTGTCGCGAATGGTTACTGGATCGCGTGTGACGGTGAAAAGCTGGCGCAGGCTTTCGTTGAGGAGGGCCTGGAGAGCTTCGGCGGTGGGAGGAAGGTTCTTTGCGAACAGTGGAAACATTGGAAGGGAGAAACGTCCAACGCCCAACGTCCAACGTCCAACGTCGAATTAGGAAGGAGGCAGACGTCGTGACCCTTGGTAACCTTTGTGTGAGGCCATTCCGACGAGCGCGGAACAAAGCATTTGCATTTCGCGACTCTCTGACTACGTTCCGCGTTCCCTTATGGCGAAAACGTCTTGGATAAATCGCAACAATCGCAAGCGCGCTACCGTGAAGAAATACGCGGCGCTCCGCGCTGAGCTGAAGGCGAAGAAAGATTACATCGGCCTGTCGCAGCTCCCGCGCGATGCCAGCCCCACCCGGGTGGTGAATCGTTGCGAGGTCAGCGGCCGCCGCCGCGCGTTCATTCGCCGATTCAAGATTTCGCGCCTGACGTTCCGCGAGCTCGCTTCCGCCGGGTTCATCCCGGGTGTGACCAAATCGAGCTGGTAGGGATCCGGCTCGACGGGTTTTCGGGTGCGCCGCGCGCAGCCGTTCCATGAATCTTTTGTCTTTTGTTTTTCTCGCGGCCGTTCCGTTGGCCGAATCGATCTCCGAGCAGTGGGATCCGCCCGCGGTCATTCTTGGCAAGCTCGCCGTGATCTTCGCGCTGGTCGTGCTGAACGGTTTCTTCGTGGCGTGCGAGTTCGCCATCGTCAAGGTGCGTGGCAGCCAGCTCGATCCGCTCGTGGCCGAGGGGAATCTTCGCGCCGTTTTTGCCCAGCATATCCGCACGCATCTCGACGCTTATCTTTCCGCCACCCAACTTGGCATTACGCTGGCCAGTCTCGCGCTCGGCTGGGTGGGCGAGCAATTCCTGGCGCATATGCTGCAACCGGCCTTCGCGTTGGTGAATGTCCATTCTCACGCGCTCGTTTCTACCATCTCCATCACGCTCGCCTTCATCGGGATCACTTTTCTCCACATTGTTTTCGGTGAGCTGGCCCCGAAATATCTCGCCATCGGGAACCCCTTACGGATCACGCTGCTGCTCGCCCGGCCCCTGGGAGTTTTTTACATTCTCTTCAAACCCGCCATCTGGGTGTTGAACAAGTCTTCGAATTTTTTCCTGCAGAAACTGCTTCGCATCAAACCAGTCGCAGGCGCCGAGCTGGCCCATAGCGAGGAGGAACTGCGCCTCATCCTTGACGAGAGCGAAAAATCGGATGAGGTCTCCGAGCTGGGACGCGATCTGCTGGTCAACGCGCTCGATCTGCGGCAACGCGTGGTCCGCGATATCATGACGCCGCGGGGCGAAGTGGTCTTTCTCGATCTCGAGGAGAGCTTCGAAGAGAACGTGAAGAAGGCGCTCGAATCGCGGCACACCCGGTTTCCGCTTTGCCGCGGACATCTCGATAACGCCGCGGGCCTCATTCACATTAAAGAATTGATGCCGATGATGCGCGATCCGCAGCCCGACCTGCTCCGCATCAAGCGCGAGTTGATTCCCGTTCCCGAAATGATGTCGCTGGAAAAACTGCTGAGCCTTTTTCTGACCAGGCACGCGCATCTGGCCATCGTCGTGGACGAATACGGCGGCACAGTCGGAATGGTGACGCTGGAAAACGTGCTCGAAGAAATCGTCGGCGATATCCAGGACGAATTCGATACCGAGAAGGCCGAGTTCCGAAAGATCAACGAAAACGAATTCTCGGTCGATGGATCGCTTGGCCTTTATGAGCTGCGCGATCTCGCCGGGCTGGAATTGGAGAGCGCGGATGTCAGCACGATCGGTGGTTACGTGACGCATCTTCTCGGCCATTTGCCGAAACAGGGTGAACAGGTGCGGATCGACGATTATCTCGTCACGATTTCGCAGACGGACGGACGCCGCGTCGGCCAGCTCCATTTCCGGAAGTTCAACGACGCTGAAACTTTCGACGCGGCGAAGAAATCCGACGCCGCAGTTTAATCCGACTGCGCCTGGACCTGTTCGATCACTTGCTGGAGGCGATCGAGACTGACGGGCTTGGTCAGGTGATCGAAGAAACCGGCATCGCGACTTCGGCGCACATCTTCCTCCATCCCGAAGCCGCTCACGGCGATCGCCATGACGCTGCGCTTTTCTCGAATGCGCTTCACCAATTCATGACCGCTGCCATCCGGCAAGCCGATATCGCTGAGAAGAAGATCGAATTGTTCCTGCTCCGCGATGCGAAGGGCGTCCATCATATTTTCGGCGCTCAAAACCTGGTAACCGAGCCGGGTCAGGAGAAGTTTGAGCGAGCGAAGCGTATCGCAATGATCATCGACGACGAGAATTCGAAGCGCGCATTCGCGGGCCGCATCGCGCCTCCGCGCGGGTTGGGTGGTGGCGGATTCTTTAGTGGCGACCGCCGCGAAAGAGAAGAGAGACCAATCCGCCAGAGAACCTGACAGGCTGAAGGATCCATGAGCAACTTCCATCGGAGAACCCGACACTAGACGGCTGTAGGCAGCCTCGGTCAACGGCCATTGCGAGGGGTGGCAGCGATTTGTCGGATGTGTCATTCCGAGCCGCGTAGACGGCAAGGGACCTCACAGGCGCTCAATCGCTTTCGCGATATGCGACGCATTTTCGGCGGATGAGGCGTGCTCCTTATTGTGTGACGCAGACTGCGTAGAAGAGGTCCCTCGCTGTCTGCGCAGGGGATGACGCACCGCGGGTTCAGGATTTCGAGAGCATCTTTTCCAGCGCGACGTGTTGCTCACGACGAAGGCAATGCTTCTCCGCGAGGCCGCGATCGTGGCGCACAATCCGGGCTTTCCGCAGGGGAGCTGCGTTGTGTCCAAGCTTCTTCAGGACATAAACCGCGGCGCCGCGAAGTGACGCCTCCGCTTCGGGGGAGATCAGCAAATCACGCCCGAGTGCATCGGCCAGAAGACAGAGGGATGGCGTTGAACGCAAAATACCTCCGGAAACGATTATTGCTTTCGTCGGTCCTGTAGCCCGTTCGATGAGGTCGAGAATTTCGGCCAGTCGATAATAGACCGCGCAGGTTGTGCAGCGGAGGATTTCCGCCGCGGAACTGGCCTGACTCAATCCGACGATCGCGCCCTGCAAGTCCTCGGGCCAGGTCGGCGCCCGTTCGCTGACCCAAAACGGCAGCACGACGATTTCGTCATTGGCTGCCGCAGAGCGGCCGGATGCTTTTTTTTCATCGAGCAAAGTGTCGTCAAGCCGAAGTTCGCGCAGGCACCATTTTCTCAAGTTTCCCGCGTTGCTCACGGCGCCGCCGAGGACGGTGCGGTCGTGATCGACCACATAGCGGAACAAACCGAACGGAGTCGACCTTGCGCGATTTCCCTGACACACCAATCGCACCGCGGCGCTGGTGCCGATATTGATCGCGATGCGACCGGCGGTATCGGCCCCGCAGCCAAGATTTCCCGCCGCGCCATCACCGATGGCGGTGAAAACATTTAGGTCGCACAACTCGGGAAATACCAGTTCGCGTGCATCGGCGACTTCGCTTAACGCGCCTAGCTGGCTCAGATCGATCCCGCCCGCTGCGCAGAGAGCGCCATCCCAGCGCTCGCCGCGAAGATCATAAAGTCCGGTGCCGCTGGCCATCGAAGGATTGCATCCGGCTACCCCAAATAATTCTTCGTAGATCCATTCAGCGGGCGAAACCCAGCGAGTGACGCGATGGAAAAGGCGCGCGCGAGTGCGGCGGAGCCAACGCAGCTTTGCCGGCCAAAATGAAGCGCGCAACATGCAGCCGGTGCGCGCGTGAATTTTTCTTTCGTCGAGCTCGATGCGCAACTGAGCCGCGTCAGGCGTGCACCGCGAATCCGCCCAGGTAAAGACCGGTGTTATCGGGCGGCCTTTTTGGTCCAGGCCAAGCAGGCTGTGCCAGAAAGCCGAGCCGCCGGCCGCCACGATCGGAACGTTTCGCAATACAGAAGCATCGCGCCGCGCGCGCAAAGTTTCTCGCAGGCAAGCCTGAACCGCACGCCGCAGCAACGCCGGAGAAAGCTCCGCGCCTCCGTCCGCCGAATAGTGGACCGCATACTCACGGCTCGCGTGCGTCATCGGCAGAACGCGGCCCTTTTCGTCGAAGAAAGCGGAACGCGTGGATGAGCTTCCGATGTCCATCGCGAGAACGAGGAATTCTGGTGCCCGCTGCCGCATGGTGTGGATTAGATGACGTTACCGCGGCGACGAAAAGCTTTTTGGAGCCGGCACGCCCTGGTGCCGGAGGCGGACGCGAGGCTGCGCTCTCTCCCAACAGCCTGAGGGCAGGCCGTCACCAAAGCCTATCTCACGCGCGCCAGTAACGCCGGGCGGCGTTTGAGCTGAGCGGTCAAGGACTCGATCGCCCGCAACGTCGCCGGGCTGATGTGATGCTCCATCCCTTCGACGTCGTGTTCGATCACGCCTTCGTCGACGCCGAGGAGCTTGAGGAAATCCGTCAGGAGCTGATGACGGCGGGCGATATTGCGGGCGAGCGTTTCGCCGGCAGTCGTCAGGACCAGCCCGCGATACTTTTCGTATTTGAGCAGGCCCTCACCATCCAGGCGCTGCACCATGTTGGTAACGCTGGCCTGCGAGATGCGGAGGCTGGTCGCGATATCGACAACGCGGGCGTAACCCTTGGTATTGATCAGTTCGAGGATGCGCTCGAGGTAATCTTCCACAGCGGCGGAGCTGCGGGCGGCCTTAATTTTCACGGGCACGGCGACAAGAATGGCCAGGCCGCCGATTTGGTCAAACAAAAAAACATTTCTTATTGACAGAGTGATAGTAACCGATAACTAAATTAGCCATGCCTAACTTGGAATCCGGCCCGCTCCATACCGAGGCCGGTTTCCACTCGCAGCCGACTTTGCCGAGCCTGTCCGAAGTCCATCGGAGCCTCGTCGTCCCCCCTTCCGCCAGTTTTTTCCGGAAGCTCTTCGCGTTTGCCGGTCCTGGGTTCCTCGTCGCGGTGGGATATATGGATCCGGGCAATTGGGCCACCGATCTGGCGGGGGGATCGAAATACAATTTTGCTCTGCTCTCGGTCATCATGATTTCAAACCTGATGGCAATCGTCCTCCAGGCGCTCTCGCTCAAGCTCGGGATCGCGACCGGAAGAGATCTCGCGCAGGCCTGCCGCGATCACTACAGCAAGCCGGTCTCGTTTCTTTTGTGGGTAATTTGCGAGCTCGCCATCGCCGCCTGCGATCTCGCGGAGATCATCGGCTCGGCCATCGCCTTGAATCTGCTTTTTGGCATGCCGTTACTCGTCGGCGTCTGCATTACCGCGCTCGATGTCCTGATCGTTTTGTTTCTCCAGAACAAAGGATTCCGTTATATCGAGGCACTGGTGATCGCGCTGATCTTCGTGATTGGCGGTTGCTTCGCCTGGGAACTCGTCGTCTCCCGGCCTGATCTGCTTGGAATCGCCAAAGGGTTCATCCCTTCCGCGAAAATCATCACCGATCCCGGGATGCTCTACATCGCCATCGGAATTCTCGGAGCGACGGTCATGCCCCATAATCTTTATCTGCATTCCTCGATCGTGCAGACGCGGCGTTACGAACTCAATTCGGCCGGCAAACGCGAGGCGATCAAGTTCGCCACGATCGATTCGACCCTCGCCCTGATGTTCGCGCTCTTCATCAACGCCGCGATCCTGATCGTTTCCGCCGCCACCTTTTACACGCGTGGCCGCAACGACGTGGCTGAAATCCAGGAGGCCTACAAACTTCTCACGCCGCTTCTCGGCGTCACCGGCGCCAGCACACTTTTCGCGCTTGCCCTTCTCGCCTCCGGCCAAAACTCGACCCTGACGGGAACATTGGCCGGCCAGATCGTGATGGAAGGTTTCCTGAACATCCGGATTCGGCCCTGGCTGCGCCGGTTAATTACGCGGGCGATCGCGATCATCCCGGCGATCATTGTCACGATCATCTCCGGTGAAAAGGGGACGACTAACCTGCTCGTCCTGAGCCAGGTAATTTTGAGTTTGCAGTTGAGCTTCGCCGTGTTCCCGCTGGTCATGTTTACCAGCAACAAATTAAAGATGGGCGAATTTGTGAATGGGCTAACGGTAAAATGTCTCGCATGGTTCATTGCAGTCGTGATCGCTGCACTCAACGCCTGGTTGCTTTTCCAAACTTTCCAAAGTTGGTTCGCCTAAACCCCCATGTATAAAACGATCCTGGTCCCAGTCGAAAATGGCGAGACGGATAAAACCATTCTCAAACACATCCGCCAGCTCGCCCGGCTGACGCACGCGAAGCTGATACTCGTCCATGTGGCGGATGGCTGGGCCGCTCGTAATTTCGACCGGCTTGGACTGCAAGAGAGCGAGGAGATGAAACAGGACCGCGAATATCTCGCGGCGGTTTCCGAGGAATTGCGTGCCGAAGGATATGAGGTCAACGCCGTCCTGGCGATGGGAGATCCCGCGACCGAGATTATCAAACTCGCGCGGACGGAGCCGATCGATTTGATTGCGATGACGACGCACGGGCACCGTTTGATCAGCGACCTGCTGCACGGCAGCACCGCAGACAAGGTGCGCCACGAAGTGGATGTTCCGGTCCTGCTTTTGAAGGTGCGGAAATGATGCGGCGGGTTTGCGGCGCGATCGCCCTGGCCGGCCTCGTCCAGATTGGCTATGCGAGCGGCGAGGCGCCGCCGGACAAAAGCGGATACAACTTGTTGCGGCCCACTCCGGACGCGTTGCTCCGCGAGCTGGCGACAGATCGGCCCGATAAAACGGAGAATCCTTACACTGTGGACGCCGGCCATTTCCAGCTCGAGATGGATCTGCTCGGCTACACCTACGATCGCATGAAAGCCGGCGGAGCTGATCGAACGGTGCGCACGCTGGACGTCGCTCCTTTCAATGTGAAAGCCGGCCTCTTCAATAATTCCGACCTCCAGCTCATCGTCGAAACTTTTACGGTTCAAAAAACGAGCGATCACGCGGCCAGAACAAGCGAGACGATATCGGGATTCGGTGACGTGACCGTCCGGTGGAAGCTGAATTTTTGGGGGAACGACGGAGGGAAAACCGGGTTCGGCATGATCTCCTTCGCGAAGTTTCCGACGAGCCAGAACGGATTGGGCAACAATGCGGTAGAAGGCGGCGTGATTTTTCCTCTCGAAATCAAGCTCGCCGAAGATTGGGATCTCGGGATGATGACGGAAGTTGATTGGCGCCAGAACTCGAATAGCGCTGCTTATCACGCCGAATCCATCAACACGATCACCGTGGCGCACAGGATCGTCGGGACGCTGGAAGGATATGTCGAGTTCTTCAGCAATGTGAGCGGCGAACGAAATGCGGCATGGATCGGCACGTTCGATTTCGGCGCTACCTATAAGTTCACGCCGAACATCCAGCTCGATGCCGGCGTTAACATCGGCGTCACCCGCTCAGCCGATGACGTGAACCCATTTGTCGGATTGACGGTGAGGTATTAAGAAACCTGCGTGAAGGCGCTCTTCCTCACGAACGAATATCCGCCGAATGTTTATGGCGGCGCTGGCGTGCACGTCGATTACCTGACGCGCGAGCTCGCGAAGTCGATGCCGATAGAGGTGCGTTGCTTCGGCGATCAGAAATCGCAGAAGGGCAATCTCTCCGTGATGGGCTTCGACCTCGATCCCGGCACGTTCACTTGTCCGAAGCCGTTGCGTTCCGTCTTTGGCGCGGTCCGCCGGTGCACGGATTTCAACACCACCAACATCGATGCCAATCTCGTGCATTGCCACACGTGGTACAGCCATTTCGGCGGGATCCTGGCGAAAATGAATTACGGCCTTCCGCTTGTCATTACCGTCCATTCGCTCGAACCGCTTCGGCCGTGGAAACGCGAGCAGCTTGGCGGCGGA
Organism: Verrucomicrobiota bacterium; assembly: GCA_041167565.1. Lineage (GTDB taxonomy): Bacteria > Verrucomicrobiota > Verrucomicrobiia > Chthoniobacterales > UBA10450 > AV80. The sequence goes on along the minus strand of JBEEHU010000108.1, from coordinate 36,499 downwards.
TATGACTTTTCGGTTTGGATCGAGAAGACAGCGCTGGAAATGGCGGATGCGGTCATCGCTGTCTCCGCGCAAACCAAAGCGGACATCGAACGGCTCTTCAACGTTCGCCCCGATCGGCTGCACGTCATTTATAACGGGATCGATCTCGAGGAATATCGAAAGACCGATTCCACGGCAGCGCTGACTAAATATGGAATCGAGAAACCGTTCCTGCTTTTCGTCGGCCGGATCGCGCGCCAAAAAGGGATCGTCCATCTCGTTCGCGCGATCGAATACATGGACGCGGACTTTCAGGTCGTGCTGTGCGCCGGCGCGCCCGACACGCCGGAAATCGCGAGCGAGATGAAGGAAGCATTCGAGAAGATGAAAGCGAAGCGGCCCGGCATCATCTGGATTGAAGAGATGGTCGATAAGAAAACCGTGCGCGAGTTGTATTCGCATGCGTCGGTTTTTTGCTGCCCCTCGATTTACGAGCCTTTTGGGATCATTAATCTCGAGGCAATGGCTTGCGAGACGGCTGTGGTCGCAACCGCGGTTGGTGGGATCACGGAAGTCGTAGTCGACGGCGAGACGGGGTCTTTGGTGCCGATCGATCAGATGGACGAGAGCCCGTTTGAGCCACGCGATCCGCAGAAGTTCGCGCAAGATCTCGCCAAGCGGATCAACGAGTTGATGGCCGATCCGGATCTCTGCACAAAATTTGGGCGCGCCGGGCGAAAGCGCGCTGAAGAAAAATTCGGATGGCCGGCGATCGCGGCGGAGACGAAAGCGCTTTACGAGCAACTGCTGGCAAAGCGGGAATGATCAACCAGCAAGCGGCTTGGGATGACAATAAGCTAGGATAATGGCACCTTGCGGCGCGTTTCCCGCGATTTCCGCGGATTCCCCTTATGTTTGTCGATCGAATTAAAGTTTTTGCCCAGGCCGGTGACGGTGGTCGCGGCTGCGTCAGTTTCCGCCGGGAAAAATTCGTTCCGCGCGGCGGGCCCGACGGCGGCGACGGGGGTCGCGGCGGCGACGTGATTCTCCGCGCCGACATTCACACCGATAACCTTTCGAATCTTTTCTATGAGCCGATCATCAAGGCCAAGAGCGGCGTCCACGGGCAGGGGAAGAAGAAACATGGCCGCGCCGCACTCCCCAAGGTGGTGAAAGTCCCGGTCGGCACGATTGTCTATCCCGCTCCGGCGCCGGTTCCGCGCCAAGATGACGATGACGCTGCCGGCGTCCAAGTTGTAGGGCAAGCGGTCGCCGCGGCGACCTTGCCTCCTATTAACAGTTCGCTCTCGGCAGGCGGTGCGCCTGCCCTACAACAAGACGACGCTCCGCCGCTCGCCGATCTCGCGCGTGACGGCGAGGAGTTTGTCCTCTGCCAGGGCGGACGCGGCGGCAAAGGGAATGTCCATTTCAAGAGTTCCAAGAACCGCGCGCCGGTCCAATACACGGAAGGCGAGGAGGGAGAGCAGGGACATTACCTCTTCGAGCTTCGGACGATCGCAGACGCGGCGCTGGTCGGTTATCCCAATGCCGGAAAGTCTACCCTGCTTGGCAAAATTTCGGCCGCTCACCCGAAGGTCGCGTCCTATCCTTTCACGACGCTGCATCCGGTTGTGGGCGTAATCGATTTTGATGGCTACCGGCGCGCGGCGATTGCCGACATTCCCGGGCTCATCGAAGGGGCGCATCGCAATGTCGGGCTCGGGCACGATTTCCTCCGGCATATCACACGCTGCCGGCTCTTGCTTTTTGTTCTGGATATCGCGGGAAGCGAAGGCCGTTCGCCGATCGAGGACCTGCAGAATTTGCGGCGCGAAATCGATCTTTACGATCCGCGGCTTTCGCAACGGCCCTGGTATGTGGTCGCGAACAAAATGGATCTTCCCGAGGCTTCCGAGAATTTGCGAGCGCTAAAACAACGCTTCCCCAACGTGGAAGTTATTCCGATCTCCGCCGGGCAGTCGGCGGGTCTCGACGAGTTGAAAGACGCTCTCGAGAGGTGGCTCTTTGCCGGCATCCCGGCCGAGGTGGACCAGGAAGCCCCCCAAACCGCCGCGGCAGGCCACTGCGAATAACAGATGGACAACTTACGTAATGTCACTGACAATCGCGACTCTTTCATGGGAAAACGAGTTGTAGCCAGTTATTGCACGACCTTCCTCAAGCCGGAGATGCTGCACATCTACCGGCAGGTCCGGTCCCTGCACGAATACGATACGTTCGTGATGACGAAGGCGCTGCAGAATAGCGAATTGTTCCCCTTCAGCGATATCGAACTCATTCCGAAACCGCCCAGCAACCCGCTGCGGCATGGCTGGCTGAAATGGGTGAAGCAACGGCCGCCGATCCTTTATCGCGGCGAGTACCAGATGCTTTCCAACCTTCTGGAGCGGCGCGGCGCGGACCTCATGCACATTTATTTCGGCCACACCGGAGTCCATCTCCTGCCATTCATCGAACGCTGGCACAAACCGTGTGTTGTTTCGTTTCACGGCGCCGACGTCGCGGAGAAAAACGATATCCGCGATTACGGCCCGAAATTACGCGACTTGTTCGAAGCGGTCCCGCTCGTCCTCGCTCGCTCGAAATCTCTGGCTGAACGGTTGCTCACCCTCGGTTGTCCGCCCGAGCGTTTACGGATCAATCGCACCGGCGTGCCCCTCCACGAATTTCCTTTTGTCCGCCGCGACCCGCCCACGGATGGCCGGTGGCGTTTCTTGCAGGCGTGCCGGCTCATTCCGAAAAAGGGCGTAGCCACAACTCTGTGCGCGTTTGCCATTTTCCAAAAAGAGTTTCCCAATGCTGAGCTGATCATCGCGGGCAAAGGTCCGCTCCAATCGCACCTCGAAGAGCTCGCCGAGGAACTCGGCATCTCCGGCAAGGTCCACTTCCGCGGTTTTCTGTCGCAAGGGGAGTTGCTTGAGCTTTACAACACTTCGCATTTTTTCCTTCATCCGAGCGAGACTCCGCCCGATCAGAACCAGGAGGGCATTCCGAATTCCATCCTCGAAGCGATGTCTACCGGGCTGGCCGTTCTTGCCACCAAGCATGGTGGAATTCCGGAGGCGGTCGAACATGGCCGGTGCGGCTTGCTCGTCGAGGAGCGCGATTTCGAGGCGCTCGCTACTGCGATGAAAAATATTGTCCGCGCGCCATTCGCCTTTCGCGAAATGGGCGCCCTAGCGAGCGAATCCGTCGCGGCGAATTTCGAGCAGCGCGAGCAGATCCGGCAGCTCGAAACGCATTACGACGAAGCCGTCGCTCTGGCCGCCGCCACCGAGCGAGTTTCTCTGCCCGAGACGCCTGTCATCGAAGAGAGATTTATTGAGCGCGTGCCGGTGAAGTGAGCTGCGGTTGACGCGGCAGGCGATGGCTTATCCGCCCCTGGATTTTTAGGGGAAAGTTTCTTGTCATCGCGATTAAAACGCGCTTTGGTATGCGCGACGCAAGCGCCCCTTGTGTGGTGTGCACCGCTTCCGCGGCCGCCGCACCTACGGGAAACATCGGACTGCTGCCTCCAAACCTTTATTTTAATGCCGCGTTTTTTTTCATTCCTCGTTCTGATCGCGCTCGCGCTTTTCGCGTTTGGCGGCCTGACAACGACCGCAATTGCCGCCGAACCGGCGCACGCGGCTGAAGAGGAACATCACCTTCCGCTCAAGCCGGACGTTCTTTTCGATGTCGGTAAATTGGCGGTCACCAACTCGATGGTGGTGACCTGGATCGTTGCGGCGGGCCTCATCGTTTGCGCGCAGCTCGCAACGCGCAAAATCAAGCCTGTCCCGACCGGTCTCCAGAATTTTTGGGAGTGGCTCGTCGAAAGCCTTTACAATTTTCTCGAGAACATGATCGGGCGGGACCTCGTCAAGAAGACTTTCTGGTTCTTTGCCACGATTTTTATCTTCATCCTCGCGCTGAACTGGTTCGGCTTGCTGCCGGGCGTCGGAACCATCGGCTGGGGACACCACGATGCCGCGGGCGGTTTTCACATCGACCGTCCCCTGTTCCGCGGCGCGAACGCGAATCTCAATCTCACCTTTGCCATGGCGTCGGTGTTTTTCATTTGCTGGATGATTTGGGCAGTTCAGGCGAACGGCGTTGGCGGCGTTATCAAGCATCTCTTCGCGCCGAAAGGTGAAACTTCCGGCATCCTCAAGGTCCTGATGATTTTCATTTTCTTCATCGTCGGCTGGCTCGAAGTCGTCTCGATTCTCTTTCGCCCGATTTCGCTCAGCTTCCGATTGTTCGGCAACATTTACGCTGGCGAGATCATGCTGGAATCGATGAGTCACGTGGTGCCATCGCTGGCGTGGTTGATCCCGATTCCATTTTATTTTTTGGAGCTGCTGGTCGGTTTCGTCCAGGCGCTGGTCTTCATGCTCCTGACTGCGGTCTTTACTTTGCTCATCGCGCAACACGAACCGGGACACGGGGAGGCGGCGCACCATTAAAAACTTTCGGCGATCGGACCGTGGTTCTCGCGGAGGTCGCTGATGAAACAACCAACGAAAGAAAATATGATACTACCAATACTGGCGGAACTTACCGGAAGCCTTCATGTAGGATTGGCGGCGCTCGGCGCGGCCATCGGCGTCGGACTCATCGGCATGGGCGCGGCCTCGGCGGTCGGCCGCAATCCCGGCGCGGCGACACCGATCTTGGTGCAGGCGATTCTGGCCATCGCGCTCGCGGAAGCCATCGTCTTCTACGCCTTGTTCCTGGTTCCGAAATAATCGGCCGGCCGCAGACGTTTCGGCGAACTGCTTACTAATATGAACATCGCAATTCTTGCTGCTTCCGAGATCGGAGAGATGGCTCGCCAAACGGGGGAGACCTTCGGTTTCGATCTGAAGATTTTACTCTCGCAGGTCATCAGCTTCATCATCGTGGCGCTGGTCCTGCGGCGTTTCGCTTACAAGCCGATTCTCCAAGTCTTGGAAGAACGGCGGCAGCGAATCGCCGAAGGCTTGTTGAACGCGGAGAAAATCAAGCAACAACTCGCCGAGGCTGAGCAGCGGCACGCGGACATCCTGGCGAAAGCGAACGCGCAGGCGCAGAAGATGATCGACGACGCCCGCGAAAGCGCGGAGCACGTGGGCGAACGCAAGCAGCAGGAAGCGATCGCGGCGGCGGAACAAATCCTGGCGAAAGCGCGGGAAGCGACCGCGATCGAGCGCGAGCGCGTCATGGCGGAACTAAAACGCGAGCTCGGCCGTCTCGTGGTCAACACGACGGCGAAAGTGACCGGCAAAGTCCTGACCTCGGAAGATCAGCGCCGGTTGCAGGATGAAGCATCGCGCCAGCTCGCTTCCTAGAAGCACGGATTCATGAAGATCAACAAAGAGACGCGGCAGCTTTCCAGGCAACTCCTGCGCGCAAGCTTCGCCGATGGCCAGCTCGACAGCAGCCGGATCGCGTCGCTCGTAAAATCGTTGATCGAAAAGAAGCCGCGCAATTACACCAAAGTTCTCGAAAGCTACAAACGCCTGTTGCGCCTTGAAGTCGAAAAGCGGAGCGCAACCATCGAGACGGCGACCGAGCTCGCGGCGGATGCGAGCGAACAAATCGTCGCGAATCTTAAACGCAAATACGGCAGCGACCTCGCCGCGAAATTTGTGGTGAACCCGGAGCTGCTCGGCGGAATGCGCATTCGCGTCGGCAGCGATGTGTGGGACAGCAGCGTGCGCAATCGGCTGCATCGTCTCCAACAGCAACTTTAACCCCAACTAACTATGAGCAGTATCCTCGAAGAAATCGAAACGCAGATCGCCGGCCTTAAAACCACGACGAGCAAAAGCAACGTCGGTGTCGTCCGCGAGACCGGAGATGGGGTCGCGCGCATCGAAGGCCTGAGCGACGTCATGCTCAACGAAATGATTGAGTTTTCGAGCGGCGTCTTCGGGCTCGCCCTCAACCTCGAAGAAACCGAAGTCGGCGCAATCCTGCTCGGCGATCCGACGCAAGTCATGGAAGGCGACGAAGCCAGGACCACTGGCAAGCTGCTTCAGATTCCGGTCGGCAAAGGATTGCTCGGCCGCGTGGTCAATACGCTCGGACAGCCGCTCGATGGCAAAGGCCCCGTCAAATCGGACGTCGCCTATCCGTTGGAAAAAATCGCGCCCGGCGTCATCAAACGCAAAAGCGTGAGCCAGCCGGTACAGACCGGCATCATGGCGATCGACGCGATGATCCCGATCGGGCGAGGTCAGCGCGAGTTGATCATCGGCGATCGCGCGACTGGAAAATCGACGATCGCGATCGACACGATCATCAGCCAGGCGCGCTTGAACAAGGCGGCGGAAGAAGGGCGGCTGAAGGACCACCGCCCGCTTTTTTGTATCTACGTCGCGATCGGGCAGAAGAATTCCAACGTGGCGCGGGCTCTTGCCATTCTCGAGAAGGAAGGCGCGATGCCTTACACCACGATCATTTCGGCGCCGGCGTCCGACACCGCGACCAATCAGTATCTTGCGCCGTTCGCGGGCGCCGCGATGGGGGAGTGGTTCATGGATCACGGCATGGACGCGCTGATTATATATGACGACTTATCGAAGCACGCGGTCGCGTACCGGCAGGTTTCGCTCGTGCTGAAGCGGCCATCGGGACGTGAAGCCTATCCCGGCGATGTCTTCTATCTGCACTCGCGGTTGCTCGAACGCAGCGCGCGCGTCACGGAGGAAGCGGGTGGCGGATCACTCACAGCGTTGCCGATCATCGAGACACAAGCCGGGGACGTTTCCGCTTACATTCCGACGAACGTTATTTCGATTACCGACGGTCAAATTTATCTTGAGACCGATCTTTTCTATCAAGGTGTGCGTCCCGCGATCTCCGTCGGTCTCTCGGTCAGTCGCGTCGGATCCGCCGCGCAGATCAAGGCGATCAAACAGGTGGCCGGTAAAATTAAGTTGGATCTCGCGCAGTTTCGCGAGCTGGCGGCCTTCGCGCAGTTCGGGTCCGATCTCGATGCGGCGACGAAAGCGCGGCTCGATCGCGGCCAGCGCATCGTCGAGCTCTTCAAGCAGATCCAATACAACCCGATCCCGGTCGAAGAACAGGTCGCGGTATTGTGGGCGATGCAGAACGGTTACTTGGATTCTGTCGCGATCGAGAAGGTGAAGGAGTTTCAAGTCAAGCTGCAGGAATACCTTTCGACTCGAAAGGTAAGCCTCCTGGCCTCCATTGTTTCGAAAGGTGCGCTCGACAAAGAATTGGAAGGCGAACTGAAGGCCGCGTTGGACGAATTCAAGTCGACCTGGCAATGATGATTTCTCTGGCAATGTCTGAATCAACACCTTCTCTTCGCAAGCTCGGTAACGCCGAGTCCGCGATCTATCTGTTTCGTGGAGAACGAGTGATGTTGGACTCGGATCTTGCGGCGATCTACGGGACCAGCACGGCGAGGCTCAACGAACAACTTCGACGAAATCGTCAGCGGTTTCCGAAAGACTTCGCATTTCAGCTCACTTCCGAAGAGTTCAAACGTTTGATGTCGCAAATTGCGATATCAAAGAAAGGCAGGGGTGGAAGGAGAAAGCTGCCATGGGTTTTTACCGAGCATGGCGCAATCATGCTTGCCAGCGTGCTCAACAGCGATATCGCGATTCGAGCCAGCGTCCGCGTGGTGCGCGCATTTGTCCGCTTGCGTGAGATGGTCGCGGCGAACGCCCAACTCGCAAGCAAGCTGGCAGATCTGGAACACCGGCTCGATTCGCACGACGGAGCCATTGTCGATCTTTTCCAGGCTCTAAAACGTCTGCTGGAACCGGCCGCAAAACCGCAGCGCGAGATTGGTTTTCATGTGCGGGAACGCGGGGCGCGTTATCGCACAAAAAAAAGATTTTAGACAATGGCTAACACCCAAGACATCCGGCGCCGGATCAAATCGATCCGCAATACCGCGCAAATCACCAAGGCGTTGCAGATGGTGGCCGCGTCCAAGATGCGCAAGGCCCAAAACCTCGCGATCGCGGGCCGGCCATATTCCACTTTGATGAACCGCGTTTTGGTTTCCCTCCAGCAGCGCACCGACTCGAAGCTCCATCCGCTGCTCCAGGTCCGCGAGGTCAAGAAAGAGCTCGTGGTCGTCATCAGCACAGACAAAGGGCTGGCCGGCCCGCTGAACACGAACCTCTTTCGCGAAGCGGCAAAGTTCGAGGCCGAGAAGACAATCTACGTCGTTTCGGGCGGGAAAGCCCGGCAGTTCCTGACGCGGACCCGGCGCGAGCTCGTCGCGGATTTTCAATTGAAGGATGCGCCCGCCTTCCCGGAGACCAAAGAGATCGCGAAGTTTTGCGTGGAGAAATTCCTGAGCGGCGAAGTGGATAAAGTTTCCTTGCTCTACACGCACTTCATCAGCACGATCAACCAAAAGCCGGTCGTGCGAACCCTGCTCCCGATTTCGAGCTTCGAGTTACCGCAAATGCCGACCGAAGGCGCGACCCCGCAGGACAGCACCGATCCGATGATCGGTTATCTCTTCGAACCAACGCCAGAGGGCGTGCTCGATGTCATGCTGCCCTATTATCTTCATTATCAAGTTTTCCAAATGATCCTCGACGCGCGGGCTTCGGAGCACAGCTCACGCATGGTCGCGATGAAGAACGCGACCGACAACGCGAAGCAGTTCATCAAGGATCTCACTCTCGAATACAACAAGATGCGCCAGGCGAGCATCACCACGGAGCTGCTCGAAATTTCGACCGCGCAGATGGCAGTCGGCGCCTAAACAAGTTTATGAATAAAGGAAATATCGTTCAGGTCATCGGTCCCGTGGTGGACGTGGAATTCAAGAGCACGGCCGAGCTGCCGCGCATCTATAACGCGCTCGAACTGGAATACGACGTCAACGGCACCCCGACCAAGCTCACTCTCGAAGTTCAGCAGCATCTCGGCGAAAACTGGGTGCGTACAATCGCCATGTCGTCGACCGAAGGATTGAAGCGTGGCATGCCGGTGAACGACACCGGTGGCCCGATCACGGTGCCGGTGGGCGAGGGGACTCTCGGACGGGTCTTCAACGTCACGGGCGACCCAGTCGATAATCGCGGCCCGGTTACTTACACGAAGCGTTACCCGATTCATCGCAAGGCACCGGAGCTGACCGACCAGGACACCGGCTCGACGATTCTCGAGACGGGCATCAAGGTGATCGATTTGATCTGCCCGTTCACAAAGGGCGGAAAAGTCGGAGCATTCGGCGGCGCGGGAGTGGGCAAGACGGTCGTTATTCTCGAGCTGATCAATAACATCGCGAAGGGCCACGGCGGGTTTTCTGTCTTCGCGGGCGTGGGCGAGCGGACACGTGAAGGCAACGATCTCTATACGGAAATGAGCGAGGCCGGCGTTATCGATCAGAAGGATCTGAGCAAATCAAAGGTCGCGCTCGTTTACGGTCAGATGAACGAGCCTCCGGGCGCCCGTCTTCGAGTCGCCCTCTCGGCGCTGGCAATGACAGAGTATTTCCGCGACGAGCGCAACCAGGACGTCTTGTTGTTCATCGACAACATTTTCCGATTCTCTCAGGCGGGCTCAGAAGTCTCGGCATTGCTCGGACGCACTCCATCGGCCGTAGGTTATCAGCCGACGCTCGCCGCTGAAATGGGCGATCTCCAGGAACGTATCACTTCAACCAAGAAGGGCTCGATCACATCGGTGCAGGCCGTTTACGTGCCTGCGGATGACCTGACGGATCCGGCGCCGGCGAATACCTTCGCGCATTTGGATTCGACCATCGTGCTCGAACGTTCGATCGCCGAGCTTGGCATCTATCCGGCAGTCGATCCGCTCGCCTCGACCTCGAAGTCTCTCGCGCCCGACGTAGTCGGCGAAGAGCACTACGCCGTCGCTCGCGGTGTTCAGAAAGTACTGCAGCGATACCGCGATCTCCAGGACATCATCGCGATTCTCGGCATGGACGAACTAAGCCCGGAGGACAAGCTCTCCGTCTTGCGCGCGCGCAAGATCCAGCGCTTCCTGAGCCAGCCGTTCCATGTGGCCGAGGTCTTTACCGGCACGAAGGGCGAATACGTTTCGATCGCCGAGACGGTCCGCGGCTTCAAAGAAATCCTGGATGGCAAACATGATGAAGTTCCCGAACAGAACTTCTACATGAAGGGCGGCATCGACATGATTCAGAATGCCGAATAACGAATGTCGAATGACGAACAGTGATCTATGGCGACGCTAAGACTTGAAATTGTGACGCCGGAAACGACGGCGTACTCCGAGGATGTGGAGATGGTCACTCTGCCAGGTGCGGAGGGGGAGCTCGGTGTTTATCCGAATCACGTTCCGTTGCTCACGACGTTGAATCCCGGCGAACTGCGCGTACTGAAGGGCGGCAAGGAAACTTTTCTGGCCATCGGCGAAGGCTTTGTCGAGATCACGGGAAGTTCTGTTTCGGTTTTGACCGACATGGCGCTCGAGCCCGCGGTGATCGACGAGCACGCGGCGGAAGCAGCCGTGGCGCGCGCTCAAAAAGCGATGAAAGAAGATCTCGGGGCGGAAGAGTGCGCGGCCGTGCAAGCTTCGTTGCAGAAAGCACTGGCTCAACTGCACGTGAAGCGCCGCCGACGCAGCTAGCCATTGCCGCGCTTGTATCGAAGCGCGCCATCGTTAGTCTCGCCTCGTGGAAGTTCCAGACGCGCTCGGAATTATTGCCGGTAACGGCGTTTATCCGCGCCTTCTCGCCGATGCCGCGCGCCGCGCTGGCGTGAAACAGATTGTCGCTGCGGCGTTCACCGACGAGACCGACGAACGCCTTGCCGACAAAGTAGATGCAATCCATTGGATGCGCGTCGGCCAGCTGGGAAAATTGATCGCCGCCTTCCGGAGCGCCGGAGTCGCAAACGCGATCATGGCCGGGCAGATCGCGCCAAAGAATCTGTTCGATCTGCGGCCCGACTGGAAAACGCTTTTGCTGCTCGCGCGGCTGAAACGGCGCAATGCCGAATCCATCTTCGCAGCGATCGGCGACGAGCTGGAGCGGTCCGAGATCACGCTGTTGCCGGCCACCTCGTTCCTGGGGGATTGCGTCGCGCCAGCTGGGTTGATCGCGGGCCGGAAATTGACGCGGCGCGAACAAGACGACGTTGCGTTTGGCTTCGAGATCGCGGGAGAAATTAGCCGGCTCGATATTGGCCAGACAGTTATCGTGAAAAACGGAACGGTCCTGGCAGTGGAAGGTTTCGATGGGACCAACGAAACCATTAAGCGCGGCGGCGCGCTCGGCGGAAAGAACGCGATCATGGTCAAGGTAGCGAAGCCGAATCAGGATATGCGGTTTGACGTGCCGGTAGTTGGCGTCGCCACAATCGCGGTGGCGACGGAAGCTCATCTGCGCGTCATCGCCATCGAGGCGGGCCGGACGCTCCTGCTCGAAAAAGAAGCGCTCGTTGAATGCGCAGCGCTCTCGAACATCTCAATCGTCGCCCGCTAATCGCACTTCAAGGAGCGGCGGTTTGCAACCGCCGAAGGACGATTTCAAATCGCCCCTCCTTGTTATTTACGCGTCATAAGTCGGTCCAGGACGAAACGCTTCGTTGCGGATGTGAATCGCGTGCAATAGCGGACCGGCCGCGCACCGTTTATTCGGCGCGACCTGACGACAAGGTTCGCGGCTTCATCCATCTTCGCATATCGCATCTCGATTGAGAGCAGCTCCGGCCTCGTCGCTGGAATGATGGCCAGCGCATCAAAAATCGGTCCGCCCTTTGTCTTGGCGAAATTCATCCAAAACCAGAGCCAGATCCTGCTCCGACGCGAGAGATACTGTCCGGCGTCACCGCTTCTTTCCAGTTCGCGCAAATCCGCTCGATCGATCGTGAGACCTGAGCCGGTCGCGACCGGCACCAGCGTGAGTGGAATGCCCGAACGCAACACCGCCGTCGTCGCCGTCGAATCCTTGAATACATTCGCATCGTGAATACGAAAGGATCGGTTTGGTCCGAAGGTGAGATCGCCTCGCGACACCTGACCGCCCACAAAAATGACGCGCTCGATTCGATGCGCCACGCTCGGATGGAGCTGGAGGAATGTCGCAAGATTAGTGAGCGGCCCCAGGGCGATGTAAGTGATTTTCTGTTTGTCCAGGGCGGTCGCCAAGGCTTCGCTCGCAGCGTTTCGCCGGCCAAGATCGGAGGGCGATGCCGCCCCGGCAAAAACGTTGCCAACCGCGAGGCCTGCGGAGTGGCCGAACCGTCCGACGACATCTTGGGCGGCGCGCGTGCTCGCGCCCAGCGGCGCATTCCCGTAGGTCGTGCTCACCCCGGCGATCCGAATTTCCGGCGAATGAAAAGCTAGGATGAGCGCGAAGGCATCATCCACTTCACGAATCGGCGAACCGATGGAAATATCGGTATCGATCCAGACCGTGTGTGCGGATGCGACCTGGATTGCACAAAAGATCGCGACGAAAGAAAGCAGCTTGCGCATCCAATCGCGGAATCTCAAAACCACCGCGCAGGCCTCTTCCTCAATTGAGGCGGTGCGCGGCCCACGAGACCGGCAGTCGGATGCGAACGAAGACAGCCGGCTTGAATCGCCATTTCGTGAAGGCCTTCCGGGCGGCTTGATCCAAAACCGAGTTGCCACTGCTTTTCACGATCGCGACCTCTGTCGTTTTACCGGTCTTGTCTATGCGAAGTTCATAAAGTCCGCTACCGGCGATCTTCAATCGCTGCGCTTCCTCCGGATACCCTGGACCCGGCGAAGAGATGGCATATCGCATCAATTCCTCATCGGTCAGCGAAGAGGTATGGCCATCGCTCCAAACTGCGGTGGTGTTTTCTGCGGCGTTCGCCGCGGCCGGAGAGATAATCGTTGCCAACGCAGCTACGATAATAATGCGCAGGGCGAACACCTGATTGATGGTATCTCCATGGCTGGACATTGCAACGCGATACGACCTGCGCAGCCGATAACCCGATTGAATTCCCGAACTTACCCGTTGCAAATCGCAGGTCGGCACTCGAAAATCCAAAGTTCTCGCGGGGTCTTAGCTCAGTTGGTAGAGCGCCTCAATGGCATTGAGGAGGTCAGGGGTTCGATTCCCCTAGGCTCCAGAATTTCTTGCCGCCAGGCTCTCGTGAATTCGCGGCGCCGTGACGAGCGGAAAGGCCTTACTTCTTGCTCTTCTTCTTGCGAGATCCGTATTTGACGGAACGGCGCTCGGCATGGGTCACCGAATCGCTATCCTTCTTTTCGTTCATTCGAAGCTTGGCCTGCATTCCGGCTTCTTTGTAAAGCACTTCCCGGATCGCTGCAGACTTATTTCCACAGTGTTTTTGATCGGCGAGCGTCTGGAGGGCCCGGTCGAGGGCAAGAGGAAGGGTGATCGTAATGGCGGTAGATTCCTTGTCTCTCACGCCGCCGACCGTGTCACAGCGAATCTGACAGAGCAAGAAATATTCAATCTTGACTAGTGTATTATACAATAATACACATCGCTTTATGCCCAGAACGAAGCTGCCAAAAGGCAGTGTGTCGGTGACGTTCCGAATACCGCGAGAGATCCAACGACTCCTGGTCGATCGAGCGCGACGTGAGGAGATAAGCTTCTCCGAATTAGTACGTCGCGCCTTGAGCCGGGAAAGCAGGGCCGCACGGGTTAAAAGTTCGCCGCAAAGCAGCACTGCCACAAATCGCGGTCGGCGCGAGTAGATATGGACGCGCAATCCTTCACCGCGGGAGCAGACTATCGAAAGTATGCGGCAACAATGACTGCGCCCGGTTGCGCCTCCGCCGACACGTTGCGAGACGTTATCGCTTCGGATGGCCCGAGGGTGCTGGAAGCGGACGACGACGGCAGGGCAATCGGAAGCCCATCGAACATTGCCGGCACGGTGCTGCCAACGACCGGAACTTCCTATGTCAGGTTCAACACCAGTTCTGTCCCTGGCACAATCCGTCCATATGACTTTTATCTGCGCGTGCTTTCGGGGTCGCCGATGCCGGAGATGGAACCCAACAATGGGTTACTTCCGCAAGTGCCGCGCTCCAACGGCGGGATGAGCCGGGTGATTGGGCCGGCGACAGCGAAGAACGACAGCTTCGCCATCACGGTCAATGGAGAGGACACGATTGGCGTAATCGTGGCCGTTGATCTGGAGCGCGGCGCACCGGTATGGAATGTGATTGCTGGAACCGGAGTGTTCACCGGTTCCTTCATCATCACATTGTAACCGCGACGCGGCGGACGCGGAGAGGCGAAAATTGACTAGTAAATCCGGCTAAACATTATGGTCGATAAAGTAAAACTGTGGTTTGATCCCGAGGGTGATTACCTCGAAGTGGCCTTTTCTGATGCGCCTGGTTACATGCGGCCGACTGGAAGCGATGCGTTGATGAAGCGCGTGGATGAGCAAGGCCGTGTCGTTGGTTTCAGCGTGTTCGGCGTAAGCAGATTCCAGAAAGATCATCCGCTCGAAGCCGATCTCACTGCGGAAGCATAGGCGGCCGCGTCAAAGCGGCCTGCACGCGCGACTAATCGTCGGCCTGCCCGCCCTTCGGCGGCGAGGGATATACGAACTGGTCGGCATCCGCTGCGAAGAGCGGGCCCGCAATAAATAAAAGAACGGTAAGGAGCAACGTGCTGCGCTTCATAGGAAGAGATGGATAAAGTCGTTCCGCCCGTAGCGCAACGCGGTTTACCTGTGGCGGCGGTCTATGACCGCCGACATCGTCTGGTCTGATCCGTTCGGCGGTCATAGACCGCCGCTACAGGGACGTCACTCCGTTCCCCCGGCTGGCAAATGAGCGGCTTTCCAATCCATCGCCATGCGGATCCGGGCGCGGCCGCTGGGATGATCGAAGAAGATGAACTCCTCCATCGGCGTCGGATCCAGTTTGCGATAAGTGCCGAGCTTGAGCGCCACTTTCGCGAATCCGTCCGGCTCGCGTGCGGTATTGACGCCGAAAGCATCCGCTTCCACTTCCGCGACGCGGGTGATGGTGTGGTTGACCGGCGTCATGACGAAGGCGATCGCCCCGAACATCAACGAGAGGATGGGAAGGCCCGCGGGATCGGCGATGCCACGCACTCCCCAACGATCGCCGTACCGGCTGACCAGGGCTTCGAATCCCCATTTGGCGAGAGCAAATGAGATCAGGCCGACAAGCGAAAAGCTGATGAGGAACTTCGTGATGTGATTCAAGACGTAATGCCCCATTTCGTGCGCCATGACAGAGCGAATTTCCGGCAGCGTGCATTGCTTGAGCAGATTGTCATTCAACGCGATCCGGGTCGTTCCGAGAAAGCCGGCCACGTTTGCGCTGATCCGGTTCGATTGGCGCGACGCATCAACCTCGAAGACCTGGGTAACCGGAATCTGATTCGCCCGCGCCATCGTGAGGATCGCGTCGCTGACTTTCTGATCGGCGAGCGGCTTGTACTTGTTGAAGAGAGGCTCGATATAGATCGGTGAGACCATAATTCCGAAGGCGAGAAATACGACGACCACCCCGGTCCCCCAGAGCCACCAGGTCCGGGGCGCGCGACGGAAAACCGCGTAGAGAATTATCAACAAAATCGTCGTCGCGATTAAAGAGACGAGGAGTGCGATCATTAGCTCCTTGAACCAGGGGCCAAAGGTTTGCGTCGCCAGGCCGTAAGAGTGCTCGCGGTAGAAACGTTGGTAGACGGTCAGCGGAAAGGAGAGTGCAAAAGTGAGCAGCACATAGGGAATGGCGTAGAGGGCAACTTGGAGGGCCTTGAAGCGAGTGGTGCGTTCCGCAAAATCGCGCATTCGCGCGGAGAGACGTGTGCCCAGGAGCAGGAGCGAGATGGCGACATCGAGAAGAACATTCCAAAGGATCAACCAATAACCGCCTTCGAAATAAGCGTCCGACTTCGCGCGTTTGTCCGCCGGCACCGTGTCGAGCCAGGCGCGCGTCGCCGTGGCGGGATCGGCATCCGGCGCGATGGAGGGAGCGGGCGCAGAGATCGAGGGAGATGGCGAAGTTTCCTGCGCGCGAACGGGCGCGGCCCATCCGAGAACGAAAACAAGACAGAGCAGGAAAAGGACGGCCAGAGATTTCATGAACGCCGAGAGTGAAAGAAATGGCAGCCAGCGTCAATGACAGTTGCTACATTGCCGGTAAGTTGCTTATGACGATCGAATATCTGGCGGATCATCCGGAGTTTCTGGCCTCGCTCGCAAAATGGCACCACGCCGAATGGGGCTACCTGAGGCCGGGCGATTCCGTGGAGGCGCGCGTGACGCGGATCGAGGGTTCGGCGAACCGCGACCGCATTCCGCTGACGGTGGTCGGCCTCGACGATCAAGTATTACTGGGCTCGGCCAGTCTGGTGTCGCACGACATGGACACGCGCCTGGAATTAAGCCCGTGGCTGGCCAGCGTATTTGTCGGGCCCGATCATCGGCGGCAAGGAGTGGGCGCGCAGCTAGTCCGCCGAATCATGTCCGAGGCAGCCGCTTTGAAGGTTCCAATCCTCTACCTCTACACGGTGCATAGCGAAAAATTCTACGCGAATCTTGGCTGGTCTTTGCAAGAACATACCGCCTATCGTGAACAGAACGTAGCCATCATGACCTACCGTCCATGACTCCCGCCGACTTTCGTAAGATTGCGCTCAGCTTGCCGGAAGCTTCCGAAAGCGCGCACATGGCGCATCCCGATTTTCGTGTGGGCGGCAAGATTTTCGCCTCGCTTGGTTATCCGGATCAGGAGCATGGAATGGTCGTCCTCCCGCCCGAGGAGCAAGCGCGCCTCGTGAAATCGCATCCCAAAGTTTTCGCGCCGGCCAAAGGAGCGTGGGGAAAAAGCGGCAGTACCACGGTTCGTCTTGACGTGGTTGATAGGAGCACGCTGCGACGCGCGATCGAAATCGCGTGGCGCAAACGAGCGCCTAAGGATCTTCTGTAGGTGGATCGAGCGCTCCGTCGCTCGATGAGTTAGACTCTGCTACGCCAAAAACATCGAGCGGCGGAGCGCTCGATCCACCTACAGCTATACCAACGCGCCGCCGCAACTCGAGCCGGCTCCGGCCGTGCAGCCGAAGCAATGGTCGCCGGTCAGGATCGCGCGTTTCTCTACCTGCGCGGGATCGACGTCCCACAAGTGCAGTCCCTGCTCTCCATCACGCCATTGCATCTTTAGCATCTGGTTAAAGTCGCAATCGAACACTTCGCCCTGCCAACTGACATTGATGGTGTTGCGGCACATCAGGCCGTTCACGGTGGCCGGATTAAACGCGTCGTTGAGCAATGCCATGTAATCGCCGAGCAGGTTGTTGTTCTTCAGGTAAGAGGCGAAACGCGAGATCGGGAGGTTAGTGATGGTATAGAGCTTGTTGAAAACGATGCCGAAATGATTCTTGAGCTCTCGCTTGTAGTCGGCTTCAAGTTCTTCCTGCGGGCCCGGAAGGAAAGCGCCGTTCGGATTATAGACAAGATGAAGCGGAAGGTCTGGCTCGATGCCGTAGCCTAACGAGTTCAAAAGCTGGAGCGCCGTGATGCTTCCGTCGAAAACGCCGTTGCCGCGCTGCGCGTTCACGTTCTCGGGCGAGTAGCAGGGCATCGATGCGATGATCTCAATCTCGTGCCGGGCGAGAAACTTCGCGTAATCTTCGTAGCCCGGTTCAAGCAGAATCGTGAGATTGCAGCGGTCGATGATATGCCGCGGCGGCGTAAGTGCCTTCAACCGTTCGACGAGATACTTGAAATCCGGAATCATCTCTGGCGCGCCGCCGGTCAGGTCAACCGTCGTGATATCTGTCTTCGCCAGCCAATCGATGAGCTGATCGATCGTCGCTCGCGTCATGATTTCCTTCCGCTTCGGCCCGGCGTTCACGTGGCAATGAATGCAGGTGAGATTGCAAAGCTTGCCGACATTGATTTGAAGGATTTCCGTCTTCGTGTGGCGCAGAGGCAAATCATGCTCGGCCAGCTTTCGCGCGAAAGTGTTATCGGCAGTCAGATTCATGAGTGCCGAAGAATCGTGTAGGCCAGGCCGGCAATGAGCGCCGCGCAAGGCAGGGTGATGAGCCATGAAAGAACGATGTTTAACATGACTCGCGGGTTGGCCCGTCCGGTCGTGAGGCCCATGCCGAAAAGTGCGCCGACAGAAACATGCGTAGTCGAAACCGGCAAACCGAAGAAGCTGGCGGCGATGACGAGAATGCCGGTAGTCAGGTTCGCGGAGAAACCTTGTCCATGGTTCATCGCGGTAATCTTATGGCTCATCGTCTCGGCCACCTTACGGGCGTTGAGCAATCCACCAACCGCCATCGCGATCGCCACCGCAAAAAAGCCCCAGCGGACATCCATCCATTTCAAAAGGAGCAGCATCGCCACGATCTTGGGGGTGTCATTCAAACCGCGGGCGAAGCTGACGACGCCCGCGCTGAGGAAATGCGCGCCGTCCATGATTTGCTGCGCGCTTAAGCCGAGCATCGAGCCGGCGTAGCGCTCCCGGCAATTCTCCCGTTCGTCGATCGTAAGGGTAATCGACTGGGCGCTCCTCATGGCGAGGACCGAAGTAGGTTGGGTGAGTGCGACGATCCTTTCTTCCGAGCCGACGCAGATGCACCATTCCTTGCGGACGCCGCAAACGAGCCGCAAACCGCGAAGACCGAAATAGAGGAGCCCGCCAAGGACGATCGCGAGAATGGGGCTGAGCAAGAGCGGAAGGATGAAACCTTTTCCAAGCGCGGCAAAGTTTACTCCATTACCCACCGCGACCAATCCACAACCGACGATCGCGCCAGTGATGCCGTGTGTCGTGGAAATGGGGAACCCGAGGTAGGTGGCGAGAATTACCGTGAGGGCCGCGCCAAGAACTACAGCGAGGACGAATTGTTCCGAACCGACTAGCGTATCCGGCACCAGACCTTTTCCGGAGAATTTCCTGAGCAGAATCTGCGCAAGAAAAACCGAGGCGATCGAACCGGCAAAAGTGGTGATGGTCGCCCAGGTAATCGCGGTTCGATAACTCGCCGCGCGACAACCATAGAGGGAGGCGACCCCTTTAAAGTTATCATTCGAGCCATTGGAGTAGGCGAGGAAACAGGTGGCAAGGAAGAGAGCGATAAGAAGCATGAAAATCGGGCTCTTGTTAGCAGCAGGTTCCGCCATCGCAGCATTGCGAGGCGTCGGTAGTCACATTGTAATCCTGTCCCTTGGTTTCCTTCGGATGGCGCACAGAGGTGCGTGAGCAATCGAATGGCTTCGCTTCCTCAATCGGAATTGGCGTCAGCGGTTCGATGAATTCGAATGAGGCGGAGTAAGGTGCTTTGCGATAAATATTGTAGGTCTTGTCGCAAACGGCGTAGCGCTTGCCGCGTTCCATCCGATGGTTGTCGTCGTCCAGGACTTCTTTGAATGGCCCTTTATAGATAACCGCCTGGTTGCGCTCGACGCATGGGCCTTGCTTTCCTTTGAAGGCCTCGATTGTTACCGACCGGAATTCTATTCCCTCCACGGTCTGCCACGGTTGTTCGTCGCGCTTCAGGATCTGCACGCCATAGAAGCCCGCCGCGGTAAAGGCAGCGGCAAATCCTTCTTCGGTCAGCGCGCCGGAGATACAGCCGCTCCAAAGCTCGGGATCGTTTTGCAAATGCTCGGGCACTTCCTCATCGCTCACGATGTCCGAGATCACTGCGCGGCCTCCTATTTTCAGAACGCGAAAGATCTCATCGAACAGTTGCCGCTTGGCGTGCGCTTCAACGAGGTTAAGCACGCAATTGGAAACCACGACATCCACTGAGTCATTGGCGATGAGCGGGCTCTTCACCCGCAATTCCTGCGCAAGCTCATCCGCGGCCAGGAATGAAGCGGCGTCACTGATTGGGCGTCGCTTCAGTTCCGCGTCAAGCAGATCGATGCTCAACGCCAGATCCTGGATGCGTCCTTTCCGGAACTCGACATTCGCGTAACCAATCCGCTCGGCCACGATCGGCGCATTCGCCCGCGCGACCTCCAGCATTTCATCGGTCATATCGACGCCGATGACTTTCCCGTTCGGCCCCACGACTTGCGCGGCAATGAAACAGATCTTGCCCGTGCCGCTTCCGAGATCGAGCACCGTCTCGCTTTCGCGCAGATACTTGCTGGGATCGCCGCAACCGTAATCGCGCTCGATCACTTCCTGCGGAATGACTTTGAGATACTCAGTGTTGTAATCGACCGGACAGCAGAGTTTCGCTTCGGGGGCCTGCGCGCCGGCGGCGTACCGTTTACGAACTTCGGATTCAGCGTTGATGGTGCTCATAGTTTTAAAACATCACCTGCAGGCGCAGGATGACTTCGTCGAATTGGTCGCCTCCAAATTGTGGATGGGCCTCGTGGAAATCGGACCAGGTATGCACGTAGTTGGCCATGACCTTGATGCCGTCGCCGTGGATGTAGTAGTTCAAACCGCCGGTAATGGAATGGATGCCATCGTTAGGCACCTGGCCGGGCGTGAGGGATTCCCACTTCACTACAGCCTGCAATTTTTTTGGAATAAGGAAGTAACTCCCCTGCACGTAATACCCGTCGGCTTCGAATTCGCTGAAGGTCGTTCCGCCGCGCGGACTCACCTTCTCATTAAAATACTCACCAATCAGATCGAACGGCCCGACCTTCAGCCAGGCATCGAAGCTATAGGCATGTCGTTGGTCCGGGCTCGTAAGCGTATAGGAGGTAAGGGAACCATCCGCGTTCACTCTCAAGTTCAAAGCCGGCGAGATGTTGGTGCCGGTCGCATCGCGGCTGAAATAATAATCGCCCGCTATTTTCAAACTCGCTTCCTGCCCCATGAACTCGCCTTTGAAGGGAAGAAGCTCGAGCCGGCCGACATACATGAATTCATTGTTATCGTTGACGTTAAAATTGCGCCCACTGCCATTGAAGATGCCAGCGTAATACGTCACCAGATCTTTTTGTTCGGGCGCAACATTGGTTAACGGCTTGCCCCAAAGCATCACGCCAAGTTGCCGTTCGGGAACGATCGCGCCCGTGGGAAGGCTGCGTTCGATGGTCAGAATCAGGGCGTCGGAAGTCAGGTTCTCCAGGCCAAATGGCGCTTTCCATTGTCCGACTTTGATGTTCGCTTCGGGGAAACGATGCCAGTTCATAAAAATATCCGTGCTGGAAAAACCAGTGCGCGTCGCGGACGAGAGGCCATCGCTCTGCTCGAAGTCGCCCTCTATTTTGAAGTCGAATTGTTCCTTGTAATCTCCGATCAGGTTGATCCGGGCGCGGCGGAGGCGGAAACGGTCCTTTAACGCGGTCAGGCCGAAGCGACCTTCAAAAGCGGAAACATCACCGCCTTCAAAATTTGCCTGGATGTAACCGCCCAGCGTGAGCTTGTACTCCGAGCCTCCTGGAACGACATAAACCGGTTTCTTTTCTTCCGTCGTCTCGCTTTTCTCGACGTACGACTTTGAATCGGGAACAAAGCGGGAGCGTTTCTGCTCGCTGAGAGCAGGAGCAGCGGGCTTTTCTTTCTTCAGGCTCTTTACTTCCTGCTCGAGCTCCGTGTTTCGTTTTTGCAAAAGTTCGACCGCCCGCTCGAGTTTTTCGAGACGCTCCGAATCGGATTTGGTCTCGGCCGCGGCGCGGTGAAGTGGGAAGGCGCCGCAACAGAGCACGCAAACCGCAATCCGGACGGCAATGCGTCCTCTGCCCAGACCTGGAATAAGAGATGGATGTAACATAATAGTTTGCTGAGTTGGCGGCGCCTAACGAGATGACGCCGGGGTTGGGATCGGCGGGGCGACCGGTTTCCTCGCGGAAACGGGATCGCGTTCAGGCCGCAAATGCCGGAGGCGGCATTTGCTGGCGCACCCGCATTTGCTGGGATGCGATACTTACGAAATGGACAACGCGCGTCCGGGTGGCGCTGATGACCCCGAGCAGGAACATTGCGAGCCGCGCCAGGGGATCGCCGCTGCCAGCGAAAATCCGGATGTCCGCCCAGGAGTCGAGATCATGTTTCACCTGCAGGAGGAAGACCTGCGCTGGGCCGCACCGTCTCTGCAGTTGGGCGCAATCGGTATTTTGCTTCCATCGCACATCGCGGAGCAGTTCCCGATCGGCCGAACGAAACGCGATCAGGTAGCAACCGCCGCGATGATCCGGCCCTAGAACCAGTTTCCTCGACGCCAGCTCGGCGAAGGCGCGCTCGATGTCGATTGCACGAAGACCCGGGCAATCGCGGCCGACCGCCACCACTTCGTCGTAGCCGAGCTGCGCGATTCGCTCGATCGCATTTTCAAAGCGCGCCGCGAAATCGCAACCTGTCTGGCGGTGAACGTTGGGGCCGGAAGCAACCGTGTCGGCGGCCGAGCTGAAAAGATGGACATCGATCGCCGACGAAATCTCCGAGCCAAAGGCGGGAAGATTGAGGAGGGGCCGCGCGGCGACGGGGAACGAGCGCTTCGCCAGTTCCAGATGCGCTTCGTCTGCGAAGATGAGAACGGCGCGGCGGGACACATCATTTGGATATGAAACCGGGAGGGGGACGCACAAGCATTTTCCGGTATAAAATGATCTGGCTCCCGGAAGATGGGAGGCGAAAGTAGAAGCTGAATGTTTCAATGACCTCTGAACAAATCTACTTCCTGACGGGGGCCATCCTGATCGTGGCCTTCCTGTATTCCAGTGTAGGTCATGCCGGAGCATCGGGTTATATCGCGACCATGTCGCTGTTTGGGCTTGCGCCCGCGGTAATCAAACCGACGGCGCTCGTCCTCAACATTCTCGTGGCGTGCATCGGCACCTGGCAGTTCTGGCGAGCTGGCCATTTTTCCTGGCGGCTCTTCTGGCCTTTCGCGGTCCTGGCGATCCCGATGGCTTTCGTCGGCGGCTATCTCAATCTGCCCACCCACCTCTTCAAAATTTTCGTGGGAATTATTCTTCTTTTCTCAGCCGCCCGCTTCCTCTACCGGGCCACAGATGACTCGGTCGCGCACGAGCCTTCACGCCCCGTTGCGATCTCGTGGGGCGCCGGCCTCGGCTTGCTCTCAGGCCTGACTGGAACTGGTGGCGGAATTTTTCTCACGCCCCTCTTGTTGCTCATGCATTGGTCGCGGATCAAAACGGCCGCCGCCGTGTCCGCGCTCTTTATCCTCGTCAATTCGATTTCTGGACTCGCCGGGAATCTCAGCAGCACGAAACAATTCCCCAACTTCGCGATCGCTTTGGCGATCGCCGCCGTGGTGGGCGGCACCGCCGGCTCGTACTTGGGCAGCAAGCGTTTTAATCACACCATCATCAAACGTTTGCTTGCGGTGGTCCTCTTGATTGCAGGGACCAAGCTGATCTTTACGCAATAGGGACCCCGTTCGTCCCGTTCGATTCGCGCCTAACTACTCCTTATTCAGATAGTTTTTTTCCAGGAATTCGGATCTGAAGTTCTGCGGCGGAGTGGGAATGTCGGGCCGGCCCTCGGGCGTAAAGTCCATTAGGTTCCAATACGCCCAGACCGTGTCGACATGATTCTCCATCGTTTCAGTTCCCCAGAAATGAAAAATCTTTCCATCATGCTTCCTGAAGACATGCATGACCGGCAGTTGCATGTCATCGGAGTCTCCCTGGCATTTGTAATCGGCTTGATAGGTAGAGTCCGCTCCTGAAACCAGCGCCATCTGCGACCATTCTCGTTTTTTGGCCCACGCGTTGATTCGATCGGCCGGCGCTTTGGCAATGGCGACAAACGCAGCGTGCTGCGTGACCTGATACCAGGTTCGATCAAACCCATCGACCAGCGACGTACAGGAAGGACAGGGATTGTCCCAGTTCGGTCCGTACATGAACGAGTAAAGCAGCAGTGTATTTTTATCCCCAAAGAGCTCGGAGAATCTTACTCTCTTGCCCACTTTCCCATCGTTAGCCCATTGGAAGACGTAGTCCTCCTTCAACTGCCCGCCGGGAGGGAGAGTGCGGCGTTTTTGGGCCACCAATTTTACTTTGTCGACAAGCTCTTGTTCTTCTTTGAGCAACGCTTCGCGCACCTCGCGATATTCTCTGCTTTCGTTTGGATACCGTTGTTCATTCATGGGTCGTCTCCTCTTTGAAACTAATATCGGCTGCAATCGTGATCTCTGTCGAGATTCACAGACTGACCCCTTCTGTTTTTCCTCCCATCTAACGAGAATAAGATGAGCGACGGCTGGCGGGGTGGCGCGTCGCTGCGGATTGAGGGTGGAATTTCATGGAATGCGAGGAATCAAAGCTGCCAGCCGTTCGCTCCATCGCATGGTTAGGCGTTCACGGGTGCAGACGGAACAAGAATGGCACCTCGATCTCACAAGGCCAAGGTCGATTTCCTTTCATGGCGGGCTGGAAAGTCCATTTCTCTAAGGCCGCGATCGCATCTCGCGCGAAGTATGGACGACTTGCCTTCACAATGCGAAAACCCCGTGTCCGTCCCGTAACGTCGACCGTACATGAAATCGTCGCGAATCCATCTTCACGCCAGCCGGCCCGAGGCAGCGAATAAACTGGAGCCAACCCGCGGATGAGCTTCGGCGGCGCGGTGACGCCCGATACAACCGTGAACCGCACATCCTTGGTCGGCATATGGTGGACTGCCGAAACGTGGACTCGATGAGAATCCTCCGCATGGACAGCTAGTGGCATGAAAGCCAGCGCAATCGACGACAAGAAAAGGCAACGTCTCATACGCCTAACGAGAACAAGATGAGCGACGGCGGACGAGAGCGCGCGTCGCTCGGATTAGAAGTGTGGAAGTCATCTTAAAAGTGGAGCGCACAGCGGTCCGCCGTTCGCTCCATCGCATGGTTAGATGGCAAAGCGTGCTACGTCCCATACGTGTTGGCGGCAAAAAACATGTAGAACAACCAGCAGAAAAACGCACCGGCGAAAGATAAAACCGTGAGGCCAACACAGCGATAGATAGACCGCGGGCGAAGATATGCTGAGAATGTGAATGCGACCAGATACGCAAGAAAAGCAAGCCAAAATGGGATGCCGAAAACCACCCAGTCGCTGTCTGCAAGCCGCGACTGCGAGAGAACTCGCCAGCGGTAGAGCAGAAAACCGACGACCGCGTGGCTGATGAAAACTCCGAGCCACACAATGCGGAGCGTTGGAATCGAGAGACGAATTTCGGGAGCGAGGAATGCCATCTAACGAGAATGAGCTCAGCTACCGCTGGCAGGAGCGAGCATGGATTCAAATGCTGGGTGTTTGCATGATCGAAAGTAAGTCCCCGGAGCGGCCAGCGGTTAGCTGCAGCGATTGGTTAGATGTGAGGCGTGGCTTCATCGTCGTCTTCTTTCGAGTCAGTCTGAACGAATGTACTAGCGAGCGAAAAGCCGAAATATCCCGCTATCCCGACGCCGACAAGCAAGAGCCATCGCGCGTGACCACTCGGGTCCGGTGCAGTGGGGGTGCAGCCTGTGATTCGGACCCAGTGTGAAGCCATAGTTACTCCACAGATAGATGGCGAAGACAATAATCGCGATACCGGAAGCGCAGAAAACGACATCGACCAGAAGTCGTGTCGCACTTACCTGCTGACCTCGGAGAAACATCTAACGAGAATTAGACGAAAGAGTTTCGTCTAACTCAAAATCGGGTAACGGCGGAAGTTCATGTGAGGGGCGGAGCAACACTCTACTTTGGACGACCCGTCTGGGCAACGCTGAAGCCGCGCCGTCGCGAACGGATAGCAGTGATGTTCCACTGGGTTTCTCCGTCGAACAATGCGGCCCACAGGGCCGCGGCTACAATGCGGCGGCTTCCCGGCGGGGCGCGAGAGAAAAACTTGCTCCTCCCGAGCGCCTGCTTCCTATTGCCTCCGTGAACTCGCTTCGGCTCGGGGTAAACATCGATCATGTCGCTACGCTGCGGCAGGCGCGTTATGCGACAATGCCCGACTCGAAAAACGCGGAGCCGGACCCGATCGCGATCGCGGGGATCTGCGAGCGGGCGGGTGCGCACGGGATCACGGTGCACCTGCGCGCCGATCGGCGTCACATTCAGGACCGCGATATCCAGCGGTTGCGCGAAAGCCTCGTGACGAAGCTGAATTTCGAAATGGGCAACACGCCGGAGATCGTGGACATCGCACTGCGCATCGTGCCCGACGAAGTCTGTCTCGTTCCCGAGAAACGCCAGGAGGTCACAACCGAAGGCGGCCTCGATCTTGTGGCGAACGGGAAAGAATTGGCGCCAACGGTGAAAAGGCTGCACGCGGCCGGCGTTCGCGTGAGCATGTTCATCGATCCGGCGCTCGAGCAGGTTGACGCGGCGGCCGAGCTGGCGGCGGATATGGTGGAATTGCATACGGGTAAACTAGCGAACGCTTTCACGGAGGAGATTGCGCAACAGGAATTGGCGCGATTACGCGCGGCGGCAATCGGCGCGGCGGAGCTGAAGATGCAGGTCAACGCCGGACACGGCATCAATTACCGGAATATTTCTCTCATTCACAAGATCCCGCATCTGGTGGACTTGAATATCGGGCACTCGATCGTGGCGCGGGCGATCCTGGTCGGCTTCGAAACCGCCGTGCGCGAAATGCTTGCGCTGATGGAGAATTACCGCGGATGAATCAGGAAAGCAGGAAATGGGATGGAATCTGGAAACCAGGAAGCCACGAGGAGACGGGAATAATTAGGAAAGCACGAAAGCAGGAAAGGGATTGAATCTAGAGGCCAGACAGCTACGACAAGAATCAACTTCTTCCTTCCTGTTTTCCTGCTTTCCTAATTCATCTTCGGTTCGTTGCTATGAGCGTATTTGGAATCGGTGTCGATCTTGTGGAGAACGCGCGCGTTCAGCATTCGCTGGATCGTTTCGGCGAGCGCTTTCTCCACCGCGTTTTCACAGCGGGTGAAATCGAGTATTCGCAATCGATGAAATATCCGGCGCGTCATTTGGCGGCGCGGTTCGCGGCGAAAGAGGCGGTGTCGAAGGCATTCGGCACCGGCATCGGGAAGGCGATGGGATGGAAAGAGATCGATGTTCACCGCAAACCGAGCGGGGAGCCGTTTGTGGTTCTCGAGGGCGGCGCAAAGAAGCTGGCCGAAGAGCGCGGCATCACGGCGGTGTGGATCACGCTCAGTCACACCGAACATCACGCGATGGCGATGATCGTGTTGGAAAAGGGATGACCCTTGCGTTGTGAGCGTGGAGGGCGGAGCTCCTGCGACGCCGTGATTCTGGTCTACGGGCTCGCGGAGCTCCTGCGACGCCGTGATTTCTTGCCCCAGGGCTCGCGGAGCTCCTGCGACGCCGTGATGCTTGTCCGCGGGCTCGCGGAGCTCGCCCCTCCATCAGACTTGTTAACCGCATTTATGTCTGCCGCTTCGCGTCGGCGGAAAAGAACTGCTGCAATTCCGCATGGGGTGCGGCCTGCGCGAAACCTTCAAAGCGCCCGGCATCGGCCAGCGCCTTCGCCGCGCGGATGAAGCCGCCCCAGGCCGCGCGGGCGAGCGCGCTGCCGACACTGACTCGTCGCACGCCGAGCGCCGCGCAATCTTCCATCGTTAGGCCGCCCGGTCCGCCGATAAGCACATTGACCGGCTTCGGTGCGACCGCCGCAACAACTGCCGCGATATCTTCGCGGGTGTGAACGCCCGGCGCGTACAGACAATCGGCGCCAGCACCGGCGTACGCGGTGAGGCGCCGGATCACTTCATCGATCTCTGGCCGGCCGACAAGAAAGCACTCGGCGCGCGCGACGAGCACAGCGCCGCTGTTTCCGATCGCCGACCGGGCCGCTTCGATCCGCTCGATGGCGGCGCCGATCTCATACAACGGCTGATCTTTTTGCCCGGTCGAATCTTCGATCGACAAGCCGGCGACTCCGGTCGCGACGCAGAGCTGCACATTCGAAAACACTCCGGCCGGATCATCCGCGTAGCCATTCTCGAAATCGGCATTCACGGGAATGTCTGTGGCCTCCACCAATTCACGGATATGCGCCAGCATCGCGTCGAGCCCCACCGCGTTATCCGGCAAGGCGCGCGAGAAAGCGAAACCCGCCGAGGTCGTCGCGATCGCCTTGAATCCGAGATGCTGGAGGTAACGGGCGCTGCCGATGTCCCATGGATTCGGGATCGCGAAGCAACCGCTCCCGTGCAGCTCGCGAAAGATTTGGCGCCGCTCGGTGATTGTGGGCATGCAAGCATCCTACATCAGATCTCAGCGAATGCGGAGGCAGCGTAACCGCGTGGCGGAGAAGTTTGCATTGACCGCATAAGGGTGGGGGAGGCAAGACTGCGGGATGTTCAGACGCATCTTGAAATGGACGCTGCGGATCGTGGCGCTGTTGGTTCTCGTAGCGGCCATCTTTCTGGTCAATCTCATCTGGTTCCGGCCCTGGAGCCTGAATCTCTTTTACGAGAAGGTTTTCGCGCAGGTCCTGTTCGAGGAGCCGGAGCTGCTCTCATCGCTCGGATTGGTTGAGCGGTTCG
This sequence comes from Verrucomicrobiota bacterium, assembly GCA_041167565.1. Classification (GTDB taxonomy): domain Bacteria; phylum Verrucomicrobiota; class Verrucomicrobiia; order Chthoniobacterales; family UBA10450; genus AV80. The sequence goes on along the minus strand of JBEEHU010000108.1, from coordinate 8,109 downwards.
GAATTACCGGGCATAACGGAAAACTCGGCGATATCTCACCGGCGCATCAGCAACGTGCGTTCGACCGCGCGAAACAAAACCTGGCCGATCTTCATGAGTATCCGCTCGAGAAGCAGACGCCGTCGCAGCGCCTTTCGACTCACATTCTCGATTGGTTCATCGGCCGCGAAATCGAAGGCGAAAAATATCAGTGGCATAACTATCCCGTTAACCAGCTCTTCGGAGTGCAGAACGAATTCCCGTCGTTCATGGCGAACATTCACCGGCTCGTGAAGCCGCAGGATTGCGAATATTACCTCCAGCGGCTCAACGCGCTTCCGACGAAGTTTGATCAACTGCTCGAAAGCCTGCGGCTGCGCGAACAGAAGCAAATCCTGCCGCCGCGTTTCGTGGTCGAGAAAGTCCTCGCGGAGATGAACGGATTCGTGGCGCAACCGGCCGCGGAAAATATTCTCGCGACCTCATTCAAGACGCGCGCGGCGAAGATCAATGGCCTAACGGATGCGCAACGGTCGGACTTGCAGGCCAAGGTTGAGAACGCGATCAAGGGCACGGTTTATCCGGCCTATCAAAAACTAATCGATTACTTCAACGGCGTTCTGCCCAAGACGACCACCGACGACGGCGTGTGGAAGCTGCCGGATGGCGATGCCTATTACGCATTCGTGTTGCGCAGGAACACGACCACGACGATGCCGCCGCAGGAGGTGCATGACCTCGGCATCCGCGAAGTGGCCCGGATCGAAGCGGAGATGCGTGCGATCCTCGATGCCAATGGACTCGCCGGCCGCCCGATCGGCGAAGCAATGGACGCATTGCGGAAGGACCCGAAATTCCAATTCTCGAATGACGACAAGGGACGCGCGGATGCGCTGGCGGAATACACGCGGTTGATCACCCAGGCCACGGAGCGTTGCCGGGAATTATTCAAGACCACGCCGAAGGCGAAGGTCGAGGTGCGCCGCGTGCCGGAATTCAAACAAGCCACGGGACCGGGCGCCTATTATCAAGGCGCTTCGCTGGATGGGGCGCGCCCCGGCGTTTTCTACGCGAACCTCCGCGACATGACTGAGATTTCGAAATGGGCGATGCCGACGCTCGCTTATCACGAGGGGGTCCCAGGACACCATTGGCAGATCGCGACGGCGCAGGAGTTGAAGGGGCTGCCGCAATTCCGGAAGCTCATTCCGTTCACGGCGTATCAGGAAGGCTGGGCGCTTTACACTGAATGGCTGGCGAAACAGGCGGGCTGGTACGAGGGCGATCCGTTCGGCGATCTCGGGCGTTTGCAGGGCGAGCTTTTCCGCGCGGTCCGGCTCGTGGTGGACACTGGCATTCACGCGAAACGCTGGCCGCGCCAGCAGGCGATCGATTTCATGCGCGAGAAAACCGGCATGCCCGAAAAGGAAGTGACCGCGGAGATCGAGCGTTACATCGTGAATCCGGGACAGGCATGCGCCTACAAAGTGGGAATGCTGAAGATCCAGGAATTACGAACGCGCGCGCAGACGGGGTTGGGAACGAAGTTCGATCAGCGCGAATTCCATGATGTCGTGCTCAAGAACGGCGCATTGCCGCTGGAGATTCTCGAAGAGCAGGTGACGGAATATGTTCAGCGGATGAAGTAGCTCTTCTGTAGCCGCGGCCCTGTGGGCCGCGTGGGTGCGGGCCGCGATGGCTCTCGGCGCTTCGCACAGCGAAGCGGCTCCAGAAGCTACGCTTTGGTCGCCTTCGCCGCTGTCGGGATCGAGAATTTCTCGATCAGCTGCTTGATGTCGTGAACGAAGTTTGCGGCGCCGGCGCCGTTCACCACGCGATGATCGAACGTCAACGATAACGTGATGACTTCCACCGGTTCCGATTTCTTCCCGTCGCCGATCGCCTCGTAATGCGCCGAACCGACAAACAAAGTTCCGACTGACGGCGGCACGACAATCGGCGCGCCGGTTCGGACGCCGAATGCGCCAAGGCTGCTAATCACGAGCGGCGCATTCACGGCATCGACGCGGCCGGCGCGCGTTTCCTCGACGGTCTCGTTGTAGCGCTGCACGAAATCCGGCCAGTCGCGGGTATTGGCATGGGTCACGACCGCGGTCGCGAGCCGGTCGTCCTCCAGTGAGACGGCAATCCCGAGATCGAATTCGTCGCTCTCGGTAATGCTGTCGTCGTCCAAGATGATGCGGCGGAACGGCGCGTGTTTCTCCATTGCCCTAACGACCGCCCACGCGATCATGACCGAAGGTGACGCCGCATTTTCCTTGTCGCGCTTTTTCTCTTTGCCGCGTGCAGAGCGGATCGCATCCCAACGCGCATCGATCTGCAAATTTGCCGGGACGACGCGGCCGAGGCGACGCACGATCGTTGGCGAAAGCGCCGGCTCGATCGCGGCGGACTTCTTCTGTAGTGGCAGCCGGGCCGGCTGCGGGGATGCAGGCGACACGCCTGCCGCTACAGGGCTGGAGGCGCCATTCGAAGTTTCCGCGGCTGTTTCGAATTGATCGGCGAACGAATCGCCTTCCGCCAGGATCGTCCCAATCTCCTGCCCGATTTCCACCGTCGCGCCAACTTCGGTTTTCCATTCTCCCATGGTCCCGGCAAAGGAAGACTCAATCGGGTAAACGGCCTTGTCGGTTTCGACTTCACAAAGCGGATCGTCCAGCGCAATCGCGTCGCCCGGCTGCTTGAGCAGCGTCACGACTTTCGCGCTGCGAATTCCTTCGCCCATGATCGGGATCGTGATTTTTTGTTCGCGGTTCGAATCGGTCATGGCTTGCCTTTTTGGAGCCGGCCCGCCCTCGGGCCGGTGGGTTTCAACGCGAGCTGGCGCAACAACAATGGCACGAGGGCGTGCCGTCTCCAGGGAAGACATAGAGCGCCGGATCGCGGCGACGATCCGCTTCACATCGGGCAACGCCGCATATTCGTAGATCGGGTTATATCCGATCATGACATTGGTTTTGCTGACGAGAATCGGCGGCGAGATCAGCTCGCTCCAAATCTCCGGCAAGCCAGCGAGGTGCGAGACGATCATCTGACCCACGCTGCAATTCTCGCTGTCCTCCTGCACGACCACGAGACGGCCGGTGCGTCGGACCGATTCTTCGATCGCGGCGCGATCCCACGGAACGATCGAGCGCAGATCGATCAGGTCGACGCTTACCTCGCCGCCGATTTCCTCCAGCGCTTCGAGTGATTTCTCGACGGTGTTGCCCCACGCGACCAGCGTCACGTCAGAACCACTCGCCCGCTTCCGCGCGACACCCAACGGCACCGCGCGCACCGGTTCCCGCGATTCGTGTTCGGCCCAGAGAAGATGTTTCGGGATGAGAACGAAGGTCGGATCTTCGCAGTGCATCGCCGTCCAAAGGAGGCCCGCCGCATCCTCGGGTGTGCTCGGGATCGCAACGTTGATCCCGGGGAAATGCGCGAGCGCGGCTTCGTTCGCCTGGCTGTGCCACAAACTTCCGCCCGGCAGATACGCGCCGTACGGTGCGTAGATCACGACCGGGCAGGTCCAAGTGCCGAATGAGCGCCAGCGCAAAGTGGAAAGGTTTGTCACGAGCTGATTCCAGGCGGGCCCGATGAAGTCGATAAATTGCAGCTCGAAGACCGGCCGCTTCCCGTACGACGCGAGGCCGCAGGCGACCCCCATGATGGTCGATTCGGCCAGCGGCGAGTTGTAAACCTGTTTCGGAAATTCGGTCGAAAGTTTTTGGGTGAGTCGAAAGACGCCGCCTTTCGGATCTTCGACGTCTTCGCCGAAAATGATGCGATCGCCGTTTCTCTCCAAGCCGAGACGGAGCGTCTTGTTGATCGTGTCCCCGATGCGGTATTTGCCCGGCGGTAGAACTTCGTCGTCGAGTTGCGGCAATTCCGCCGTGACCTGCAGCTCGAGTTCGTCCGCGGAAGGATCTTCCGCGCGCTCAGCCTCAGCGAATTCTTTGCGAATGCGCTCCTTGATTTCCTTGTCGAGCGCGGCGTACTCGTCTGCGGCCATCACGCCTTCGGCGATCAGGCGCTCGCTCCAAACGCGCAACGGATCGCACTTCTCGCCTTCGGCCAATTCCTCCGCGGTCCGATAAAGTTTGTGGTCGTCGGAGCTGGTGTGGCTCGAGAGGCGTTCCATGTTCACCCAGAAAAATGCAGGACCGTTGCCCGCGCGCATCGACTCGAACGCCTTCACGCCGGCATCATGGATTTGCTGGACATCGCTGCCGTCGATCTCCTGCCAGTCGTTAGGCTGAAGAACATCGAGCGCGAGGGGGTTGATCTTTTTCGTCGGACTGCTGATGCCATATTTGTTGTCCTCGACGACGAAGAGCACCGGGAGCTTTCGCTCCTTCGCGAAACAAACGGCTTCGAAAAAATCGCCCTGCCGCGTGGCCGCGTCGCCGACGGTGGTGACGACAACGTTTGGTTTTCCATCGAGCTGAATGCCCCAGGCGATGCCGCAGGCCGGGAGAAGCTGCGACCCGGTCGGGGTGGGAACGCTCCAGATCTTGCGTGCTGCGTAACTGTAATGCGACGGCATCTGCCGTCCGTGGCTTTGGCCTTTTCGCTTCGCAAAATAATCGAGCGCCAACTCGCGCGATGCGACCCCGCGCCCGAGGACCAGCGCGCGGTCGCGGTAGTACGGGCAAACGTAATCGCCTTCCACCATCGCGAGCCCGAGCGCCGCGAGACCTTCGTGGCCCATGCCGGAAACGTGAAAATGCCCTTTGCCCTGGCGATTCAGATTTTGCTCCCGCAGATCGCCGTGCCGGCTCTCGAGCAGGATCGTGAGGAGCCGGAGTTTATCTTCGTTGCTAAGCGCGGACATTTCGGATGCGTGGATGGTTGACGGAATCGGGCCAACACTCAACTCGCAAGCTTCAGGCATCAACCTCTTCTCTGCTGGCGGGTTCTGGGTAGCGCACGCGTCTCGCGTGCTGGTTTCGGCGTCTCGCCGAAACAATCTTTCCGAAAAGTTCGCGAACCCGGGACGGCTTCGCCAGCACGCGAGACGCATGCGCTACCCAGAACCTGCGGCGCAATTCGCGCTTGCGTGACCATTCTTTCCATTTCGAGATTGGAAAAGCAGCGTCTTTACGACAGTTGTTCTTCCGAATGACTCAATCGCAAGAAGTCAGAACCAATCCACACCGGGGCAGGGGAGTGATCGCGCGCTACCGGGAGTTTCTTCCGGTTTCTGACTCGACGCCGATCGTGTCGTTAGGCGAAGGCGGGACCCCTTTGATTTTCTCACCGCGGCTGAGTGCGATCGTGGGCCGTGGATGCGAAGTCTATTTGAAATACGAAGGACTCAATCCCACCTGCTCGTTCAAGGATCGCGGCATGACCGTTGCCGTTTCGAAAGCGCTCGAACGCCGGGCGAGCGCGCTGATTTGCGCTTCCACCGGGAACACCTCGGCATCGGCGGCTGCCTACGCCGCGCGGGCCGGCCTGCGTTGCGCCGTTGTCCTGCCCGCCGGGAAAATCGCGAGCGGCAAATTGCTCCAGGCGTTTGCCTACGGCGCGAAGGTCATCGCGATCGAAGGCAACTTCGATGATTCGCTCCGAATCGTGCGCATCCTCGGCGCGCGGGACGATTTTGCGATCGTTAACTCCATCAATCCGGATCGGATTGCCGGCCAAAAAACCGCAGCGTTTGAAATCGTCGACGAGCTGGGCGATGCGCCCGACCTGCATCTGCTTCCGCTCGGTAACGCCGGAAACATCACGGCGTATTGGGCCGGTTACCGCGAGTTTCGAGATAACGGCAGATCAACGCGGCTGCCTGCCATGCTTGGATTTCAGGCGGCGGGCGCGGCGCCGATGTTTCACCATCGCGTCATCGAGAATCCGGAAACGGTGGCGTCTGCAATTCGGATCGGGAACCCAGCTAGCTGGGAAACGGCGGATCGCGCCGTGGCCGATTCGCGCGGCGCAATCGACATCGTGGCCGACGAAGAAATTCTCGCCGCGCAAAAATGGCTGGCCACACACGAAGGGATCTTTGTCGAGCCCGCGAGCGCCGCGCCGATCGCCGGGCTCTTCAAGTATTGCGATCCCGCGCGTAATCCCGCGTATCCATTCACGAAAATTCCCGAGGGCCAGCGAATCGTTTGCACGCTGACCGGCCACGGCTTGAAGGACCCGGAAGTAATGAGCGATCGCACGGGAATGTTGCGGTCGATAGCCGCGAACGAGCAGGATGTTCTGCGTGCGCTAGACTTCTAGCTCAACCGCACGTGACGCCGAAAGCTTTCGCGAGTTGACACCGCCACAACATAAGCGAAAACCATCCCGTTCCGTGATTCTTCGCTCTCATTCCGGCCCCGCTTCGCCATGCGCCTGATCGTCCAAAAATATGGAGGCACTTCCGTCGGCTCACCCGAACGGATTCGAAACGTTGCCCGGCGCTTGCTCGAAACGCAGCGTGAAGGTTGCAAGGTGGTCGCCGTCATTTCCGCGATGGCCGGCGTGACCGATGAGTTGATCAAGCTCGCGCGCGAAACCTCGCCGGAGCCGGCGGAACGGGAGCTCGATGCTTTGCTCGCCACCGGCGAACAGGCGGCTATCGCGCTCACCGCCATGGCGGTGAATGCGCTCGGCGGCAAAGCCGTTTCGCTTACCGGCGCAGAGGCGGGCATCCTCACCGACCGCGCCCATACCCGGGCGAAGATCGCGAATATTTCTCCGAAACAAATCTACGAATTACTCGCTGACGATTACATCGTGGTCGTGGCCGGGTTTCAGGGACAGAACGCCGACGGCGAGACCACGACCCTCGGCCGCGGCGGCTCCGATTTAACCGCCATCGCGCTGGCCGGGGCGTTGAACGCCGATGCCTGCGAGATTTTTACCGACGTCGATGGCGTCTTCACCTGCGATCCGCGAGTCGTCCCGGGCGCCAGGAAAATAGACGAAGTCGCCTACGACGAGCTGCTCGAGATGGCGGGCGCCGGTTCAAAGGTCATGCAATCGCGCGCGGTCGAATTCGCCAAGAAGTTCGGGATTGAGTTTCAAGTGCGCTCCAGCCTCAACCCCGGGCCTGGGACCATCGCGAAGGAAGAGACGGCGAATATGGAGGACGTGGTCATTCGCGGCGTCAGCCTCGATCGCAATCAGGCAAAGCTGACGATCGACGACGTGCGCGACGAGCCGGGAATCGCCGGCCGCATTTTCTCCGAAATCGCGCGGGACAACATCGTCGTGGACATGATCGTGCAAAGCGTTTCAAAGCATGGAACGACCGATATCTCGTTCACCATCCACGAAAACGATCTTGAGGCGGCGAAAGCGTTGCTCGCTCCGATCGTCACCGAAGTCGAGGCGGCCGGGTTGCTCACGACAAAGGGAGTGGCGAAGCTCAGCGTGGTCGGGATCGGCATGCGCTCGCACTCCGGCGTCGCTGCGCGCCTGTTCGACTGCCTGGGCAAAGGCGGCATCAACATCCAGTTGATCTCGACCTCCGAGATTAAGATAGCCGTGATCATTGATGGCAAGGACGCCGATCGCGCCGCTCAGCTCCTCCATGAAGAGTTCGGCTTGGCCCGATTCACGCCTTCTCGATCCGCAACCGTTGCCGACGAGTAGCTCCACCAGGCAGATTTCGGTTAGAAATCGCAGGTGAAGCCAATACGAGCACTGCATAAAAACGCTAAGCCCACCGCTTATTCTGAACAGGTTGGCTAACGGCCTAGGTTTGAAATGGTGGGAATATTAGGGCGGCATGCCGGCAGGAACCGAGCGCAGTCGGAATCTTCGCGCTAGCGGACCGCAAAAGCGCCGGATTATAGGACAGGCGGGCCAGCTACATCCGCCACTTCCGAATCCCTCACAACTGGGGACGACATGATCGCTTGTCGGGAGCAGGACCGGCGCGGTCCGCAGCTCGACGATGGTCCGTTCCTAAGCAGCCGGACAAGGCCGCCGACCATTGCCCACGTTTTGAGGCTCGAGTTGCGGGAATGAACGACCGTTCTCCTAGCTTTCTTGAGGCCGTCCTAGCGGAGGAATCTGTTTCATCGCCTTGGGCAGCAATAAATTCGAGTGAGTCAGAGGTGCGATCGCCCTATAAGGAAGATCCTCCATTATCCGTATAACATCATACAATATATGTCATAT